>SSGN01000082.1 GCA_008016945.1 Flavobacteriales bacterium
GCTACGTGCCGCGACCAGTGACACCGCAGGCCTTCTGCGCAACATCCCCGGCGTCAACCTGCAGGGAGCGGGAGGTGTCTCCAGCCTGCCCGTGGTCAACGGACTCGCTGGCGACCGCGTGCGCACCCAGGTCGACGGCATGGATCTGATCGCTTCCTGCCCCAACCACATGAACCCGCCGCTCTCGTACGTCGATCCAAGCGCAGTCGAATCGCTCAAGGTCTACGCTGGAATATCGCCGGTCAGTGCCGGCGGCGACAGCATTGCCGGGACCATCGTCGCCAGGACGAAGGAACCGAAATTTGCAGCACCCGGCGAGGACTTGCTGTTTACCGGTGAGGCGGGCGCCTTCTATCGCAGCAACGGCAATGCTTATGGCGGCAACATCAACGCTACGCTGGCCAATGAAAGCCTCAGCCTCACCTACACCGGTGCGACTGCGCAGGCCGACAACTACAAGGCTGGCGGAAATTTCAAGAACTACACGGCCACGGGCGTCCCGGGACATGCGCTTGACCGCGATGAAGTCGGGTCAAGCGCGTACGAGACCCGTAACCACACGCTGGGCCTCGCCATGAAGGGGAGCAACCACCTCGTTGAAGCGAAGCTCGGCTTTCAGGATCTGCCGTTCCAGAACTATCCGAACCAGCGCATGGACATGACTGAGAACCAGCAATGGCGCCTGAATCTGCGCCACCTCGGGAAATACGACTGGGGATCGCTGGAAACCCGTGTCTATCACGAGAAGGTCGATCACAAGATGGACTTCGGTGATGACAAGCGCTTCTGGTATGGAGTCAACTCGGGGGGACCAGAAGGTGCCGACGGCCGCCTGACTCGAAACGGCTATCCATGCGCAATAGGGAGCAACTGCGCGGCCGGCATGCCGATGGAAACGGAAAGCAAAAACAGCGGACTGACGATCAAGGCCGACATATCGCTAACGCAACAGGATCTGCTTCGTGTCGGTGGCGAATACCAGCACTATCGCCTTGATGACTGGTGGCCCCCCTCGGGTAGCGGCATGTGGCCATATGACTTCATCAACATCAACGACGGCAAGCGCAACCGCACGGCGCTGTTCGGTGAATGGGAGGCTGCATACAGCGCGCAGTGGACGACCCTGATGGGCATTCGTTACGAGCACGTCAATACCGACGCCGGCAAGGTCCACGGCTACAACCTCGCCACGGCGCCGACCAGCGGCTCGGGTGGCATGATGGGACAAACCACCGAGGCGGTTGCCTTCAACAACGCCGACCGCAGCAAGACCGACAACAACTGGAATTTCACGGCCCTCGCCCGTTACACGCCGTCGGAAACCAACGATGTCGAGTTCGGCATCGCGCGCAAGGTCCGCTCGCCGAATCTTTACGAACGCTACACCTGGTCGAGTTCGGGGATGATGGCCGGGATGAACAACTTCGTCGGCGACGGCAACGGCTACGTCGGCAACATCAACCTGAAACCTGAGAAGGCGCATACCGTCTCGGCAACGTTCAACCTGCATACCGCAGCACGCGACTGGGAATTCTCGGCGACGCCGTACTACACGTACGTTACTGACTACATCGACGCCGTACGGTGCCGCAACTCCACCTGCCTCGCCTCACTAGCCACCAACGCAACGACGACCAACAAGTTTGTCATCCTCCAGTACGCGAACCACGATGCGCGCCTCTACGGCCTGGACCTCGCTGGAAAGATGCCATTGGGAAAGACGGGCATCGGCGATTTCGGACTGCGTGGCCAGTTGAACTACACCAACGGCCACAACCGCGACACCGGCGACGACCTGTACAACATCATGCCGCTCAACGCCAAGCTGACGCTGACGCACAAGACCGGCGGCTGGGACAGCGGCGTCGAGCTGGTGATGGTCAAGGCGAAGGACAACGTCTCCGAAGTGCGCAACGAGACCAAGACAGACGGCTATAGCCTCGTCAATCTCCGCTCGAGCTACACGCTGAAGAATGTCCGCTTCGACTTCGGTATCGAGAACCTGTTCGACCGCAACTACGACCTGCCGCTCGGCGGCGCGTATATCGGCCAGGGTCGCACGATGTCGCTGAATCCGGTTGCAAGCGACGGCATGTTCGGCTGGGGAACGGCAGTACCGGGGATGGGCCGCTCGCTCTACGCCGGAGTGAACTACAAGTTCTGAACTCCGAAAAGGAAGGCCCCGTCAACCTGCGGTGTCGACGGGGCCATATTTTGCAGTTCCAGCCAGAATCAGTTCAGCGTTCTCAGCGTCCGAGACTGCGAACATAGTAACTTGCCAGCATCAGGGCGGCGAGCAGGAAAACCACTGCCGCCGTGGCAGGCAGGAGGCTCTCCGGTGCTTTTTCCCGAACCGAGAAACGTGGCAGGCGGTCGTAGTCGGCCCGCGTCAGGGGCAAGCTGCGCGCGGCACGCTCTGCAATGAAAAAATCCCGCCACTCGCGATGAAAGGTATCGAGTGCCGCCTCAAACTGCCGGTAGCGCGCCCTGCCATTTCCTGAAAGGTCGATCATTGCAGCTTCGGCCAGCATTGCCGGGGAGAGAAAGGCCAGTCGAGCAGCGAGCCGGGCCTGCTCGTCTACGCGCGCGTCGTGGCGGGCCAGCACGGCATCGGCACGCTCGGTGGCGATGGTCTGTACGGCAATGCGTTGCAGCATCCGCGTCCGCTCGTCTACCTTGCCCGCTGTTTTCGCCGCGGTCTCGCCATACTCGTCGCGGTAGCGCGCCTCTTCGGCGGCACGGTCACGCTCGGCGTCAATCGCGGCGCTGCGGGAAGCAAGTATGACTTCCGCACGCGGTGGCGCCGGATACGTCGCCTCGGAAAGCGCGGTCGAAAAGGCCGGAATCAGGAGCACGAAAACCAGCCAGGCACCGACCAGTGTCAGCGCATTGAGGGCCGAATCGCGTCGCAAGGCATTGACGAAGGCTGCCAGCGCCAACCAGAACGATGCGTAAGCGACGACCAGAAGCGACAGCCATATCAGCGAGACGAGCGGAAGTGCGTGCGACGAATATGTTGCAAGCGCAATACCGGCATTGACGGCGACGAGTGTCACTCCGACAGGCAGCCCGCCGCGGACAAGCAGTTTACCGCCGAAGACAGTCGCAAGCGAAGCCGGCGATGCGGCGTTGAGTGAAAACGTCCCCTGCTCGCGCTCTCCGGAGACAAGGTTGTAGGTGAGTGCCAGCAGACAGAGCGGCAGCACGAAGACGAGCACGAAAACAAGATCGAAGGTGCCGGCCGACAGATGCGCCGGATTGTTGATTTCTTCGGTAAAGAGAAAGCTGTCCTTGCTGCCTGCGCGCAGGCGCACCGCAGGCGGAAAGGCTTCGCCAGCACCAGCCGCCACCAGCGCCAGCGGGACGGGGGGCAAGGCAGCTGTCGGCCCGATACGGTTGCTGACGGCAAAGGCGTTGCGCGGATCCCGGTAAAAACGGTCTGGGGCGGCGATCCTGCCCGACTCGATCGCCTCGATCTGGGTGACCAGTTCGGCGCGCTGCTTCGCCTCGGCGTCCTGCATCACGGCAACCGCCCGTTCGCGTGCCTCAACCACGGCACGCCCGCTGACCAGCGCCTGAACGATAGCAGCAAGGAGCAAGGCTAGTACCAGCCAGACGGCGGGATCGCGCCGCATGAGTTTGAGCTCGAAGCACGCGGCAACCCGCAATTCGGAAAAGTGCTTCAGGCGCATCTCACACAGCCCTGAGGCGCGCCACGGAGCGCAGCGCGAACAGCGTACAGCCAAACGCCCAGAGGGCCAGCGCTGCCAGATTGCGGGCGTCGCCGGTGAGCACCTCGCCGATCGAAGGGTGCTGGTAGGCGAAAGAAGGAATGCTGGCGAACAGGGCAGGCGGCGCCTGATAGTCGGGACCGCCGTTTCTCGCGTTGCGGATGAGATCGTCACTCACGATCTCCTGGATCAGGCGGCGATGGCCTTCGGCTTGCGTCGTGAAATGATACTGATGCCGGCTGTCAGTACCCGCCAGCGCCATCGACACTGGCTGTACGGCAAGTGACGGCAGCAGGGCGCCGGGCAGGGCGCGGAGCGCGTCCTGACGATCGATGGCGGCCTGCAGCGCGGCATGATGCCGGTCGAAAATGCGATAGCCGGCATGGTCGTCCTCGCGCAACGAGAGGCCACGGAAACTCACAGGCAGGTCTTCGATGCGGGATACGCCGTATTCGGCAAGCACTCGTGCCTTGAAGGCGACAAAGGCCGGATGCGATTCGTCGTGGCCGAACAGTTGCCGTTTGTCGGCGGCAATCGCGTCACGGAACTGCTGCGCGCTGGGCAGGGGAGCAAAGGAGCGAACCCAGTCGCTGCTCAGGCGGGGCGCGAGGAAGGTATTGGCCAGCCAGAACGCGAGCAGTATGACGAGCGCGGCGCGAGAACTTTTCGCCCGTGCCGAAACCGCCAGCGCCAAGGCGACGAAGCCGGCCAGATAGAGCGCATAAGCGACAGCGAGCGCGCCGAGACGGAGCACGCTCTGGCCGTGATCGGAGACGCCGCTGTGGTGTTCGAGGTCAAGGGTGTAGATGCCGGCGAACACGCCGATCGCGGCGGGGAGCAGGAGTATAAAGAGGGCTCCGGAAATCGCCATGGCTTTGCCCGCGAGCAAATCGCGCGGCCGAACCCCCAACGCAAGAACCTGCCGCAAGGTGCCGCGCTCACGCTCGCCCGAGAACCCGGCAAAAGCCAGCAGGATGGCCAGCAAGGACAGCAATGCCTGCAGGATGAAGGCCAGCGACAAACCGTTGCCGGCGCGCCCCGGCAAGCCCGAATCGCGTGCGGGCCGAAACTGCGCCTCGTTCTGTTTGTGCGCCTCCAGCCAGATTGCCGCGCCGACATGGGCATCGACGCCGGGGTCGGCCAGCGCAAGGACACCGACCGGCTTGAACGCGTACTGCCCGAAATGCGCTGCTGCGTGGGGGTTCTTGGCGCCCTGCCCATCCCACAGCGAACGGTCGGCGAGCATCGCAGCAGAGCGCTCGCGATCGAGGCGCTGCGCCTGCGTGAAGCCTGCGATCAGCGCAGCCAATAACAGCAGCAGCGAAACGACGGCCAGCAGCCGCAGGCGGGAATCACGCACCAGTTCGCGCCACTCGCGCCGGGCGACGGTCAGCGCCGGCGACGCCGCCGGGCGTGCGAGCGTGGGGGCTGGAGCGACTTCCTCGCCGGTTTGCATGCTTGGCCGATGCAGGTCCATGACAGAGAGGTCTTCAATCGCCAGACGTCAAGCGGCCAGCCCGCCGCGGGAGACGTCGAGATAGGCACGCTCCAGACTCAGGTGATCGGTTGCCGCGGTATCAAAGGTCGCCGCCAGACGGCCGCGCTGCATGATGCCGACACGCGTGCCGCATTGCTGGGCCAGAAAAAGATCGTGCGTCACCATGAGCACGGCCATGCCGCGTACGCTGAGCGTTCCGATGAGGCGGGCGAATTCGTTGGCCGCCAGCGGGTCGAGGCCGGAGGTGGGCTCGTCGAGCAGCAGCGCCCGCGCGTTGCGGGCCAGGGCGATTGCGATGCCGACTTTCTGCCGCATGCCTTTCGAATAGCCGGCGACACGGCGATCCATCGCTTCGGCCTGCAGCCCGGCCTCGGCGAGCCAGCCGCGCAACTCGCCATCGGAATGGCCGCGTCCGGCGGCAAGCGTCGCGAAATAATCGAGATTTTCGACGCCGGAAAGATTGCCGTAGAGCATCACCGTTTCGGGGATATAGGCGAGGTGCTGCCGGGCACGCTGCGGCTCGGCGGCGCTGTCGATGCCACAGACGAGCGCGGAACCCGCGCTCGGCGAGATGAAATTCAGAAAGAGGTTGACCGTCGTCGTCTTGCCGGCACCGTTCGGCCCGAGCAGGCAGAAGACTTCACCGCCCGCCACCCCGAGATCAAGCGCATCGAGGGCAACGGTATCGCCATAGCACTTGCTCAGGCTACGTGCTTCAAGCAGGGCGGATGTCATGGCGCTCATTCAATTCAAGGGGAAGACACGCATGCCTTCGAGCTCGCTGCGCCAGAAAACAAAGAGTCGATCGCCCTTGGCCAGCAACCGCGGCTGGTCGTTCGCGCCGGCGCTGTGTGCGAGATCAACGGCGCGGAAGCTGGCCCCGCCGTCCTCGGATATCTCGCCTTTCAATTGCGTACGCTCACCATCGAACTGCTTCCAGACGATACCGACACGCGCTCCGATGACCCGGAGATCGGCGTGGGCAGCACCCGCCTCACCGATCTTGCGTTGGGCGCTGACGGCATCACTTGCCTTCTTCGGCAGACGACCGTAAAAGACGCGGCCCTCTCCGCCGCCCACCTGGTTGAACCAGACGGCATGGCGGTTGCCCGCCTCGTCGACGGCGAGCGAAGGTCCGTGATGGGGACAGCCGTCGATCTTCCAGCGGTCGAAAGTGGCACGAAGTACTTCCTCCGGCCGGCCATCCCGGCCGATGCGCGCAATCGCGTGATCCCGCTCGTTCGGCACGAAAACGTGGCGCCACAGGAACAGCGGAGAACCGTCGGAATCCAGTGCGGATGCAATTCGACAACATTCGCATGAATGATCGGCAACCTTCTGCTCGGGTTCGAAGCTTCGACCACCGTCGCGCGAAGTCGCTGCATAGATTGCCGCGCCCCGGTACGCCTTCTTGTCCCCCTTCTGCGCCTCCAGATCACGTTTGTCTATCCACGCCAGCACGACGCGACTGTCTGCTGCCACCACCATCGACTCAAAACGGTGGGTAATTTCATTGCGGTCACGATGAACCGTGATCGGCTCTGAGAAACTGGAACCATCGGTGGTCCGGGCCAGCCGGATTGCTCCAGAGAAGGGGCGACTCAGCGGTTGAGTCCAGGACACCAGTACAGCACCATCGGCGTCAAACGCCAGCTTCGGCCGATTTTCACCATCGGCCGAGATGGCTTCTGGACGCGCGTTGACGACAGTCGGAGCTGACCAGGTGACGCCGTCGTCGCCACTTCGGTAGAGCATGAGATGCTCACCTTGCTTGGCGACAGCCAGCAGTTGTCCGTCAGGCGCGAATGCAGCGGCAGAACCGAGTTCGACCCTGGCTTTCTTCCCCATCGTGGGCATGGCCTCTGCAGCCTGGAGACGCTCCGGCCCGTAGGCAAGTGCAATCCCCAGCATGAGGCTCAGAATCACCTGCTTCATCAGTATTTCAACCGCGCTTCGGCGAAGTACGTCCGCCCGGGGTAGGGATGGGGGCCGACATAAGCCTTCTTGTCGGTAAGATTGTCGATACCGACGGCCACACTTCCCCATTTGCCAAGGTTGTAGCCAAGTTTTGCATCCGCCATCGTGAATGAAGAAACACCGCCCGGCGTTGAACTGTGGACATCGGTGTTATCCAGACTGCCATACTGTTTCCCTTCGTGGCGAACGCCAAGCGAAGCCAGCCACGGCCCTGTCCGATAGCTGCCCAGCACCGAAGCACGAACGTGCGGCACACGTGGCCAATCCTTGCCTTCAGATGCGGGATTGGTGGGATTGCTCAGCGTTTCTGAATGCGCGACGGCAATACTGCCTTGAAGATCAAACCCGAGTACGAAAATGTCGGTTCCCTGGTAAGCCGTTTCGATACCGCGCGTCCGAACATGCTTGACGTTCTGGACGGTCGTCACCGTCGTCGCTCCGACAAGCTGTGACTGCTGGAAAATTGCATTCTTGATGTCATCTTCAAACAGGGAAATGCGCAGACTGGAATTCCCCAATTCCCGAATGGCGGACAACTCCTTGGCATCATTCACCTCCGGTTTCATGTTCGGGTCATTGCTGACCAGCGAGGTTCCAGACCGCGCTCCCTGGAAAAGTTCAGACACGGTTGGAAAGCGAACGCCTCTCCCAACCGATGCGCGCGCCAGCCATTCGTCATTAACTGTATAGGCAAGCGACAGCTTAGGACTGGTTGCGGAATCCTTCCTGTCTGCGTAATTAACCTGTGGTTTAGCGGTAGCCTGAACATCGTACTGAGAGCCATCGTAGGCACGGAAACGCTCGTAGCGAACACCGAAAGTGGCCACCCAGTCGGGCATGAACCGCCAAGCATCCTGCCCGTAAAGGGCCTGAACCTGAGTTTTGCCGAAGTAATTCTGGCGCTCGCTGGTCCTAGTGTCAGAATCTCGCCAGTAGCTCAGTGCATAAACGCGGTTTTCCAGCGTGTAGTTGTTCTGGTGGTAGCCGACTGTCAGCGCATGATTTTCACCGGCTCCCGGCGTATAGGTCCCCTGAAGCTCGAAGGTTCGCCACCCGGTTCCGTCACCCTTGGTATAGGTCCCCGTCGTCACACCGCTATAGGCAATAGGGTCAGAACGATCCGATGTCAGACTGGTGTTCTCGATGACCCGATAGCTGGAGAGCTGAATCGACGAATTCCAACCGGTGGCATTACGTGTCCGCAGCCGCCCGCCGAGTTGCTCGTGTTCTTCATTGCCTCGTTGCGGCGCCATGAGGGGAATCGAATAGCGACTTCCGTTGATATTCACGTAGCCAGCGGTGGCACCTGTCGCTGGCGTTCCGACGCCACGCCACAGTTCGCTACCGGTCGCCGCATTTGTCAAAAGGGAGTGGTTATAGACTTTGTAGTCATTGGTCCAGTGAGCGTAGAGTGCATCGGCTTGGAGCGTCGGAGTGATATCGTAGGCAAGCTTGAATTTTGCTTGCTCCTGAACCCCTTTCTGCATATTGATCGCACCGACGATGACTCTCGGATTGCCATTCTGATCGCGGTCGGCAACGGCACCATTCGCTACTGGCAGTCCACCTACCGCCCCCCCGACAAAAGTAGCGGCCGCATACCCCATTGGCTGTGATTCATACGCCATCCGGTTGAGTGCCACGGCAAGCGACAGATCGCCCCAACGATTGCCCGCATAGGCGCTTTCCTGATCGTTGGTGTAGCCTTTCTTGTAGCCGTAGTTATCGTAGTTCTGATGGTAAACCTGCGCACTCCCAGAAGCCTCGAATTCCTTTGGGGTCCGCGTCGTAATTGCCACTGTAGTACCGATCGAGTTGCCAGGATAAATGGCGGAGAAAGGTCCATAGAGGACGTCGACGCGCGAAACTTCTTCAGGCGCAACGATGCTCCAGCGCGGCGCGTCGAATCGCCCGAGGAAGTTGGAAATCAGATAGCCGTCGACATAGGCCAAGCCCCGTGCAGGCTGAGTCGTACCGAACGAGCGACCACCCAGGTTCGCATTCCGATCGCCGATGAAACGCTTGCGGACGGTTGTATTCGGTGCATATCGCAACGCATCTTCCGTATTCAGGAAGCTTTGCGTCTCCAGCGCTTCTCGGGTAGTTGAAAACGTTGAGGCCGGAAGGTTGGGATCGAGCGGCGCCCGCGCACCCGACACCGATACAGGCGCCAGTTCGCGCTCCGTTGCAACGCCTTGCGCGAGCGCATGCGTGGAGAATGCTCCAAGCAACAGTGCTGACAGGCGCCTCATCGGCAGTTTGTGCGTCGAAAACATTCTCTTTCTCCTGATTTTATTGCTTTGGCCTGTCGTCATGACTGTGACCATGTTTCGTAAGTAGCTATTTGGGTTCGGTAACGAAAGCGATCTTGGCCAAACCTGCCTTCTGCGCCGCCGCCAGAACCTCGGTCACGCGCTCGTAACGTGTGCCGCGGTCAGCGCGCAGGTGAAGCTCGGGTTCGCTGCCAGCTGCCGCGATCGACTGGAAGCGCGATTCCAGGCCATGGATCTCGTTGCGGTCGAGACGCTCGCCGTCGACGAATACGCCCCCTTCGCCATCGATCGCGACGGAAACCACGCGCGGCTTATCGTCAAGCCGTGTCGAATCGACCTTGGGCAGATCGACCGCTACTGCCTGATGAAAGAGCGGCGCAGTGATGATGAAGATGACCAGCAGCACGAGCATCACGTCCACCAGCGGCGTGGTGTTGATCTCGGCCATCGGTTGGGTGACGCCGCCGCTGTCGAAGGATCCGAAGGACATGGCAGCTCCTTAGGCCGATTTCGCGGAACGTGCGGCGGCGAGATCGACCAGCTTGTCGCCGGGACGACCGCGCAGGCCGGTGGTGAGGTAGGCGTGCAGGTCGTGTGCGAAGCCGTCAAGGCGCGCCAGCGTCAGGCGGTTGGCGCGGGTGAAGGCGTTGTAGGCGAGCACCGCGGGAATGGCCACGAAGAGGCCGGCGGCGGTCATGATGAGCGCTTCGCCGACCGGGCCGGCGACCTTGTCGAGTACGACCTGGGTCGCACCGGAAAGCCCGACGAGGGCATGGTAGATGCCCCACACGGTGCCAAAGAGGCCGATGAAAGGTGCCGTGGAGCCGACCGAGGCGAGGAAGGTCAAGCCGGACTCGATGCGCGCCTGAGATTCGACGATCTGGCTACGCACAGCACGCGTGACGAACTCGCTGGCAGAGACGCCGGCACCGATGCCGCGAGCGGCGTGCTGGCGGTGCAGTTCGGCGGCGTTGACGCCAGCGATCGCCAGTCCGCTGAGAATGCCTGTCTTGTCCTCATTACGAACCGCTTCGATCGCCTCGGGCAGCGATTCGGCCCCCCAGAAGGCGTTCTGCGCACGCAGGTGACAACGGCGGGCCTGCCAGACGCCGTGGATCTTGCCGGCCATGACATACCAGCTGGCAAGCGACAGGCCGAGCAGCAGGATAGCCACGAAGTGCGTCACGGCATCGCCTTGCGACCAGAATTGCGCCAATCCCATTTCCATTCTCATGTTCGTTCCTTGCTTAGCTGTTCAATGTGAAATTCAGCGGCACCAGCACCGAGGCTTCGATCGCCTGATCGCCCTGCCGCGCCGGCACGAAACGCCAGCGCTCAACGGCAGCCCGGCCGGCCTCGTCGAGGCGCGGGAAACCGCTCGATTTGCTGACTTCGACGGAGAGTGGCAGGCCCTGGCTGCTGACGCGGACGCGCAGCACGAGCTTGCCCTCCTCGCCGAGCCGACGGGACATCGGCGGGTAGACGGGCTTTGGGTTCTGCAGGTAGTCGGCATCGAAACGGGCTGCGACGATCGGTACCGGTGCAGCGACAGGGGCTTGCACCAGCGGAGCGGCGACAGGCTCGGGCTGTGGCGCCACGACAAAGCTGGCCTGAGCATCAGCCTTCTTTGCGACCGCCATGATCGGCGGCGGCGTCAGTGCCTTTTTCGGCGCCGGCTGCGGCGGCAAGGGCTTGGGCGGTTCGAGCTTCGGCGGCGCCGGCGGCGAGAGTTCGAGCATGCGCACGGCAAGCGCCTTCACTTGTGGCGGCACGGCAGGGCGGGCGGCAGCATAAATGATCAGCAGCAGGAAGAGGGCATGCGCTGCCAGCACGAGCAGCGCGAAGGAGCCGCTCCGCCACGGGGCGGTGACGACGGTGTTGCCCGGCAGCGCATAATAAGCCGCATCACTCACCGGGCATTCTCCTTCACCCAACGCTCCAGCCGCGCGGCGGGAATCAGCCCGGAGACGGCCTCGATGCGATGATTCCTGTCGAACAGATAGGTGCGTGGCAACTCACCGTACCACTTGGGGTCGATTTCGAAACGCAAGCGTTCCGGCGCCGCCTCATCAGAGAAAATCCATTGCTGCGTGGACCGCAGCCCGAACCCGGCCGCAATTTCAGCCGCACGCGGCGCTTCATCCTGGGAATCAGTGGCTACCAGCACCACATCCAGCCCCGGATAGCGCCGTTTCAGCGCACCGAGCGCCTTCAATTCTGCCGGGCAGTGGGCGCAGCCGATCGACCAGAAGGCCAGGACAAAAGATCTACCCTGCCGTTCAGCCACGATCCGTTCCATCGTGCCAGGAGCGAAACTGCGGAGATGACCGGCAGAGGCATGCGCCGCACCGGCAAGAATCAGCAGCAGACAGGAAAGATAGCGGAACAGCATCGACACGCCCGGAAAGGTTCAATTCGGGCTCGAATTCTATGTGTTCGGATCGCTTAATCCGTGCGACATATCGTCGCAGAACACGCCGTTCGCGACCTTATCGCTTGACCTTGGTCAAATCCGGGTGAAATAGTGGCCGGCACAAGAAAGCCCGCACAAGGCGGGCCGGGATGAAGCGCGCGAGTCAGCGTAACTCGCGGTGCCTTCTGCTTATTGTTCCGGGAAGCCCTCGAGCAGGCGATCGACAATCCACTCGGCTTCAGGCTCGGAAAGAAAACGATGCCAGGGCGGCATCGGGGTGCCGGGGCGACCGCCGTAGATCGTCGCGACCAGCGCTTCCTTCGGCACGTCGCGTTCCTTGAGCGCCTTGGCCGTAAGCGCAGGGCCAAGCCCGCCATTGAGGGTCATGCCATGGCAGGAACCACAGTCCTGGCGCACCATGCGCACCAGCTCGCGCTGCCGCTCGGGGGGCGGTTCCGATGCGGCCAGTGCAGGCGCGGAGACAAGAATGAGCAGAGAGAAGTAACGCATACATCCACATTTGATGATCGTGCGGCCTGCCGGTGCGAAGTCCCGAACCCTGCGGCCATGAAAGTGCGAAGTTTACCCGAGCAGGCGAAAAAAAACCGGGGGCCGAAGCCCCCGGTTTTAGCTTGCGTTGAACGCTAGAACAATCAGCCGATTAATAAACGTCGTGCTGGGTGTTGTAGACGTTGAACTTGCCGGTCGGCGTAACCAGACGCGGATCCTTGATGACGGTCTTGACCGTACGGGTCTTGTCATCAACGACGACGATCGCCGACGGCTCGGTCTTGTTACCGGTCCAAACCGAGAACCAGATCTCGTCGCCACCCTTGTTGTACTCGCCATGCAC
>SSGN01000091.1 GCA_008016945.1 Flavobacteriales bacterium
GCGATGAAAAGCTCCGCATCCAGCCCAACCCCTTCAACGAGGGCACCACGGTGTTCTACACGCTCGAGCGTGGTGGCCGCACCCAGCTGCTGGCCAACAGCAGCGATGGCCGCGACCTGCGCGTGTTGCAGGAAGCCCACTTGGAGGCCGGCAGTTACCAGTACCAGTGGAACACAGCTTCACTGGCACCGGGCATGTACTACGTTACGCTGCTGCTGGATGGCCAGCCGGTGGTGAAGAAGGCCGTGAAGGTGGCGCGGTAGACAGGCACGCATTGGGGGGCGCGGGGGGGCAACGCGCCGCCCTTCCCGCGCTCCCTTCGCACCATTCTCACCCTTCTCCCCACTCTCCCCGTTTTCACCATTCTCCCCCTTCTCACCCCTCTCACTATGCTCACCACCCCGACCCGCAGGAGGAGCCGACCCGCGTTGAGGCATCGGAAGCGGTGGTCCTTGCCCATCCTGTCCCGCGACAGGCCTTACACGCATACGACCGGGGGATCGCCGGAAATACCTACATTTGCACCGCAAGTCGGCGGAAGAGGGAAGAGGGGACCGCCCCTCTTTTTTGTTCCTGTAGGTAGCGTAAGTCGGTCATGATCAGCGTGGAACAAGTTCAGAACAGCGTGGAGCAGCGGCTCCAGGGCACCGGTCATTTCCTGGTGGCTGTGGAACTGCGTCCGGGCAACAAGGTGGTGGTGGAGGTGGACAACGACCGGGCCATCACCCTGCAGGAGCTGGCCGATCTGAACAAGCGGGTGCGCGAAGACCTGGGCGAGGCCGCCGACGATTGCGAGCTCCAGTTCAGCAGTCCAGGAGTGGGCCGCGCCTTCAAGGTGCCGCGTCAATACCAGAAGCACATCGGCCGTTTGGTGCTGGTCGACCTGGTGGATGGCCGTACCCTCGAAGGCATGCTGGAAGGGTACGATGGCACCACCCTGGCCTTGCGCATCCAGCATCCCAGCAAAGTGAAGGGCCGCCTGCCCAAGCTCGATCCCGAGGTCAGCACCATCCCGGCCTCCGACATCCGCACAACCAAAGCAAGCATCACATTCAACTGAACGGGTAATGAGCACCGTCAACCTCATCGAGTCCTTCGGAGACTTCAAGGAACTCAAGAACATCGATCGTGTCACCATGATGGGCATCCTGGAGGATGTGTTCCGTGGCGTGGTGAAAAGGCGCTTCGGAGAAGAAGCCAACGTCGACATCATCATCAACCCCGACAAGGGCGATCTGGAGATCTGGCTCAACCGCGTGATCGTGGAGGATGGCATGAGCGAGGACGATAATCTGGAGATCGAACTGGCCGAAGCCCGCAAGATCGAGCCCGACTTCGAGGTGGGTGAGGAGGTGAGCCAGGAACTGAAGATCGAGGACTTCGGTCGCCGGAACATCCTTTCGCTCAAACAGAACCTCCAAAGCCGGATCATGGAGTTGGAGAAGGACCATCTCTATAAGAAATACGCCGAGCGCGTGGGCGAGATCATCGCGGGCGAGGTGTACCAGATCTGGAAGCGGGAAACGCTGATCCTGGACGATGAAGGCAACGAGCTCATCATGCCCAAGGACCAGCAGATCAAGACCGATTTCTTCAAGAAGGGCGATACCGTGCGTGCCGTGGTGTGGAAGGTGGAGATGCGGAACAACACCCCCGTGGTGATCCTGAGCCGTACCGCCCCCGAATTCCTCGAGAAGCTCTTCGAACAAGAGGTGCCCGAGGTGGCCGATGGTCTCATCACCATCAAGCGCATCGTGCGCGAACCCGGTGAGCGCGCCAAGGTGGCCGTGGAGAGCTACGATGACCGCATCGACCCGGTCGGTGCGTGCGTGGGCATGAAAGGCAGCCGGATCCACGGGATCGTGCGCGAGCTGCGCAACGAGAACATCGACGTGATCAACTACACCAGTAACGAACAGCTGCTCATCCAGCGCGCGTTGAGCCCCGCCAAGGTCGGCGACATCAAGCTGGATCAGGAGCACAAACGTGCCGAGGTGTACATGAAACCCGACCAGGTGGCGCTCGCCATCGGCAAGGGTGGGCACAACATCAAGTTGGCAGGCAAGCTCACGGGCTTCGATATCGACGTGTATCGCGAGACCGATGAGGTCACCGACGACGTGGCCCTGGACGATTTCGCCGACGAGATCGACGAATGGATCATCGATGAGTTCAAGAAGATCGGCTGCGACACCGCGCGCAACGTACTGGACCTCTCCTCGGAGGAACTGGTCAAGCGTACGGACCTGGAGGAGGAGACCATCGACGAGGTGCGCCGTATCTTGAAAAAGGAATTGGAGGGGTGATCAGAGGCAACGAAGGGCAGTGGAGACCCACTCCCGCTCGGCCAGGGTTAGAGGAAAGAACGAACCGCGATCCATGCGATCGCATCAGGAAAAGGATAGAACGCCAACCGCGTAGTGTATGAGCGAAACGACCGATAAGGGATTGCGTCTGAGCAAGGTGGCCCGGGAATTCAACCTGGGGTTGCACACCGTTGTGGAGTTCTTGGAGAAGAACGGCCACAAGGTGGAAAGCAACCCCAACACGAAGATCGCCACCGAGCTGTACGAACTACTGCAACAGGAGTTCGGCAAGGACAAGGCCATCAAGGAGCAAAGCAAGGCATCGGTGCAGCAAAGGCAGGAGCGCGAGACCGTCGCGCTGGCCAGCGCCCCTGCCACCAAGGAAGCGCCCAAGCGCAAGGAGGAGCCGGTCGTTGCGGCAGTACCTCCTGCGCCAGCAGCTCCTGCGCCAGCACCCGTGGCCAAGGCGGAGCCCGCTGCACCCGAGGCGCCGACCGCACCCACCACCGAGTCCGGTCCGGACGGAACGGAGGTGATCAAGGCCCGGGTGGAGAAGGCCGTTGGCCCCAAGACCGTTGGCAAGATCGACCTGGGCACGACCAAAAAGGCCGGGAAGGCCGCCGCTCCATCGCCGAAGGCCACGAAGCCGGTGGAAGAAGCGGCCAAGCCTGTGGCGGAGGAACCTCCAGCGGCCACACCGGTCGCGGAGCCGACAGCGGCAACACCCGCACCCGCACCCGCTGCTCCCGCCGCCCCGGCCGAGCCGGAGACCATCCGCGTCAACGTGCAGAAGCTCGCCGGCCTGAAGACCCTCGGCAAGATCGAGCTGCCGGTGGAGAAGGAGCGCAAGCCCGCCGAACGGCCCGGAGCCGATGGTGAACGTGGCCGACGCAAACGGATCGTGAAGCAAGGCCCGGTGAACGTGGATCGTGCCGTGCAACAGGAACAGCGCAATGCGCCATCCACGGGCCGACCGGGCGAGTTGGACGAGAATGCCGTGAAACGCAAGGTGAGCGAAACGCTCGCACGCCTCACCGGTAGCAAGAGCAAAGGGGCCAAGCTGCGCCGCGAGAAGCGCGACCAACGAGGCCGTCGCTTCGAGGAAGAGCAAGCCGCACGCGAACTGGCCGGGCGTACCATCAAGGTCACCGAATTCGTTACAGCGAGCGAACTGGCCAGCATGATGAGCGTGCCCGTCACGGACATCATCAAGGCCTGCTTCTCGTTGGGCATGATGGTGAGCATCAACCAGCGCCTCGATGCGGAGACCCTCGCGGTGATCGCCGAAGAGTACGATTTCAAGGTGGAGTTCGTCGGTGCCGACGTGCAACAGGACATCCCCCAGGAGGAGGATGTGCCGGAGCGGGTCACCTCCCGCCCGCCGATCGTCACCGTCATGGGTCACGTGGACCACGGTAAGACCTCCTTGCTCGATCATATCCGCAAGGCCAATGTGATCGCCGGTGAGGCGGGTGGCATCACCCAGCATATCGGCGCATACAGCGTCAAGCTCGATTCGGGCAAGAAGATCACCTTCCTGGACACCCCGGGTCACGAGGCGTTCACCGCCATGCGGGCCCGCGGTGCACAGGTCACCGACATCGCCATCATCGTGATCGCGGCCGACGACAGCGTGATGCCCCAGACCCGCGAAGCGATCAACCACGCGCAGGCCGCCGGCGTGCCCATGGTGTTCGCGTTCAACAAGATCGATAAAGAAGGCGCCAACCCTGACAAGATCCGGGAGGAGCTTTCCCAGATGAACATCCTGGTGGAGGAGTGGGGCGGCAAGTTCCAGACCCAGGAGATCAGCGCCAAGAAGGGCACCAACGTGGACCAGCTCTTAGAAAAGGTGCTGCTCGAGGCGGAGATGCTGGACCTCAAGGCCGATCCCGGGAAACGTGCCCATGGCGTGGTGATCGAAAGCACCTTGGAACAGGGTCGCGGTTTCGTTACCACCCTGCTGGTGGACTCCGGCACCCTGCGCAAGGGCGACGTGATCCTCGCCGGCCAGTTCAGCGGCCGTGTGCGCAACATGTTCAACGAACGTGGCGCCAGTGTGGCCGAGGCACCGCCCGCAACACCGGTCTCCATCCTCGGTCTCGACGGGGCCCCCAACGCGGGCGATACCTTCCAGGTGTTCGAGGACGAACGCGATGCACGGACCATCGCCACGCGTCGCCAGCAGTTGCAGCGCGAACAAGGCATCCGCACCCACAAGCACATCACCCTGGACGAGATCGGCCGTCGCCTCGCTATCGGCGACTTCAAGGAGCTCAACCTCATCGTCAAGGGCGACGTGGACGGCTCCGTGGAGGCGCTCACCGATTCGCTCCTCAAGCTGAGCACCGAGCAGATCAAGGTGAACGTGATCCACCGCGCGGTGGGTCCCATCGCCGAAAGCGACGTGCTGCTCGCCACCGCGTCCAACGCCATCATCGTCGGCTTCCAGGTGCGCCCCACACCCGGTGCGCGCAAGCTGGCCGAGGCCGAGGAGATCGACATCCGCATGTACTCCATCATCTACAGTGCGATCGAGGAGATCAAGCAGGCCATGGAGGGCATGCTCGCACCCAAGGAGGTGGAGAAGGTCACCGGTACCGCCGAGGTGCGCGAGACCTTCCGCATCAGCAAGGTGGGCACCGTGGCCGGCTGTTACGTGCTCGATGGCAAGATCGAACGCAAGAACAAGGTGCGCCTCATCCGCGATGGCATCGTGGTCTACACCGGCGACCTCAACGAACTCAAGCGTTTCAAGGACGATGTGAAGGAGGTCACCCACGGTTACGAGTGCGGCCTCTCCATCAAGAACTTCAACGACATCAAGAACGGCGACACCATCGAGGCCTTCGAGATGGTGGAAGTGAAGCGGACCCTCGCGGACTGATCACACGAACTTTACCAACGCTGAACGGCCGTTCCACGCAGGTGGGGCGGCCGTTTTGCTGGGGATGCGCCATGCGTCGGGGCGCAACAACGACGCCAGGCCATACCTTTCAAGCAGTTGATGCTAGCATGGCATACTGCAATGGAGCGCTTCGGTACGCAAGGACATCGTGCCCACCCAGGGAACGTGCACCTGTTCCATTGCGGCTGCAGATGTGTATCGTGCTCTTGGCATGGCTTTCGGTGAACACGCTGGCGGGCCAGCAGGGAGAACCTGTAGCACGCGATCCGGCGCCGCGTTGGGGCTTGGGTGTGGAGGTGGCTGAGCCCGTGGTCCGGGCCTTCACTTCCTTCCAAAACGCGGTGAACGAGGTCAATGTGCAGGCGTCATTCAGGCCTGCAGAGCAACGCGCTTGGCGGATGGCCTACCGCTATCAAGGCCAGTTCCGCGAAGCCACGGCGAGCGCGAGCCCAACGGATAGCGGCCACGTTGTGCGCATCGGTTCTTCGGAAGAACAGGTCCATCAGCTGCTGTTCGGGCATTCCTGGTATGTGGGAAGGTCGCGCCTCCGAGCCATGATCGAGCTCGGTGTCGTCATTGGTCATGAGCAGATGGCATCACTGGGCCAGGACATCCACGTTCCGCTCGGCGCACCCATCAATGTGAACGCAATTGGTACAGTGCTGGAGCAACGCAGCACACGCTACCAAGGGCTGCATCTCGGGCCCACCTACGGCCTCGGGGTCGAATACCGCCTTCATCGGCAATTGGTGCTGCAGCTGCGGGTAACGGGCGGGCATTACTGGGCACTACCGCTCGTAGAAGAGGCCTCGGAGCTCATCGGTACCTACCGCTACGGAAAGCGCAGTGAATACGTGGTCGGTAGCGGGCTGTTCGTGCAGTTCGAGTTCTGAGGTAGGATCTCGCTAAGACAGCGAGAACGGCACCCTTCTGAACATCCGGTCCAGCA
>SSGN01000218.1 GCA_008016945.1 Flavobacteriales bacterium
GCCCTGGCCGATCCTGCGGCTGGCCTGATCGATTTCGGCGCGCAACTCGGTGTAGTTCAGGGTGACGGGGAATTGCGGAAATTCGCGGATGACGTTTTCCGGCGGGTGGAACAGGATGCCGGCATGTGCCTCGGTCAGCATGGCCGTGTCGTTGTACGAGTCGCCGGCGGCGAAGCCCACGGCGGCATCCTGTTCCACCCGCCGGAAAACGTCATTCGCGAATTCCCGCAGTTCCCGGTCGTCTTCAACTACGACGACCTGCGTACCGAAATCGACAAGGCGTTCGCAAAGGTCGCCTGACCTTTGCGCACGCCTTGCGGCGAATCGCACCACCTCCGCTCGCTTTGCTCGCCGCCCCCCGAGGGGGCTGGACGCTTCGAATCAGCCATTGGCCATCATGCATAAAGACCGTTTCTACACGCTCTCCGCCTCCTGCCCCGATCAGGTCGGGATCATCGCCCGCGTTTCCGGCTTCATCGCCGGCAACGGCGGCTGGATCCTCGAATCGAGCTTCCATTCAGACGTGCTGACCGGTCGTTATTTCATGCGTATCGAGATCAAGGCCGATTCGCTGCCCTTCCTGCTCGCCGAGTTTCGCGAGCGCTTCCGCACCGAGGTCGCCGAGCCGCTGTCGATGACCTGGCAGATCAACGACAGCGCGGTCAAGAAGCGCGTCGTGGTGCTGGTTTCCAAGCAGGAGCACTGCCTTTACGACCTGCTGGCACGCTGGCAGGCCAAGGAACTCGACATCGAGATCCCCTGCGTCATCTCCAACCACGACACCTTCCGCGGTTTCGTCGAGTGGCACGGCATCCCCTTCCACCATGTTCCGGTGACGCCGGACAACAAGGCCGCCGCCTATGCCGAGATGCAGCGCATCTTCGACGATGTGCGCGGCGATACGATGGTGCTGGCCCGCTACATGCAGATCCTCTCCCCCGACCTGTGCGACGCGCTGGCCGGCAAGATCATCAACATCCACCACAGCTTCCTGCCCAGCTTCGCCGGCGCCAAGCCCTACCACCAGGCCTACACGCGCGGCGTCAAGCTGATCGGCGCAACCTGCCACTACGTGACCAGCGAACTCGACGCCGGTCCAATCATCGAGCAGGACGTGATCCGCATCGACCACTCCGATTCGCCGGAAGACATGGTCCGCTACGGCAAGGACATCGAGAAGACCGTACTCGCCCGCGGCCTGCGGTACCACCTGGAGGACCGGGTGCTGGTACACGGCAACAAGACGGTCGTCTTCCGCTAGTTCACTGCGCTGCGTCCGGCGGCGCATAATGAAGCTGGCAGCATCGGGCTGCTTTCATTGACTTGTTGCCAGCCAAGGAGATCGTGACTCATGCTGATCCAGCGCGAAGCCTCGCTATTGCTCGTTATCGACATCCAGGAAAAACTGGCGCCGGCGATTTTCGAAGGCGAGCGAGTCGTCCGCAACAGCGTTCGCCTGTTGCAGGGCGCGCAGCAACTGGGCGTGCCATGCTATATCGCCGAACATTGTGCCAGCAGCATCGGCCCGACGCTCCCGGAAATCCGGAATGCTACGGTAAGCCCGATTTTTTTGCCCAAAACCCATTTTTCCTGCGCCGCCGAACCCGGCGCCCTCGATGTGCTGCGCGCCACCGGCCGCCGACAGGTCGTCCTGGTCGGCATGGAATGCCACGTCTGCGTGCTGCAGAGCGCCTTCGGCCTACGGGAAGCCGGCTTCGACGTCTTTGTGGCCGCTGACGCCACCTCGTCGCGCACCCCGGAAAACCACCAGGCCGGGGTTGAGCGCATGCGCGCCGACGGCATCCATGTGGTCAGCACCGAGATGGTGATCTTCGAATGGCTACACCGCGCGGCAACCGACGATTTCCGCGCCCTGCTGCCCTTACTCCGCTAGAAAACCGCCGTCGTTGTAGCAGTGCACGTCGGCCGTCGCCAGCGGCAGGACATGGGTGCGCATCGCCTGCCCCGGCAGCAGATCGTGGACGAGCATGCCCGGCGGCTCCGGCGTCCAGGCCAGCGGACCGTCCTGCAGGGCGATCTGGTGCGCGGTCGACGGGCAGGTCATGGTCAGGTGGCCGGCGAAGATCTGCGTCACGTGACGATGGACATGGCCGCACAGGACCGCCTCGACGACATCGACCTGGGGCTGCAGGCTCAGCCACTGGGCCAGCAGGTCGGCCCCGCCGCAACCCATCAAATCCATCCCGGCGATACCGACAGGGCAAGGCGGATGATGCATGGCGAGCAGGACGCGGCGGTCGTGCGGGCACATCGCGTCCAGCCAGGCGACATGCTCGGCGGTGAAACGCCCATCCTCGCGACCGGGAATCAGCGTATCGAGCAACAGCAGTGTCACCTCGCCGCGATCGATGCGCTGGCAGAGGAAATCTTCCGAGCGCCATGCCTGATTGGGAAAGGCCGCCCACAGACCGGCCCGGTCGTCGTGATTACCGGGAAGCAGGGCCGGAATCCGCGAGCCGCGGGCCAGCAGTTCGGCCAATCGCTGGTAGGTGGCGGCACTGCCATCGTCGGCCAGATCGCCGCTGAGCAACAGTACGTCGGCCCGCGGCCGCAGGCGGTCGATGCGCACCAGCGCCAGGGCCAGCGCCCGCCAGGGATCGATGCCGCTGTAGAGCAGCCCGTCGCAAAGGTGAAGATCGGATAACTGAACGACTCTCATCCTTCCAGCCTAGCAAAAAAAACGGGCACCCGAAGGTGCCCGAAGGGAGAGAGAGACTACAAAACTGCTTAGTGGTGGTAGGCGGTTTCGCCGTGCGAGGTGAGGTCGAGACCTTCACGCTCTTCTTCTTCCGGCACCCGCAGACCGATGACGATATCGACCAGCTTGTAGGCCACCAGGGAGACGACGCCGGACCAGACGACCACGGTACCGACACCCCACAGCTGGCTGATCACCTGGGTGGTCATGTCGAACGGGGCGACGGCGTTGGCGACATAGTCATAGACACCCGTGCCGCCGAGGGCCGGATCGACGAACACGCCGGTCAGGATGGCACCGAGGATGCCGCCGACGCCATGGACGCCGAAGACGTCGAGGGAGTCGTCAGCACCGAGCAGCTTCTTCAGGCCATTGACGCCCCACAGGCAGACCACGCCAGCCAGCAGGCCGATGACGATGGCGCCCATGACACCGACGAAGCCGGCGGCCGGGGTGATCGCCACCAGGCCGGCGACGGCACCGGAGGCGGCACCCAGCATCGAGGGCTTACCCTTCAGGATCCATTCGGCGAACATCCAGGACAGGGCGGCGCAAGCCGTCGCAACCCAGGTGTTGACCATGGCCAGGGCGGCGCCGCCGGAGGCTTCGAGGGCGGAACCGGCGTTGAAGCCGAACCAGCCGAACCACAGCAGCGAGGCACCGATCATCGTGAAGGTCAGGGAGTGCGGGGCCATCGAGACATTGCCCAGGCCGGTACGCTTGCCGACCATGTAGGCGCCGACCAGACCGGCGACCGCGGCATTGATATGCACGACGGTACCGCCAGCGAAATCGAGCGCGCCCTTCTGGAACAGGAAACCAGCGGTCTTGCCGGCAGCGTCAGCCGCAGCGGCGTCGATGTAGGCATCCGGACCGGCCCAGTACCAGACCATGTGCGCCATCGGGATGTAGGACAGGGTGAACCAGATGACCATGAAGACCAGCACGGCGGAGAACTTGGCACGCTCGGCGAAGGCGCCGACGATCAGGCCGCAGGTGATCGCCGCGAAGGCGCCCTGGAAGACCACGAAGGCCAGTTCGGAGATGACCACGCCCTTGGAGAAGGTGGCACCGACGGATTCGGGGGTGACGCCCTTCAGGAAGAGCTTGTCGAGCACGCCGAAGAACTCGTTGCCCTCGGTAAAGGCGGCGGAGTAGCCGTAGATGACCCAGAGCACGGTGATCAGCGAGAAAGTCACGAAGACCTGCATCAGCACCGACAGCATGTTCTTGGTGCGGACCAGACCGCCGTAGAACAGGGCCAGGCCCGGGATGGACATCAGGATGACCAGGGCGGCACAAACCATCACCCAGGCGTTGTCGCCCTTGTTGACGACGGGTGCCGGGGCAGCAGCGGCCGGGGCAGCTTCGGTCGCGGCCGGCGCGGCGGCGGGTGCGGCAGCCGCCGCCGGAGCAGCGGCCGGCGCGGTGACGGCTTCAGGCGCCGCAGCCTTTTCTTCGGCCCAGGCCGGGGCGCCGAATGCAACGGCGCCAACCAGGGCTAGCAATGCGAATACGCGTTTCATGAGTCGCTCCTTAGAGGGCATCGGTGCCGGTTTCACCGGTCCGGATACGAATGACTTGTTCGAGGTCGAAGACGAAAACCTTGCCGTCGCCGATCTTGCCGGTGCTGGCCGATTTTTCGATGGCTTCGATGACCTGCTCGAGTTGCTCAGCCTTGACGGCGGCCTCGATCTTGACCTTGGGCAGGAAATCGACGACGTATTCAGCACCCCGATACAGTTCGGTATGCCCCTTCTGCCGGCCGAAACCCTTCACTTCGGTAACCGTGATGCCTTGCACGCCTATGGCGGACAACGCTTCACGCACTTCGTCAAGCTTGAACGGCTTGATGATGGCGGTAACGAATTTCATGATGAGTAGTTCCCCATTTAGGTTGAGATTTGTTTTCCCCCGCGGGCGCCGGCCGGTGCACCGGCGGGGGAAGGTTCAAGTGTTATTAGAAGGTCTTGGAAACGGACAGCACGGCGGTGCCGCGGCCCAGATTCTTGGTGTCGCCACCGGAATGCATGGCGGGCGAGGAGGTGTAGAAGGCCTTGTCGGCGTTGGTGTCGACATACGACAGGCCGAAGACGAAGCCGCCGATATCCTTGGTCACGCCCAGCTTCCAGTCGGTGTAGTCAGCAGCTGACGGCATGTTGTGCGCGTACAGGTGACCGACGTGGCCGTTCACACCCCAGCCATTGCCGAGGTCATAGGCCGCATTCAGCTCCAGGTAACCGGTACCATCGGTATCCTTGGCGCCGAAGTAGTCGGTCACAGCGTGGGAATACTTCAGGGTCAGGAACTGCCAGGTACCGGCGATGTAGAGTTCGCCGTTGTCGACCGCGCCCCGGTTCAGGCCGAGGGTCTGACCGCGGCTGCCCGGGTAGTAGTAGTACAGGCCGCCGACGTCGAGGCCGAAATCGCCGAAGGTCGTCTTGTAGCCTGCATAGAAGTCCATTTCCAGGTTGCCGTCGGGGAACCCGGCGGTTTGGCTGACATTGGAGTTCCAGTTGCCGACATAGAAGCCGCTGGCATGCGAGTAATCGAAGCCACCCTGCAGGGCCGGCTTGCCGAAGGTTTGGTCGATACCGCGGAAACGGTAGCTGGAGAACAGGCCGAGGTTGCCGGTGATGGTGTGTTCGCTGGCCGGGGCAGCCGCTTCTTCAGCAAATGCCGGGGCGGCAAAGGCACCGACGAGGGCCAGGGCGATCAAGGACTTCTTCATGGTTTTCTCTCCTACAATGGTTTCGAATAAAAAAAGAAATTTGTGCAGGACAGCAATAGCAGAACCCGTGCCAGTCGATTTTATTGATACCAATCAAAGTGTTATGAGCCACGCCAAAGGTAATGCCGCAATTTTGCGCACCACCGTGGTGCCGTTACATATCGTCACGCACCATAGGCGGGCAGGCACTAAAAAAGCATTGAAATAGTGCTGTGCTAAACTGCCCGGCCACGGAGGAACCCCCATGCTCGATCCCAAGATTCTTGAAGAATTCGGCGCCAAGATGAGCGCCCTGCTTGCCAACTCGCCAGCCAAGGACATCGAAAAAAATGCCAAGGCCATGATGAGCGGCGTTTTCGCCAAGTTCGATCTGGTCACCCGCGAGGAATTCGACATCCAGGCCCAGGTCCTGGCCCGTACCCGCGAGAAGCTCCAGGCCCTGGAAGCGCGCGTCGACGCACTGGAAAAGGCCCGCGCGGGCCAATAAACGCCGGCTACCATGGCGCTGGCCATCGCACACAGCCGCGGGCTGGATGGCCTCAACGCGCCACCGGTCATCGTCGAGGCCCACCTCGCCAGCGGCTTGCCCAGCTTCACGCTGGTCGGCCTGCCGGATACCGAGGTCAAGGAAGCGCGCGACCGCGTCCGCGCCGCGATCGTCAATTCCGGCTTCGACTTCCCCAGCAAGCGGATTACCGTCAACCTGGCGCCGGCCGACCTGCCCAAGGAATCCGGCCGCTTCGACCTGCCGATCGCGCTCGGCATCCTTGCCGCCAGCGGCCAGATTCCGGCGCCGCCGCTGGCCGATTACGAATTCGCCGGCGAGCTTTCGCTGTCCGGTGAACTGCGCCCGATCCGCGACGCACTGGCCATGGCGCTGCAGACCGGCGACACCGGCAAGGCCTTCATCCTGCCGGAGGAAAGCGCGACGGAAGCAGCGCTGACCGGTTCCACCCACGTTCTGGCCGCCGGCTCGCTGCTCGACGTCTGCGCCCACCTGGCCGACCGCGAGGCCCTGCCACCGGCAAATGCTACGGTCAGCCCGAAAAATTGGCCAAAATTCGAAAACCTTTCCGACGTTCGGGGACAAACCCAGGCCAAGCGGGTGCTGGAAATCGCTGCGGCCGGGCAACATTCGCTGCTGATGGTCGGCCCGCCCGGCTCCGGCAAGTCGATGCTTGCCGCCCGCCTGCCCGGCATCATGCCGCCGCTGATGGGCGAGTCAGCCAAGGCTTCGGCCGCCGTGCTTTCGCTGGTCGGCCAGTTCGCCCCGGAAGCCTTCGGCCTGCGCCCCTATCGCCAGCCGCACCACACCGCCTCGGCGGTCGCCCTGGTCGGCGGCGGCAATCCGCCGCGGCCCGGTGAAATCAGCCTGGCCCATCAGGGCATCCTGTTTCTCGACGAGCTGCCGGAATTCGACCGGAAAGTTCTGGAGACCCTGCGCGAACCGCTCGAAAGCGGACGCATCCATATCGCCCGCGCTGCCCGCCACGCCGAATTTCCGGCCGAATTCCAGCTGATCGCTGCAATGAATCCCTGCCCTTGCGGATTTCATGGCCACGGCAACGACAAATGCCGCTGCACGCCGGACCAGATCGCCCGCTATCGCGGCAAGCTTTCCGGCCCCTTCCTCGACCGCATCGACCTGATCATCGAGGTTCCCGCGCTGCCAGCCGATGCGCTGGCTGGCCAGGCCGACGGCGAAAGCTCGGCCACCGTTCGCACCCGGGTCGAGGCCGCGCTGGGCCGGCAACAGGCCCGCCAGCAAAAACCGAATGCCCGTCTGAGTACCCGGGAAGTCGATGCCAGCTGCCAGCCAGACGAAGCCGGCAGTAAATTGCTGCGCCAGGCCACGGCGCAGCTCGATCTGTCGGCCCGCGCCTGGCACCGCATCCTGAAAGTCGCTCGCACCATCGCCGACCTGGCCGGTAGCGACACCATCGGTGCCGCCCATGTCGCCGAAGCCATCCAGTACCGGCGGTTCGCCCGTGGCTGACGGCAGTCCGCGCAGCACGCGGGGCATCGCGCTGCTGCTGGCGGCGCTGTCGTCGCTCGGCCCGTTTGCCATCGACACCTACCTGCCGTCCTTCCATGAAATCGGCGCGCATTTGAACGCCACGCCGGTCGAGGTTCAGCAAACCCTGTCCGCCTACCTGCTGGCCTTCGCCGCGATGACCCTGTGGCACGGTGCGATTTCCGACCGCTTCGGCCGGCGCCGCGTCATCCTTGTCGCCCTGGCCCTGTTCGCAGCCGCCTCGGCCGGCTGCGCCCTCTCTTCCAGCATCGGCCAGCTGTGGTTCTGGCGGGCCATGCAGGGCGTCACCGCCGGTGCCGGTATCGTCGTCAGCCGGGCCATCGTCCGCGACCTGTTTGACGGCGCCGCCGCCCAGCGCCTGATGGCCCAGATCACCATGATGTTCGCCCTGGCCCCGGCCATCGCGCCGCTAGTCGGCGGGCAACTGCAGGACTGGCTGGGCTGGCGCGCGGTTTTTGCCTTTCTGGTGGGGGCGACCGTAGCATTGTGGCTGGCCTGCTGGAAACTTCTGCCGGAAACACTGCCGCCGGAAAAGCGCCAGCCGTTCAAACCCCGCTACCTGATCGACACCTACCGCAAGGTGCTGACCACCCCATCCTTCCTCTATGCCTGCGGCGGACTGGCCACCAACTTCTGCGGCTTCTTTGTTTACGTGCTGTCGGCGCCGGTCTTCCTGATGAACCACCTCGGGCTGCCGGAAACCGCCTTTCTCTGGCTGTTCGGGCCATCGATGTGCGGCCTGATGAGCGGCTCCTGGGTGACCACCCGAATTGCCGGCAAACGTACGCCGGAAGCTGCCGTCACTTACGGCTACATCGTCATGGGCAGCGCCGCGCTGCTCAACGTGGCCATCAACCTGACCCTGCCGCCCGGCGTGCCGTGGAACGTCATCCCGATCTTCATCTACACCTTCGGCATGGCACTGACGACGCCCAGCCTGACGCTGTTCGCCCTCGACAACTTCCCGGCCCAGCGCGGCCTGGCCGCTTCCTGCCAGACCTTCCTGCAAGCCGGGTTCAACGGCTTCGTCGCTGCTGTCGTCGCCCCGCTGGTCTGGGGTTCGACCCTGACCCTGGCCCTGGCGATGACCGCCTTCGTCAGCCTCGGCGCCCTGTCGAGCTACCTCCAGCGCCGCTCAGCTTTGCTGCCACGGTAATCCGCGGAAACGCCAGCCGCCTTTCGTGCCGCGATGATAGTCATCATCGAGCGGTCCCTCGAAGCCTTCGAGAACATTGATCACCCGCGAAAAGCCCGCCGCTTCCAGCGCCTCGCCGGCATGCAGCGAACGATGACCGCTGCGGCAGATGAGCAGCACCGGGCGCTCCAGATCACCGCTGACCAGCCGCTTCACCTTGCCGGCGAATTCCGGATCGATCTCCCACTCAGGGGCCTCCTGCCAGGCGACATGCTCGGCACCGACCGGATGCCCGACGTACATATGTTCGACCTCGGTACGGCAATCGACCAGCAGGGCGCGCGGCTCCCGTTGCAGGAATGCATGGGCGGCAACGGGGTCGAGGTGATCCATCGGCATATCCGAAAATTAGCAGAGGCCAATATTATGAAAGCAAGGCGCGAAAAGCGTAAACTGGGCTGTCATCACCGCACGGAAATCCCGATGAAGCTGCCCGCCTGGATCACCACCGCCGCCACAGCCCTGATTGCTGCCGCGCTTCCCGCCTGCGACGCCGTCAATCTGCCGGAAATCAAGCCCGGCCTGACGACCCAGGCCGAAGTCCGGGCCCGCATGGGCGAACCCGGTTTCATCCACTGGAATGACGACGGTACCGCAACCTGGGAATACTCCCGTCAACCCAGCGGCACCCACTGCTACATGATCAGCTTCGGACAGGACCACGTCGTCACCAAGCTCGAACAGGTACTCAACGACGCCAGCTATGCCAAGGTGCGCGAGGGCATGAGCAAGGACGACGTGCGCCGGCTGCTAGGCGCCCCGGGATCCAGGGTCGTCTTCGACAACCTGGGCGAAGAAATCTGGGAATGGCGCATCGAAGGCACGCCGCCGCTCGACGAAACCTATTTCATGGTGCATTTCGACACCAGCCACGGCGCCGTCAAAAAAACCTCGAAACGAATCCAGCAAAAGAGCTGATCCCCGAGAAATCAACAGAACCACCCGTGAATCGGCAGGTCATATCCTGACGAAGATCGGCTTGTTGACTGCCGCCTCTCTGCGACAGGGATATGGCTGCCTTTTGCACGTAACAGCGCCATTTTCAGCGCTTGGCAAGTACCGACGGCACGAAATTCAGCGCCAGACATGTCACGAAATGGAGCATTTGTTCGTTTTATAAACACACACGGGCAGCACAAAATTGCTTGTTTTTTTGCCGACCATTGTGAAATTACGGGCCTTTGAGCGTATTGAACGGGGCAGGTACGGTTCTCGCTATCCCCATATCTGGCAAAGGAGGAGCAGCGACCCCGAGTCGCAGCCCTTGCAACAGTAAAAAACATTCATTGGAGGAAGTATCGTGCAGAAGTCACTTCACATCGATCCGGGCAAATGCACCGGGTGCCTGCAGTGCGAGATGGCCTGCTCCTACGAGCACACCGGCGTCATCAACCCGTCCAAATCCCGCATCAAGGTTTTCGACTTTGAGCACGAAGGGCGCAAGGTCCCCTACACCTGCACCCAGTGCAGCGAAGCCTGGTGCATGCAATCCTGCCCGGTAGACGCCATCGTCCTCGATCCCGCCACCGGTGCCAAGGTCGTCAAGGAAGCAACCTGCGTCGGCTGCAAGGTGTGCACCATTTCCTGCCCGTTCGGCACGATCAATTACATGGCCGACGTCGGCAAGGTCCAGAAGTGCGACCTCTGCGGCGGCGACCCCGAATGCGCCAAGGCCTGCCCGACCGGCGCCATCACCTATATCGACGCCAGCTGGACCGGACTGGACCGCATGCGCGCCTGGGCCGCCAAGGCCAACACTGCCGCCGCAGCCTAAGGAGAGAGAAACATGAGCTGGAACAGAAAAATTCTGCGGGTCAACCTGACTGCCGTTACCTGCACACCCGAACTCCTTAACTTTAATTGGGCCGACGAATACCTCGGCTCGCGCGGCCTCGGCACCAAGTACCTGGTCGAGGAAATCGACCCCAAGGTCGATCCGCTGTCGCCCGACAACAAGATGATCATGACCACCGGTCCGCTGACCGGCACCGAGGCC
>SSGN01000049.1 GCA_008016945.1 Flavobacteriales bacterium
AACGAGGAAGGCAAGGCCGGGGGCGGGCAGATCGAGGAATATCTGCGCGCCTATAATGGCGAAGGTATCCAGCATATCGCGCTGATCTGTGACGATCTGGTTGCCTGCTGGGACAATCTCAAGAAACTCGGCGTGACTTTCATGACCCCGCCGCCTGACACTTATTATGCGATGCTCGAACAGCGGTTGCCCGGCCATGGCGAACCGGTTGATGCGCTTAAATCACGCGGCATCTTGCTAGACGGGACGACCGAAGGTGGCACACCGCGATTGCTGCTGCAAATCTTCGCACAGCCCGAAATCGGCCCCGTCTTCTTCGAATTCATCCAGCGTCGCGGCGATGAAGGCTTCGGCGAAGGAAATTTCAAGGCATTGTTCGAGAGCATCGAGCGCGACCAGATCGAGCGCGGTGTATTGGAGGTGGCAGAATGACCGTTCCCTTCAAGACTGATCGCATTCACCACGTCGCCTATCGCTGCAAGGACGCGAAGGAGACCGTGGAGTGGTATGCCCGCGTGCTGGGTTTCACCTACACCACGGCCTTTGCAGAAGATCATGTGCCGTCGACCGGCGAATATGATCCCTATATGCACATCTTCCTTGAGTGCGGCGGCGGCAACGTCCTCGCCTTTTTCGAACTGCCCAACCAGCCGGAGATGGGGCGCGATGAAAAGACGCCTGCCTGGGTGCAGCATCTGGCGTTCAAGGTCGCGGATTTCGAAACGCTGAAAGCGGCGAAGGCGCATATCGAATCGCTGGGTATCGATGTGATCGGGCCGACCTATCACGGCATTTTCCGCTCAATCTATTTCTTCGATCCCAATGGCCACCGGCTCGAACTGGCCTGCGATATCGGCACTCAGGAACAATATGCAGAGCTGAAGCGCGTAGCGCCGATGATGCTCGATGATTGGAGCAAGACCAAGACAGCCCCGCGCCACGCCGAATGGCTGCACAAGGAACCGATCGAAGCTTCTGAATAAAAGTGCGGTCAGGTTGTGATGTTGGCGGCGCGCCCGACCTTGGGCGTCTCGGTTTTGGGCATGCGCGCTTCAAGCGCATCGAGCCAGATCCGCGCCTTGTCACCGATGAAAAGCTGCGGGTCCGAGGGGACAAGCCCGCGTCCGGCCTCCCACAGGGTTATCAACGACCGCGCCTCGTCATTGGCCTTTTCAAGGCTCTGCGGCTTGCGCAGCGCAGTGTTGACAAAGGCATCGCCAAAGAAGGTCCAGTCATTGCCCGGATTGCAGCCGAACGAAGTCCTTTGAGAGGAGGCGGCTGTGACAATAACCGACTGATCGCCGTTGAGTACAGGTACGAAAACGCCGGAAAAGCAGGCGGAAAGGATGATGAGGCGGCGCTGGATACCGAGATCATCCAGCATTGCTGCCAGCCGTTTGGGCGCAATCATTCCGATCGCGTTATTCCCGTCACGATAAACCAGCCCCAATTTGGGGTCGCCATGGGTGGTCGCAAAGAGGACGAGGACGTCTTCCTTCACATTCATTTTTGCGGCAACCGCCGCCAGAGCAGTGGCCAGATTGGGCGGCGATCCTTGCGGGGTACCGACAGTTTCTTTCCCCGCACCGGCGGCAAGGAATATCGATCGACCGGTCGCTCCATAGCGGCGCGTCAGCACCTTCTGCGCTTCACCAGCCTCGCGCCCGAATACCGGATCGGAATCGAGCCCGATCGAAACCACATAGGCGTCGATGATGCCCTGCCGCTGGGGTTGCAACGTCGCAAGCGCGGAGGACAGACGGCGATGCTGCACATAGTGCCAGGCCGCACTGCGGTTCTGCTCCATCGACCAGCCATTTTCCGCCGCCTCGCGGTTGTTGAAGCCGACCTGACTGGTCGAAGGACCAGCTATTGCGGTTGCAACAAGAAGTGCGGCGGCGAGCGTTTTCCATTGCATAGCCACTGTCTCCCCAACTTCGATAGTCTAGGCAGGATATTGCGATTGCCGCAAGCCCGTAATCCAGTCATGATGAAACACCAAAACAGGATGCCTTTATGAAACTAGCCTCACTGAAATCTGGTCGCGACGGAAAACTTGTGGTCGTGTCAAATGACCTCGCCTGGTATGCCGATGCCAGCCATATCTGCCCGACAATGCAGGCCGCGCTCGATAATTGGGAACGTATTGCGCCCAAGCTGGAGGCGCTGGCAACCGATCTTGAGCATGACGTAATCCCCAAAGAGCGCTTTCATGAACATGATGCAGCGTCACCCTTGCCGAGGGCCTATCAATGGGCCGATGGTTCGGCTTATGTGAATCATGTCGCTTTGGTTCGCCAGGCGCGTGGTGCGGAAATGCCGGAAAGTTTCTGGCACGATCCGCTGATGTACCAGGGCGGATCGGACGGTTTCCTGGGGCCGCGCGACGATATACCGCTTGGCGACGTCGCCTGGGGCTGCGACATGGAAGCGGAAGTTGTGGTCGTAACCGGCGACGTGCCGATGGGCGTGAGCGCGGGTGAGGCGAGGGACTATATCCGCCTTGTGGGTCTCACCAACGATGTGTCGCTGCGCGGCCTCATTCCAGACGAGCTTGCCAAGGGCTTCGGCTTTTTCCAGTCAAAACCGGCCAGCGCCTTTTCACCCGTATTCGTAACGCCTGAAGCTCTGGGCAATCGCTGGGACGGCGGAAAGCTGCATGGTGCGTTGTGCGTCGACCTCAATGGTCAGCCCTTGGGCCGCGCCGATGCCGGCGTCGACATGACATTCGATTTTGGACAGCTCATTGCCCATGCGGCAAAGACGCGGAACCTGTCAGCGGGAACGATCATTGGCTCGGGTACGGTATCGAACCGCGACGCAGATGGTGGCCCGGGCAAGCCCATTGGCGAAGGCGGTCTCGGTTATAGCTGTCTGGCTGAGGTGCGGACGATTGAAACGATCCAGGGTGGAAAACCCGTCACACCTTTCATGAAAGCAGGCGATACCGTCCGCATCTGGATGGAAGATGAGAAACACCATCCGATTTTCGGGGTGATCGAACAGACCGTCGTCGCATATTGAATCAAAAAAGGCGGGAGGAAGATCCCGCCTTTTCTGTTTGAGTTCCGATCAGCCTATTTCTTGGCAAAGGCATCGCCGATCGAGCAGGCTGCCGGTCCAAGGATCACGATGAACAGTGTCGGCAGAATGAAAAGGATCAGCGGCACCGTCATGATCGCGGGAAGGCGGGCAGCCTTTTCTTCGGCACGCATCATGCGTTCGTTACGGAATTCAGCCGAAAGCACACGCAGAGCCGAAGCGAGCGGCGTACCATATTTCTCAGTCTGGATCATGGTCGTGACCACGCCCTTCACCGAGTCCAGATCGACACGATAAGCTAGGTTTTCGAATGCCATGCGACGCTCAGTCAGGAAGCCGAGCTCGATTGCCGTGAGGGCGAACTCGTCACCCAGTTCGGGAAAGCCGCGGCCAAGTTCCTTTGCTACGCGATTGAAGGCAGAGTCGACCGTCAGACCGGCTTCGGCGCAGATGACAAGCAAGTCGAGCGCATCGGGCAGGCCCTTGCGGATCGCATCGGTTCGTTTCTGGATCAGGTTGCCGAGATAGATGTCTGCTGCCTTGTAGCCCAAAATTGCCATGGCAGCGAACACCGCAAAACGCTTGAATGGTGTCCAATCGGCCAGGCCACCCATGCCGTAAATCCAGAACAAGGCTCCGCCGCCGAGGAGGATCGGCCCGACAAGCCGACTGAAGATCACTGCAACCGCAAGTTCCTTGCGGCGGATGCCGGCTTGCGCCAGTTTTTGCTGCGCGACCTTGATCTGATCATCTTGCAACACCTTGAGCGACGACAGCAACTGGCGCATTTTGTCGGTCGTTTCGGTGTTGCGCACCAGCTTGGCACGCTTCTTTGCGGTCGATGCCGAAATTCCAGCCTTTAACTGCTCGCGACGTTCGTTCAACGCCTTGACGCGCTTGGTCATCGGGTCGCGAACTGTCACAGCCGCATAGATGGCAAGTATCACCGCAAAACTGGCAATCGCTGTCATCAATGTGGCGACCCACATGACGTCGATACCCATGATTTCGGGTCCAGGAGGTTGAGCGCTGTTCATCTTTCTCGGTCCTGTCCCTTAGATTTCAAAGCTGACCATTTTGGCCATGATACCAACACCAATGCTCATCCAGACCAGTCCGACTATGCCGGCGATCATCAGGCGTTGTTCGACAAAGAAGCCGCCCAGATATTCCGGGTTTACCGACCAGACGAGCGCGAAGACGATGAAAGGCAGCGAGCCGACGATATAGGCCGACGCTTTGGATTCGGATGACATGGCGCGAATCTTCAGCTTCATCTGCGCGCGTTTGCGCAACACATCGGCGAGGTTTGACAGCGTTTCCGCAAGATTGCCGCCGGTTTCGCGCTGAATGGCAAGAGTGATTACGAAGAACTGGAATTCAGGTGTGCCAAGGCGCTCTGCTGTATCCTGCAGTGCATCCTCCATGGTTTTGCCGATCTTGATCTTTTCTGTAACGATCTTGAATTCTTCGCCAACGGGACCCGGGATTTCGCGGGCAACGACGCCGAGCGTTTCACCAACCGGAAGTCCTGATTTCAAACCGCGAACGAGCAATTCGATCGCTTCCGGAAATTTTGCCGTGAAATCATTTATGCGTTTGCGGATCAGGTAACTGACGGAAAAGTGCGGCACGGCCAGGGCGAGAAAAGTCGCTCCGCCAAGAGCGAGCAACATCGGCGCTCCCCGAATCGTCAAAATTCCGAACATGGCGACAAAAATCCCGCCACTGACGTAGAGATACTGGTTGAGCCCCCATTTTTTGCCCGTCTGTTGAAGGCGCAGGCGCAGGCGATCGGTCACGCTCATTTTCGTGCCTTCGGTGAACATGATCGGTCGGCGCGCGGCCACTGCCTTGCGCATTTGTTGCTCAAGCTTGGCGTCAACCGAGTCCGAATGGCGGATTTTCACCGCACTTAGCCGTCGACTGGCTGCTTTCCCCGTTGCAGGTCCTGCAAAGGCAAATCCCAAAAGGATGAGCGAGGCCACCAAACCAAAAATGAGAACCAGATTGTTCATCTTTTACCGCCTCTGCCTCATTTGGAGTTCCTTGTCGGAACGCCAGTGTGGCATTCGAGTGTTATTTTTTTGCCAACAGCGATTTGAAACCGGCCATCATCGATTTTTTCGACGATGCGGCTTTGGTTTCGGTTGCCTCTTCTTCGGGAACGCCGGTTGACTTGATCATATCAGTCAAAGCCACAATGCCCGAGGCCACCTTGCTCGAACGGACAGAGTCGACCAGCGGTTTGCCGAGTTTGGCGGCCTGCGCCGTTGCTTTTGAGTCCAGCGGGATTACGAGATCAATCTTGCGCTCAATCGAGCTTTCAAAATCCTTGCGTGAAATCTCGATGCCGCCGGCTTGGGCTTTGTTGGCAACAACGATCGTCTGGCAAGACGGTGCATTTGCGCGCAGCCATGCAAGCAGGCGAATGGCATCACGCGCCGAAGCCAGTGTCAGTTCGCAGACAATCACTGCCACATTCACATCGTGCAAAAGATGCGGGTAAGCGATCAACATGTTGCGTGGCAGATCGATGACCGTGTTCTCGAACGCTGCCCGGAATTCTTCCTGCAACTGGAAGAAGGCCGATCCGTCTGTCATGATGGGGCTGCTGATCGCAGCTTCAGCTGACAGGATGGAAAGCTTGTCATTGGCCTTGATTGTTGCGCGCTCGATGAAAAGCCCGTCGATGCGGCTCGGATTGTCGATTGCGTCGGTCAACCCGCGGCCCGGCTCCAGATCCAACGCCAGAGCGCCGGTTCCGAAGTGGACGTCGAGATCGAGAAGGCCCGTCAGGTGGCCCATGCGTTCAGACAGCAACCAGGCAATCGAAGTTGCGATGGTCGATGCCCCTACGCCGCCGCGCGTACCGATAACTGCGGTCGACAGGTGCGGATGTTCCTTGGCTCCGTCGTCGTGCTTTGGCGCGTTGAGGATCATCTGGGCATGTGTCACGGCATCGCGAAGCGCATCGGGACTGACTGGCTTAAGCAGATAGTCCTGCAGGCCTGAAAGCATGAGATCGCGGTACAACCGAACATCATTGACCTGACCCATCGCGATAACGACGGTTCCGGGTTCGCAAACTTCGGCCAGTCCATTGATGTCCGAAATCGGGTCGCCCGATTCCGACAGGTCAACCAGCAGAATTTGTGGGCTGGCTGATACCGACAGCGATTGAACGGCGTTGCGCAAGCCGCCCTTGAAGGCCTTTTCCTGCGGCCACCCCATGTCGTCGCAAACAGTGCGGACAACATCGAGAGTCAGGTCATCGCAAACATAGGCAGTGAACGGATCTCTGGCACCGGCCGAGACACTTTTAAATGGTGCGTTCATTAGTTTGCGCCTCCGGATTTCTTGCGCGATCCACCCCGGCTGTTTTCAGGAGTGGACTCGCGGCCGCGTACTAGATCTTCGGGATCGGCAACCATCGTAGCAAGATTGCTGTTCGTAGCGCATCCGTAGTTGGGATGGTTGCTGGAGTTGTAATTGGCCTCAGTGGTTTTGGTCCAATTCGGGCAATTGGGAACACTCGCCGTCGAGCGGGTCACTACTACCCTGGCAGTACCCGGCACCACATTGCCATCCGTGACCGGCGCCGTCTCGCTTAACAGCAAACCATGCTTGGCCGCGAGGTCACTCACCGCTTGCTTGGTTGCTGCATCGGGGTAGCTATCGCCAAAATCCACGGCAATGCGGTCGCCAAATCGCAGTTTCATGGCCTCAAACCATTCTGCGATACGGTTTTGTTCGAATGACGAGAGTCCAGCGCTGCCATCGACATTCACGTCGAGGGCGTAGATGTTACGATGAACCACCGGTTGGTTGGTCGAGTACATCGACGTATTCGAGCCAGTTGCGCCGCATCCGGCGAGCGTGAAGGCCAAAGTTGCCGTCAAGATTAGTTTTGCACGCATGTTCATGCTCCTCACGTCGCTCAATTGAAGCTGAAGCCGGGTGCTGACCCTGCTTCACCGGATTGGGATTTCTTGGCCTGCTTGGTGCTGATCGCCGGAGCAGCTTCGCTTACGGTACCGAACTCCGGGCCCTTCACATTGTCGGGCGCAACAGTCGGCTTCGGGCGTTCAGCAGATCCGGTCAAATTCGACGCGGTCTTGTTGAGCAGGATGCGCTCCAGATCAGACGGAGTATTGTATCCGTCGGTCGGCAGCTTGATTTCTGATTCTGAGACCGGCTTCACCAGATAGGGCGTAACGACGATGACCAGTTCGGTCTCGTTGCGCTTCCAGCCATTTGACTTGAACAGGGCACCGAGAACCGGAACATCTCCCAAGCCCGGATATTTATCGACCGAAGTGTTGGCCGAGTTTGAGAGCAGTCCGGCAATCATGAAGCTCTGGCCAGAACCCAGTTCGACCGTCGTTTCCGCCATGCGTGTGGTGATCGCCGGTATTTCGGTTCCTGCGATGCGAACAGCGCCTTGTGACGAGATATCCGAGACCTCCGGGCGCACCCGAAGGAGGATGCGGCCGTCAGACTGGACGGTTGGGGTGTAGCGCAGGCTGACACCAAAATCACGGAACTGCACGGTGGTCGCGCCAAAATTGTCCGCTACCGGTATCGGAAACTGCCCGCCCGCAAGAAATTCTGCGGATTCACCAGAGATAGTGGTGAGATTAGGTTGAGCAAGCGTGGTCGAAAGACCGGCGCGCTCGGCAATGTCAAACGCAGCTGCGACATCGATACCGAACAATTTGCCCGCGAGGTTCAGCACATTGCTTCCTACCGGGTTATTGAAGGTATATTGCGTCCCGCCAGTAATAAACTGACCGGTCGCTGGGTTGAAAGGCAACGAGATTGAGCCTGCGGGAAGGCCGTACAGCGATGACGCATCCAGGCGCGGAAAGGCGCTGGTGTTGAGATCGCCAATGGTACCCACGCTGCGACCGCGGCCGACGCCAAAGACAAGGCCATTGCCGTCATTGTCACGAGTTGTGAAATTTGATGCAATTTCCTTGGCCAGCGAACGGCTGACTTCCGCAATCCGGACCTGCAGATTGACCTGCATTGGAACGGCGGTCTTCAGTCGGCTGACGACTTTTGTCGCATCGCCAACAAACGCCTGAACGAGTGTTTCAGCTTCCTGAACATCTTCAGGTTGGGCGACCGTACCAGTTAGCAGTACCACACCGTTCATGGTCGAAACCTTGATGTCGGCTTCGGGCATTGCGAGCAGCAGCATCTGATCAACCGAGTCGAGGTTGTTGCCTACCCGGATAGTGGCAGAGTAGATTGTCCGTCCTGCAGCATCTGTTGCATAGACGGTCGTTTCGCCTTGCCCTTTTCCGAGGATGTAGAGCTGCCGGGGGCTGCGGACATCGACATCGGCGATCGTCGGGTTAGAAACAACAACGTCGGATACCGAAGAGCCCAGATTGATCTGCTCGCCACGACCGACCGACAGAACGATCACGCGGCCGCCGGTTTTGGATGCAGCGGGATCGGCCTTTGCAGGTGCCGCGCTGGCAACGGTGGAAATGGAGGCAGCGAAGATAATCGCTGCGGCACCGGATTTCATGAGTGATTTGATGGTCATTATATTACCTCCGGTCCACATTGACTTCTTCGACAGCACCGGCGCGAGAGACGCGGACGACGCTGCCACGGCGAACCTGTTCGATCTGTTTTTCAACTTTCACTGCTTCTGCCGCAATCTGCACGGGCGTGATCGCGGGAAGGCTGCTACGCTGGAAACGTGAGACATCGCCGCCGGTTGCATAGGTGCTCGGGCCTGCAGTCGGTTGCTTCTGAACCGAGGCGAGGAACTTTTCTTCTTCCTCAGCAGTTGCGCCCTTGGGCAATTTCACATCGCCCGATGCCAGCGCCATTTCGAGCTCGGCTGCGTTGTCGGCGAGCGAACGGAGCGAGAGACTGATCGTACCGATCGTCTGCGCCACGGCGATTTTTTCTGCAATGCGCGGCGTCACTTCGATGGTCACCAACTTGTACTTCGAAGGAATGCTATTGCCTTTTTCATCGACGCTTGGTGTCGAGCGCTGGTCAGTTGCCAGGACGCGAAGGTTGCGGATGATGGTTTCCGAAACTTTCAAGGGCTGACCAGTGCCTGCACCGCTTACATTCTGGGTCAGGACAAGGTCCACACGGTCACCTGGAAAGACAAAGCCCGAAACACCAGTGAGTGTAGAGACTGGAACCGATACCGCACGCATGCCCGGTCCAAGTGCCGCAGCAAGGAAACCACGATCGCCAGGAGCGACAAGCGAACCTTGGGTAATCGGCTGTCCGGCTGTAATCGGATTGCGCACAACCGTGCCGACCAATGTGGTCGTCTGGTCAGGCTCGCCGTCTTTCTTGATGAAATAGGCTTCCTCGATCAGCTCTTCCGGCCACGGTTGATAGCGAATGCTGTCTGCAGTCAGAATTGTTCCAACCGGCAATGCCCGCGTTGCAACGATGACCTTTGGGCCAGTGGCGACGGGTTTTTGTGCAACCGCTTGGGGTGCGCCTCCGCCCGAGAACATGCTGCGCGCCATAAACGCGGTGACTGCGGCTATCAGCAGCGCGCAGACCAGCAAGATTACTTTTTTCCTATCCATGACGAACAAGCTCCTGAACGGTCCCCTGAATGAGACAGCTAATCACCTAAAATGGTTAAAAAACTGTTCACCGGCGCACCAAAGGCCGGCGAGCGAAATTGCGACGCCATATGGAATGCGGACGTGACCGCTTCCTTTTCGTATCTTGTGAACGATGAAGAAAATTATGGTTACCAGCGCGCCGAGCAAACTGGCGTTGAAAACAAATTTGATGACGACCAATGGCGGAAACCACAGGGCGACTGCCGCGAACAATTTCACGTCGCCACCACCCATCATGCCGAAGTAGAAAAATAGCGCGAAGAACAGGAAAGTCGCGATTCCTGCGCCGAGATAATAGCCAATTTCAGGCCAGGTGAATGTCCCGGTCGCAAGCCAGTAAAGAGGAGCGGCGAGCGCGATCGATGCGGTCACCCAATTGTAAATAAGGCGGTGCCGAATGTCGGAATAGATCGACACCAGCAGGCCGATTGCCAAGCCGCCAAGCAGCGCGTAAGCGAAAAAATTCTGGTCCATATTGCCGCACTGTTAACCATCAGAACTTTCTAAAAGGTAACCATGCCTGAAGCCCAAACGGAAACGATACGGCGTGCCATCCCGAGTTATGCGCACGAAGGATTCTGGACTGCGCCGGATGGCTGGCGGATTCGGCGGATAGATTGGCCCTCGTTGAACGGTGATGGTGAAGGCATATCCGAAGCGCGCGGATCGATGCTTTTTCTGCCCGGTCGGGGCGATCATTATGAGAAATATCTTGAAACGCTGGACCATTTTGCCCGTTCAGGCTGGCAGGTGACGGCGATTGACTGGCGCGGGCAGGGCGGTTCAGGACGACTGCTCGGGGATCCGCATATCGGCCATGCCGATGATTTTTCGACCTGGATTTCGGACCTGGGTGCGTTTTGGCGCGAATGGAAAACCCAAGGGCCGGGGCCGCATATAGTGGTTGCCCACAGTATGGGCGGGCATTTGGTCATGCGCGCGTTATGCGAAAAAGCAATAGATCCGGATGCTGTCGCTTTATCGGCACCTATGTTGGGTATCCAGACGATGGGGCTGCCTTATGCGGTGCATCACGCAGTTGCCAAACTGCTTCGCGCCCTTGGCAATCCGGAAAGGGCCGCGTGGAAGGAAGGTGAGAAACCCGGATCACCACTGAATGCGCGCGCCAAGATACTGACACATGATTCGGCCCGTTATGCGGACGAACTGTATTGGTGGCAGAAACGACCGGAGGTGCGGCTTGGACCGCCGAGCTGGCATTGGGTCGAACGGGCAATTGCTTCAACGCGCCAGTTGAACGCGCCCGGAATCATGGAAGGGGTAACCGTACCTATCTTGCTGTTGGCGACAACTGCCGATCATCTTGTCGATACCAAAAGGGTCATTCGCGATGCGAAAAGGCTGCCGAATAGCGAGTTGGTCTTATTTGGTAATGAGGCTGCGCATGAACTTTTGCGCGAAACCGACCCTGTCCGCGACAAATGTATTGCCGCCATCGAAAACTTTCTCGATCGCAAAGCGCCCAAATCATGAATCGTTTCGATGTTGCCATTGTCGGCGCCGGAATGGCGGGCGCCAGCCTTGCGGCCGAGATTGCACCGTCGAAATCAGTTTTGCTGCTAGAGGCAGAGGAATTCCCCGGTTATCATTCAACGGGCCGCTCGGCGGCGTTCTGGAGCGAAACCTATGGTGGGCCGGCTATCCAGCCGCTGACAACAGCCTCCTACCAGTTCCTCTCAACCCCTCCTGCAGAGTTTTCCGAACGTGGATTTTTGACCCCGCGCGGCGCTCTGCATATCGGGACGGCAGAATGCCATTCAATCGCTGAGGACATGCAGGCAGATTTTGCTGCGAGCTCGGTTGCTCTCGAGAAACTATCCGCCAATCACATCGAGCGACATCTTACGGGACGCAGAGACGGCTGGGACCTCGCCTTATGGGAGCCTGATTGTTGTGACATCGATGTTGCAGCCTTGCATCAGGCATATCTTGGGGCGGCCAGACGGCTTGGTTGTGAAATTCAATGCAGGGCTCCTGTAAGGGCACTGGCCTTTGTCGATGGCTGTTGGTCAATCAAGACCGCTGCCGGTCAGTTTGAGGCCGAAATGGTGGTCAATGCGGCCGGTGCATGGGCAGATATGATTGCGGAACTCGCGGGCATCCGGCGACTGGACATCCAACCCTATCGGCGCACAGTCGTGCAAATCGAAATTGCTCCTGCCGCACCTGCCGATTTGCCACTCGTCGTCGGACTCGACGGAAGTTTCTACTTTAAACCCGATGCCGGTGGGCGGTTGTGGGTAAGCCCGCATGATGAAATCGCGACACCGCCATGCGATGCCGCGCCCGAGGAGCTTGAAGTTGCAACCGCGCTTGATCGCTTCGAGCAAGTGGTTGACTGGAAAATCAAGCGGATAGAGCGCAAATGGGCAGGTTTGCGCAGCTTCGCACCGGACAGGAGGCCGGTAATCGGGCGGGATCCGCGGAACGAGCAATTTTTCTGGCTTGCCGGGCAAGGCGGCTTTGGCATCCAGACTGCACCTGCCGTTGCAAAGCTTGCTGCCGCGCAGATCACCGGGGAAGAAAGGCTTCGCGCTATCGATCCTGCCCCATATTCGCCAGATCGATTTGGTTGATTTTACACACCGTTGGCTTGCGAAAGGCTCCCAGATTGATAGCGTAGAATATCACGGCTCTGCGCAAAGGAGGAACCATGGCGCACTATTTCGAGATCAAGCAGAACAAGGCGGGCGAATATGTCGCCTATTTCAAATATAACAGTGAAACGATTTTCTGGACCGAGGGCTATTCAAGCAAGGCTTCAGCCAAAAATGCCATCGAATCTATCCAGAAAAACGGACCGGGGGCTGAAACCCGCGAAGGTTGAAAAAGGCTAAAGCGTTCCGGCTGCGGCAGCAGCATCGCTGGCCAGCCGGTCCGCCCGTTCATTTTCGGCATGGCCATTATGGCCTTTGACCCACACCCATTCGACCTTGTGTCGGGCGACCGCTTCGATCAGTTCGTGCCATAAATCAGCATTCCGAACAGGTTGTTTGGAGGCGTTTTTCCAACCGTTACGTTGCCAGCCCTCAACCCATTTTGTGATGCCATCGAGGACATATTTGCTGTCGGTATGTAAAGTGACGGCGCAGGGTTCAATGAGCAGGTTGAGTGCCCTGATGGCCGCAGTCATTTCCATGCGGTTGTTGGTTGTGTCGGGCTCGCTGCCCGATATGTCCTTTTCGTGCTTGCCATAACGGATCACTGCGCCCCAGCCGCCGGGCCCCGGATTGCCCTTGCAGGCCCCGTCGGTGAAAATTTCTACCTTTTTCATGGCGCGCCTCCGAACAATTTACTGCTTTCGACGCTGCGATAGAAAACAAGCCGGTGATAAAAGGCCAGAGGGTCCTTGCGCGTCACCATCGCGTCGGCGGGCGTGTTGATCCAGTCATAAAGACGGGTGAGCAGGAATCGTAACGATGCCCCGCGTGCCAGCGAAGGGAAGGCGTGTACTTCGGCTTCGTCAAGCTTGATGACTTCGCCATAACCGGCAAGCAAGGCTTCACCAATGCCAGCCAGATATTGACGCCCGTCGGCGGTAAAGCTCCATGCTGCATGGGTCACAGCTAGATCATAAGCGCGGTAGTCTGTGCAGGCGAAGTAGAAATCGATCAAGCCGCCAACCTGATCACCCCGAAACAGAACATTGTCCGGAAAAAGATCGGTATGAACCGCGCATTGGGACAAATCTTGTGGCCAGTTCGCGGAAAGCCAGTCGCATTCGCGGTCAATATCTTCGGTAAAGCCATCTTGTAGCGCATCGGCGGCGACTTTATCGCACTGGTCGAACAGCGGTCTCCAGTTTTTGTGACCCAAGGGGTTTGGCTTGATCTCGCCAAAATCGCCGACCGCCTGATGCATTTTTGCCAGAGATTGACCGACCGCATGGGCTTGTTCTGGTGTGGGCTCTGAAACCGAAATGCCAGGGAGGAATTCGATGAGGCAGGATTTCTTGCCGTGAACATCCTGCAGCCACTGGCCTGTGCTATCATCGATAAAGCGCGGCACGGGGCAGCCAGCATTATGAAGATGTGCCAGCAAATTGTGGAAATATGGCAGGTCCGCCGGATTGACCCTGTTTTCGTACAATGTGAGGATGAAACGCGCCCGATCCGTTTCGAGAAGATAATTGCTGTTTTCGACGCCTTCGGCGATGCCTTTGAGCGAGACAAGCTTTCCCACGTCATAGCGCATCAGCAATTCCGCTGCCGCCTCGGCGCTGACTTGTGTGTAAACTGCCATCAGGCCGGGTCGGCGGCTGCTGCGAGCTCGCGGGGTAGCTTGAAGGTGATGCTTTCTTCGGCGGTTACCACTTGATCCTCGCGAACTTCGAACCGTTCTGAAATGCGCGAGATAAACTGGCGTACCAGCACCTCAGGAGCGGAGGCGCCCGCAGTTATCCCCAGCGTCGTTACGCCGTCCAACCAGTTGAAATCGATTTCTTCTGCCCGCTGCACAAGCCGCGCTGGCGTACCTGCTCGTTCAGCAACCTCTACCAATCGAAGCGAATTGGAGCTGTTCGGTGCGCCAATCACGATAACCAGATCGCAACGACCGGCGATTGCCTTGACCGCAGCCTGCCGGTTCGACGTTGCGTAACATATATCTTCGCCTTTGGGCCCGACTATCGCTGGGAAACGCCTTTGCAGCGTAGCAACGATTTCGGCCGTATCATCAACCGAAAGTGTGGTTTGCGTCAGGAACGCCAAATTCTCGGGGTCTGCGACCTCCACCTTTTCGGCGTCCTCCTCGGTTTCGACCAGCGTCATCGCTCCGGAAGCTACCTGGCCAAAGGTTCCGATCACTTCGGGATGTCCCTTATGACCGACAAAAAGAATATGGCGCCCCGCCTCGACCTGGCGTTCGGCTTGACGATGCACTTTGGAAACGAGCGGGCAAGTGGCATCAAAATAGGCCAATCCCCTATTTTGTGCATCTTCCGGCACCGATTTGGGGACACCATGCGCGGAAAACACCACATGCGCATTGGCGGGAACTTCGTCGAGTTCGTCAACGAAAATGGCGCCTTTTGCCCGCAGGCTGTCGACGACGAATTTATTGTGCACGATTTCGTGCCGCACATAGATCGGCGCGCCATGGCGCTCGAGCGCTTGCTCCACAATCTGGATGGCGCGATCCACGCCCGCGCAAAAGCCGCGCGGAGCAGCTAACAGGATATCGAGGCGGCGGCGATTTTCGTTTTGTTCAGTCATGTGCAATGTCATTTAGGTAATCCGGAGGCATTGGCCAAGGCCTTTCCCTTGTTGCACTGTATAGTGCTGCCGGATAAAGACGCACCGAACGCCGAAACGGCACAAGACTGAGGAAGCTATATCCATGAAAATCCTATTGCACGCAGCACCGCTCGCTCTGCTGGTTTTGGCAGGCTGTGCAAAGGATGGCGTGCTGGACGTTAACTCGGGTGTAGGTGTCACGGCAACGCGCACGGGCTGCCCGACGGTGGCGGTAGCCGACGGCACTGGCGACATTACGCTGTTCGTGCAGGGCGCGCCGCAAAATGCGGATTCGGTCGATGTCGTTGCGTCGATCACCAAGGTCCGGCCGTCGTGCAACAGCAGTGGCGCGAAAATCTATTCGGTCGCGGATTTCGAGGTTCAAGCTCGACGGAGTGATGCCCGCGGCGCACGTTCAGTGACACTCCCCTATTTTTCCACCGTAGTTCAAGGCGGGACTGCCGTTGTGGCAAAGCGGATCGGGCAGGTAACTGTCAATTTTGCCGATGGGCAATATCGTGCACAGGCAGCGGCTAAGGGTGCGGCCTATATCGATCCTGCTTCAGCCGCTTTACCCCCGGAAATCGTCGAAAAAATAACGCGTAAGCGCAAACCTGGCGATGCCGACGCTGCGCTTGATCCGATGGCTGATCCCGAAGTGCGTGCGGCAATCCAACGCGCCAGCTTCGAACTTCTCCTCGGCTTCCAACTGACCGAAGATCAACTCCGATATAATGTGACCCGATAAAGGCGCGCCCGAAAGGGGCCGCCTTGGCCCCCTTTTTCTTTTCTGTGGCATGGACTAGGGGGCTGCAAGACCCATGCAGCCGCATCCCTATTTCAGGAAAAGACCCCAGTGACCCTCTTTGTCCAATTTGCCGCCCATTTGAACCATGCGCTTGATGCGCTGGAAACCGCTGGAACCCTGCCTGGCGGTCTCGATCGCAAAGCCGTAACGGTTGAGCCGCCACGCGATGTTTCGCATGGCGATCTGGCGACCAACGCCGCCATGGTGCTGGCAAAACCTGCAGGGACCAATCCGCGCGCTTTGGCTGAGGCGATTGCCGGAGAATTGCGCAAGGTTTCGGGTGTCACCGGCGTGGAAATTGCCGGTCCAGGCTTCCTCAACCTGAAACTCGAAGCATCGATCTGGCTTGACGAACTGCGCGCGATTGCAGCGCAAGGTGATGATTATGGCCGCTCTAGCCTCGGCAGCGGCAAGACTGTTAATGTCGAATATGTCTCGGCCAACCCCACAGGCCCAATGCATATGGGTCACTGCCGCGGGGCTGTAGTGGGCGAAGCGCTGGCCAATCTGCTGCAATTTGCTGGCTACAGGGTGACCCGCGAATATTATGTCAACGATGCGGGCGGTCAGGTCGATGTGCTCGCGCGCTCAGCGCACCTGCGCTATCGCGAGGCTCTGGGTGAGGCCATTGGCGATATCCCCGAGGGGCTTTATCCCGGCGATTATCTGGTTCCGGTCGGGCAGAAACTGGCAACTGAATATGGCGATAAATTCGTCGCTGCACCCGAATCCGAATGGCTCGCTCCTTTCCGGCAATTTACGGTTGCCATGATGATGGAGATGATCCGTTCGGACCTCGCCTTGTTGGGTATCCATCACGATATCTTCGCCTCAGAAGCCGAGGTGCAACAGGCGAAGAAACCTGAGGCCGCGGAGGCATTTCTGCGCGAACACGGGCTGGTTTACGACGGTGAGCTCGAACCGCCCAAGGGCGAACCCGATCCCGATTGGGAACCAGTCACATTGCCTTTGTTCAAATCAACCGAGTTTGGCGACGATCAGGACCGCCCGATCCGTAAATCGGATGGCAGCTGGACTTATTTCGGTGCCGATATGGCCTATCACTTCCAGAAGGCGCAAAATGCCGACTGGCTGATCGACATCTGGGGCGCCGACCATGCTGGCACAGTCAAACGCATCAAGGCAGCGGTCGCAGCGCTGACCGAAGGCAAGGTGGAGTTCGACGTGAAGCTGGTGCAAATGGTGCGCCTGCTGCGCGGCGGCGAGCCGATCAAAATGTCCAAGCGGGCAGGCAATTTCGTGACTTTGGCCGATGTCGTGCGCGAAGTCGGCAAGGATGTTGTGCGCTTTACCATGCTGACGCGCAAGGCCGATGCACAGATGGATTTTGACTTTGCCAAGGTCGTCGAGGCGTCGAAGGACAATCCGGTTTTCTATGTGCAATATGCCCACGCCCGTATCAGCTCGACGCTGCGCAAGGCTGAGACTGAGGAAGGCTTCAAGCCGGGAGCAGAGCATCTCGACCTGCTTGGTGCAGAAGAGCTGGCACTGATCCGTGAATGCGCAAATCTGCCGCGTATTGTAGAGGCTGCGGCAAAGGCGGGCGAGCCCCATCGCATCGCCTTCTTCCTTGGCGATCTGGCCGCGGCCTTTCATGCCTATTGGAACCTCGGTAACGACCAGCCGGACAAGCGCTTCATATTGGCACAATCCCCAGAATTGAGCAGTGCAAGGCTTTTCTTGGCAGATAAAGTCGGGCAGGTTATTCGAAACGGGCTGCGATTGATGGGTGTTGAAGCCGCAAAGCAGATGTAACCCGGCATAAGTGACCAGAGGAATTAAATGCGATGACCGATAGCAATCGCGACGAAGATTTGGGCCTGGACGATCCCGATCGCCTGCCTTGGCTCGAAACCGCCGATGGTTATGAATATGAGGAAAGCGCTTCGCCGCTGAAAGTCGCCGGTTTGGTATTGGCTGGTCTTGCTCTGCTTGCGGCTATTGTTGGCGGTATTTACTGGATCCAACGCAATCAGTCCGGCGGCGCTTCGGGCAATGGCGAACTGATTGCCGCGCAGGAGGGTGACTACAAGGTTGCGCCTGCCGATCGCGAAGGCAAGAATTTCGAAGGCGAAGGCGACGCTGCTTTCGCCGCCAGTGAAGGCAAGAAGGTCGAGGTATCGATCGATCCAGCCAAGGCTAAAGCAGCCGCGCAGGCGCCGCAACAGGCTCCGGCTGCCGCACCCGTCAAGGCAGGCTCTGCTCCCGCAGGTTCGGGCTTTGTGCAACTGGGGGCCTTCAGTGACTCCGCCAAGGCCGATCAGGCCTGGGCTGCGATGGGTAAGCGCTTTGGCTTCCTGTCTGGCCTGAACCGCCGCATCGCCGAAGGTGCTGCAGAAGGCGGACGCAAGGTTTATCGACTGCAAGCCGTCACCGCCAATCCGGCGGCGGCCCAGCAATTGTGCGCCAAGCTGAAGGCTGCTGGCGAGAATTGCATGGTGGTCAAGTAATCGCCGCAAGGCGGATTTGCCTTCATTGGGGGATGAAGGCATTTTCGGCCGTGGAGCGGGGCATCGCTCCACGGCCTATTTTTTGCCGGTTTTGCACAAGTTTCGCCGTATGAAGACAGCGTCGAGCTTGTCAGTGAAGCGAAGCTGACCTAGCCTTTTTTCTGAGAGAATTGCGGAGTTCGGTCCAGTCATGAAACCTGTCATCTTCGGGCTGTCCGGCGAAGAACTGACCCCCGACGAGCGCGCCCTGTTTGCTGAAGTTAATCCTGTCGGATACACATTTTTCCGGCGCAACATTCGCGATCGGGAGCAATTGCGTGCGCTGACGGACTCTTTGCGTTCGATTCACGGACGTGAGGATGTGCTGATTTTCATCGACCAGGAAGGTGGCCGGGTAATGCGGATGCAGCCGCCAACCTGGCCGGACTTTCCGCCTGGCTCGGCCTTTGATGCATTATACGACATTTCCGCCATGACCGCGATCGAAGCGGCACGAGTTAACGCCGAAGCGCTGGGGTTGGTGCTGAATCAAGTTGGCATAACGGTGAACTATTTGCCGGTGCTGGATGTCCGCGTGCCCGATACGACGCCCGCCATTGGTGACCGATCGATGGGGTCTGACCCGATGCGCGTTGCAGCACTTGGCCGAGCCGTGCTCGATGGCCTGCACAAAGGTGGCGTGGCGGGCGTAATCAAACATATGCCGGGGCATGGGCGCGCTGTGGTCGACAGCCATTTCGAGTTGCCCCACGTACATGCGACACGCGAGGAACTCGAACAGGACATTGCGCCGTTTCGTGCCCTCAATACAGCGACCATGGGGATGACGGCGCATCTGGTCTATGATGCCTGGGACGCACAGCGCTGTGCCACCATGTCGCCAACAGTCATTCACGACATCATTCGAGGCGAAATCGGCTTTGACGGTTTGCTGATGAGCGATGATCTGGAGATGAAGGCGCTGAAAGGCGATGTGCCCACCCATGCGGTCGATTGCATCGCGGCAGGTTGCGATGTCGCGCTCAATTGCTGGGGGCGGTTCGACGAGATGGTTGCGATTGTGGAGAGGCTGCCGGATATTTCGGATGAGGCGCGTCGAAGGTTTGATGCGGCGACTGCAGCGCTTCCTTCCGTCACATTCGACCAGCAGCGGCTCGACCATCTATTGGCCAAGCGGGACGAACTGCTCGCCCTTGCTGCGCATTTGGCAGATGAAAAGGCGACCAAGGCTGCCACAGGTGCGTCATGGGCCTAGACGAAGACCTTGCATTTGACGCACCGGATGCGGTTTTGGCCGTTTCTGACGAGGGCGACGAGCGGCTAACCATCGAGATTGACGGCTGGGAAGGGCCGCTCGATCTGTTGCTCACGCTCGCCCGCACGCAGAAGGTCGACCTCCGCCAGATTTCGATCCTCCAACTGGTCGAGCAATATCTCGGGTTCATAGAGAATGCACGGGCGCTGAAGCTGGAGCTTGCTGCCGACTATCTGGTGATGGCGGCATGGCTTGCCTACCTGAAATCGGCGCTGTTGCTGCCCAAGGATCCGGAGATCGATCCGTCGCCCGAAGAATTGGCATTGCGCCTGCAGTTGCGCCTTGAGCGTTTGAACGCGATGCGTGAAAGCGGCGCGCGGCTGATGGCGCGCGACCGCATCGGGCGCGACATCTTTTTGCGCGGCGCACCGGAAGGGCTGCGCGTTGTCCGCACGACGGCTTGGGACTGCAACTTCTTCGAATTGCTCTCGGCCTATGGACAAATTCAGGCGCGCAGTGCGCCGGTAATGCACGTCGTCAAACGCCGTGCGGTCATGACGCTGGAAGAGGCGCTCGACCGCGTTTCGGCGATGCTCGGTCATGCGCTGGACTGGACCCAGTTGGAGGCATTTCTACCGCATGATGCGGAGCCCGCGCTGCGTCGCTCGGCGCTTGCGTCGAGTTTTCTGGCGATGCTGGAACTTGCGAAACAGGGCAGGGTGGAACTGCAGCAGGAAACCAGCTTTGCGCCATTGATGGTCAAGCGAAGTGCGGGGGCAGCGAAATGATGATCGAGCATGATCCAGCCGTTCGGGCGGTGGAGGCAACATTGTTCGCCTCCGACGCCCCGATGACTGTTGACCAGATACGCGCCTATGTCGGCGAAGAAGTCGATGTTCCCGACGCGCTATCCAAGCTGGAAGTGCATTATCAGGGGCGCGGTGTTGAACTGGTCAAGCGCGGCAAGACCTGGCATTTCCAGACCGCCGCCGATCTCGCGCATCTGCTGCGCCGTGAACGTGAGGAAAGCCGCAAGCTGAGCCGCGCGGCGGTCGAAACACTAGCCATCATCGCCTATCATGAGCCCGTCAGTCGGGCGGAGATTGAGGCAATCCGCGGTGTGCAGATTTCGAAAGGCACGCTCGACGTTTTGATGGAAGCGGGATGGGTGCGGCCGGCAGGCCGACGCGAAGTGCCGGGGCGGCCGCTGATTTATGCGACTACCGGGGAATTTCTGACGCATTTTGGCCTCGCATCACGGCGCGATTTGCCGGGAATTGCCGACCTCAAGGCTGCGGGTTTGCTCGATCCGGTCGATCTTGCGCTTGAAGGTTTGCAGGGGCTGTCTGCGGTTGAAAGTGGGGATATGCCCGAAGGAGGCGACAGCGAACTGGAAATCGGTGACGAAAGCGCCTAAATCCTTTTGGCAACGAAGCTGCAGCGCGCGCAGCGATTGGGGAAGTCCCCGCACGAGGAGTTTGGAAAATGGGTAGTTTCAGCATCTGGCATTGGCTGGTCGTCGGTATCATCATCCTCCTGCTGTTTGGCAAAGGCCGCTTTTCAGACATGATGGGCGACGTTGCCAAGGGCATCAAAAGCTTCAAAAAGGGAATGGCCGAAGACGATGAAGCCAAGCCCGCACCGCGCATCGACGCTGCATCAGGAGCGACCGTTGATGCAGAAAAGCAGGCCGACAAGACCAGCTAATCTACTGATTTCGGGCTGAACCCGCATGTTTGATATCGCATCCGGCGAATTGCTGTTGGTCGCGCTGGTCGCCTTGCTGGTGATCGGGCCGAAAGACCTGCCGCGTGTATTGCGTTATGTCGGCCAATGGGTGGGCAAGGCACGCCGCATGGCTTCTCATTTCCGCAGCGGCATTGATGAAATGGTGCGCCAGTCCGAACTCGAAGAGCTTGAAAAGAAATGGGCGGCGGAAAATGAGCGCATCATGCGCGAGCACCCGCCAATCCGTGAATATGATTCGCTGCCTCCGCCTGAAACGGATGCCAAGCCCGCCGAGGCGGACGCGCCAAAGGCTGAGCCACAATCATGAAGGATATCGACGACAGCAAGATGCCGTTGCTCGATCATCTGATCGAGCTGCGCAACCGCTTGCTCTGGTGCGTTCTGGCGCTCGCGGTTTCTTTTGGCGTTTGCTTCTATTTTGCCGAACCGATCTATGGATGGCTGGTCCAGCCGCTTAAAAATGTCGGGCAGGACAAGCTGATTTACACCGACATTTTCGAAGCCTTTTTCGTGCAAGTGAAGGTTGGACTGTTCGCCGCAATGATGGTCAGTTTTCCGGTGCTGGCGACGCAGATCTGGCGATTTGTTGCCCCCGGACTCTATAAGAACGAGAAAAAGGCGTTCCTGCCCTTCCTGATGATGACCCCGATCCTGTTCGGGTTGGGTGCCAGCCTCGCCTATTTCGGCGCGATGCCGGTGGCGCTCAAATTCCTGCTGGGATTTGAAGGCGATGTCGGCGGGGTCACGCAGGAGGCGCTACCCGGTGTGGGCAATTATCTAAGCTTTGCCACCACTTTCATCTTTGGTTTTGGCGTCGCATTCCAATTGCCCGTTTTGCTGATGCTGCTCGAAAGGGCAGGGATCGTAACGCGCGACCAACTGAAGGCAGGTCGGCGTTACGCGATTGTCGGCGCCTTCGCGATCGCCGCAGTGCTGACGCCACCAGATGTGGTGTCGCAGCTGTTGCTCGCTGTGCCGCTATGCTTGCTCTACGAATTGGCGCTCGTTGCCATCTGGTTCACCCAGCGCCGCCGCGATAAAGCGACCGAAATCGAAGAGCCGGAAACGGTCTAAATCGCCTCGTCACCGGCTTCACCAACCGATTCGATGTCGCGACCCAGGCCCTTTACGGTGTTGCAGGCAGACAGCAGCAGGGTGGCTGCGATGAGTGAAGCGGCGATCAGTTTGCGCATGACTTTATCCTTTTTGCTGGCGTTCAGCCGACTCTGGAAAGTCTAAGCTGAACGCCCGATGAGTCAAACCGCCATCAAAAGCTGAAACGAGCCGTCAATCGGAAATCGCGTCCGGAAAGCGGCACATAATCCTTGGTGAAGGAGGCAGCGCGGCGTGCCGTGACGTCGAACAGATTGTTGGCGGACGCGATCAGCGCGATATTGCGGTTGCGCCCGAATGGCCGCCAGCTTGCGGAAGCATTGACCAGCGTGAACCCTGCAGTTTCGGTTTCGAAGGCCGCATTGCGTCGTTGGTCATCGGTCCATTCGACTTCGCCTCGCAAGTCGACGCTGCCGCTTTGCAATTCCAGCCCGCCTAACAGACGCAGTGGCGGGATACGGGGTACCGGTCCGCCGCCATTTGAAATCGACGCGCGGGTGTAGTCGGCGACGCCATCAAGCACGACGTCGAACCCACCGACATGGCCCAGCCTTGCCGAAACATCGGCTTCAACACCCCAGAAGCGGGCGTCGCTCTGAAAATATTGGAAAACAGGGAGGTCGTATTCCTCGGCTCCCGTTGCATCTTCATAGATGAAGCCGTCGAACCAGTTCGAATAGACCGTCAACGTCGCATCAACATTGGTGCTGTCGTAGCGGGCATAAAGTTCGGCGTTCCAGGCCTTTTCGCTGCGCAAGGTCGGGTCGCCAATTTCATAGGCCTGCGTGGCGATGTGCGGTCCATCCGAAAACAACTCTTCTACCGATGGGGCGCGGCCAGTGCGCGAGGCGTTGATGCCGATTTTGAGATTGCCGACCAGATAGGCCGCGCCCAATGCCGCCGAGACATTATTGAAGCTGCGATCGATGCCGAGCGTCTGGGCTTCCTGACTGACCCGGTCATAGCGCAACGCTGCTTCAAGATGCACGCCGCCCAGATCGAATTCCTGCAGTGTGAACAGGCCCAATTGGCGGGTGCGATTGGGTGGCACAAAGGCTTCGGCGCCAATCGCCTCAAAATCGCGCGACATATATTGGATACCGCTCGCCCCGCGCCAGCCATTGCGGTTGGCCTGGACGGCCTCGGCGCGGCCTTCGAAGCCCTGGCTCTTGAAAACAGTGCCGACTTCGTCACCTTCGAATTCGGTGTGCTGGTAATCGGCATAGCCAGCGCGGAAGGTCAGCTTTTCAAGAAAGCCGCCGCCGGTTTCGACTTCGCCGCGCAGGTCCGCGCGATATTGGCGCAGGCCGATTGTGACCGCTCCCTCGTCGCCTTCGGCCATCGACACCTTTTCTCCAGCACTGACGGCTTCTTCGTGGTGGTGGCCGACACCCGGACGTCCGGGGATTCCATATTTGGTGTCGTAGATGTTGAACGACACGCCCAAATTGCCGCCGTCGTCAATGAAGGCTGTGCCAAGCCCTGCGGTCCAGGTTTCTACCGCGCTGTTGGGAACGCGGCCGCGATTGTTCGCAGCTTCGCGCAGTTCGTCGGCTTCGTCGAGATGGCCTTCGCTTTCTTCTTCGTCAGCAAGGTCAAAGATTTCATCGCGTAGGTCGGGCGACAGTTGATATCCGCCGATGCGCAGATCGTCGCTCTTGCGATAGCTGCCGTCGGCGTGGATCACAAAACGATCGGTCAGAGGCACATCGACCGATGCTCCACCGGACCATTCATCCGCTGCGCTGCCATAGCCTACCAGCGCGTCCACATGGACAACCTCTTCCGGCACGGCACGCGGGATGCGTTTGTCGATGGCGTTGACCGCGCCACCCACCGCCTGTCCGCCGAACAGCAACACGGCTGGGCCGCGCAGTACCTCGATCCGTTCGGTGGTCAGCGACTCAATGGTGACAGCATGGTCGGCAGAGGTATTGGACGCGTCGATATTGCCGATGCCATCGGTGAGAACTGCAACGCGATTGCCTTGGAAACCGCGCAGGACCGGGCGCGAGGAGCCAGGTGTAAAGCTGGTCGCCGACACCCCCGGCAGCGAGAGCAGCGTATCGCCGATCTGACCACGCGATTGCTGCGCCAAATCTTCGCCCGACAGGGCAGAAGTGCCCGCAAGCAGATCTAGCCGCTCGAAATAGGGGGCAGTGACCACGATCTCGCCGGTGCGGTGAAAATCATCATCATTTGTATCGGCGTCGGACTGCTCTTGCGCAAAGGTGGGGGAGGTAATCAGCGCAAGCGAGAGTATGGTGGTTGCCGCACTTTGGCGAAGGAGAGTTTTCATAAATGTCCCGATTATGGTGTTTCAGCAGCCTGCTAGTGAAAATGATATAGTATAACAACACCTAATTTGGTAGTTTCGACAAAACGCGATCCGGATGCGACAAAGCGCCGCCAATCGGCAAAGCCCAGCTTTCATCGCCGCAAGTCGCCATCGCTTGCGTCTTGTTGCATCCGAAACTACCTGTGGGGTCATGAAAACTATGCCATCGACATTGGACCTTATCGGCAACACCCCGCTCGTCCTGCTCAAGGGGCCCAGCGAGGAAACCGGCTGCGAGATTTACGGCAAGTGCGAATTTGCCAACCCGGGCGCGTCGGTGAAGGATCGCGCGGCGTTATTCATTGTCCGCGATGCGGAAGAGCAGGGGATATTGCAGCCGGGCGGCACCATAGTTGAGGGCACGGCAGGCAATACCGGCATCGGCCTAGCGCTCGTTGGCAATGCACTCGGGTACAAGACCATCATCGTGATGCCCGAAACGCAAAGCCAGGAGAAGAAGGATACGCTCCGCGCGCTAGGTGCCCAGTTGGTGCTTGTGCCTGCAGCGCCTTTTTCCAATCCCGGCCATTTCGTACACACATCGCGGCGGATTGCCGAGGAAACCGATAACGCCATTTGGGCCAACCAGTTCGATAATATCGCCAATCGCCGCGCGCATATCGAAACGACCGCGGAGGAAATCTGGGAGCAGATGGACGGACGGGTCGACGGCTTCACCTGTGCAGCCGGAACCGGCGGGACGATTGCCGGGGTCGGCCTTGGTCTGAAGGCAAAAAATGAAACTATCACCATCGCGCTCTGCGATCCGCATGGTGCTGCGCTTTATAATTATTATGCGCATGGCGAATTGCGGGCTGAAGGCAATTCGGTCGCGGAAGGTATCGGGCAGGGGCGCATCACCGCCAATCTTGATGGCGCGCCAATCGACACCCAATTCCGCATTTCGGACGAAGAGGGTCTGGTTTGGGTGCGCCGTTTGCTGGCTGAAGAAGGGCTGTGTCTCGGGCTCTCCTCGGGCATAAATGTGGCTGGTGCAGTTGAACTCGCCAAGCATCTTGGGCCGGGGCATCGGATAGCGACAATTCTGTGCGACACCGGCTTCCGATATCTCTCGACACTCTACAATCCCGAGTGGATGCAATCCAAAGGGTTGCCGCCGATGCCGTGGCAACTGGACAAAGCCGATTGATTGGGCTTTAATTGCCGGATGGCACGTCCGGCACAATCCGCTGTTCAGCGCATTCAGGTAGGCCTTTTAGGCTTGCTAACGGTGCTGCTGTTCGTTTCGATCGCCAACATGATCCTCGACCGGGCGGATAATGGCCTGAAAACCCAGCCTGCCACCACGGCGACCGGCCCGCAGGCAGAGCCCCAGCCCAAGGATGAACCGCTGGCCGAACTGGGTGTCACGCCGTCGGTCGGTGCGGAAACAACCCCCAAGACTCAACAGCCGGTTACGAACTGAAGCGATGATCGCTCGCTACCGTCGCCTGTGGGCGTTGCTGCTTGTCCTGTTGCTCGGCGCCGCAGCTTTGTGGTTCTGGTACAGCCGCAAAGCGGCGCCGTCGGAAAGCGAGCCGCTGGTGCTCATGTCCAGCATTGACCTCCTCTGGGGTGAAGCCGAATTTGGCGCACTGGCCAAAGGCGAGGTCGAGCCGGATCCGCTCTACAAACGGTTGGAAGAAACGCGCAAGATCATTGCAGCGGACAATGTTGCACAGTTGCAGGCTTCAAAGGCCAAGGTCGCCCTGTTGATACAACCACGGGCCTTTGCCCCGGACGAGCTGGTCCGTCTGGACCATTGGGTGCGGGCAGGGGGGCGGCTGTTGTTCTTCGCAGATCCTGCGCTGCAATGGCCAAGCGATTTGCCGATAGGTGACCCAGCGCGCCCGCTTTTTACCTCTATGCATTCGCCGCTGTTCAATCACTGGGGTATCGAACTGGTCTTGCCAATGGAGGCCGAGGCCGAGTCCGCCGAGGTTGCAATCGATGTCGGCCAGTATGAGATCCGAACGCTGTCAGCCGGGCAATGGCAGGGTCGGGCCAAGGGAAGCGGTGACGAAGCGAATTGCCGCATTGCCGAAAAGGCGCTGGTTGCTGAATGTCGGCCGGGCAAGGGGCAAGTCATACTCGTTGCAGACGCGGATTTGCTTCATTCGTCCATATGGCAATCTGCGCTCCCCGGTTCGGACAGTTCGTCGAATATCGACTGGGTTGAAAAGCTTGTTTCGCGACTCGCACAGGGGCGTCGGCTCGTGGGACAGAATGGGGAAATTCTGGAATGAAGCTGGGACAGCTTTTCGATGGAAAGGATAAATATATATAATACAATGTATTAGGATGAAGGCAGTAGCGAGGGGGGTTGGCAAGGATGCAAGCACCCTTCATCTGTGGAAAAGAAAATTATACAATAAATACAGATATATAATCTAGAATATGGACTCAGTCCCATAGAATCCCTCTTTTCACCCACGAATTCCCTTGATATGGAATGTCCGTATCGGGGTGAAATCCAATTTGTTGCGTTCCAGAGAACGTCAACGCGAAGGCGTTGCGCTTTAGCGGATGAGGGATTGCGCCCGAAGGGAAGGGGTAATTCTGGGCTGTGTCCGCATTTGTTGTCTATGCCGGTTCCGGACTATCGACGATCGATGCCAAAGGGCGCGTCACCATCCCTGCCGAACTGCGCGACACGGTTGCTGAATCTTCGGGCGAGAACATTGTCTGCATCTCGCGCCATCCCAATCTTCCCTGCCTGATCGGCTATGGCCGTGCCGAGCGCCAGAAACTGCGCGCCGATATCGAGGCGCAATGGCAGGCGGCCGTTCAGCGTGGTGGAGAATTTGACCGCGAAAGTGCAGGCGTTGTTGCCTCTTCCATCTTCGAAACCGCTTTTGAAAATAGCGGCCGTTTCGTGCTTCAGCCGATGCTTCGCCATTTCGGCAAGTTGGGCGAGAAAGCCTTCTTCTTCGGCGCAACCACGCATTTCATGCTGTGGAACCCCGATGTGTTCCTCGATTCCGCCCCGCCCGCCTTCGCGCATGTTCGCGAAGAGCTCGAATATTGGCTGGGCGAGCATGGGA
>SSGN01000155.1 GCA_008016945.1 Flavobacteriales bacterium
CCCTGATGCGCTCATTGCAGCCAGTGCCCGCCTTCTGGGCGCTCGCTTGATGACGGCCGACCAGGCTCTCAAGAAGATCGAGGATGAATTGGACTTGTTGTTGTACACCAAACGAACCTTCCCTACTTCATCCTGGATACGCGGGGGGGGGGGGCGGCGGGGGGCGGGGGGGGGCGGGGGCGGGGCGGGGGCGGGGGGTATTGAGGCCATGCGATCGATAGCGCGGCTGTTCCTGTTCGTATTTGTTGGCCTGCTTCTGGTCTGGCTGTTCCGCGGAACGCTTTACCGGTCCATCGTTACCTACAAGGTTGTCGGTGTGCGGGCAGCTATTGCGACACTTGATACGGCGTTCGGTACAACCATGGGCCGTGATGAAGCCATTAGCGAGGCCTTGGATGCCACATCAACAAGACTGTACTTCTCGATGGGTCACGTGTCCAACGATCCTGCAGAGCTCATGAAAGGCGGTCCGGCCAATTGCATCGGCTATTCCGCGCTATGTGCATCGTTGTTGGTCGCACAGCTGGAGCGAAGCGGCATGGACGACCGATACACAGTGGAGCACGTGATCGGCAAACTCTACATCGGTCGTTGGAGCTTGCATACCATGTTCCACGGCCCGTTCTGGAAGGACCACGATATCGTACGGATCACGGACCGAAGGAACGGACAGCGTGTATATGTGGATCCCGCTTTATTTGATGCGGTGGGCATTGGGCGGGTGACCGGCCCGTGAGGAGGAGAAGCAAAGTTGCACGCCGAGTATTCGACGTCGGACCAATGACCGGAGCTTGGCTGTTATGTGCGAGAGTACATGGACGCTCAGGATCTCATCGTCGACTTCTCCATGGTGGCCACGAACCATGTACCTCCGCGGAACCAGCGTAGCTGATGCGTTAGACCCGCACGCGCTACTTCCTTTGAAGGATCCATGTCCGGATCGCCCAGCACGGTGCGTTCAAGCAGCCAACGGATCACGGGCATGGTGCGCCGGGTCAGCCAGTTGAGCCGCGGTGGCAGGCGGCCGTCCAGCACCACGCAGCGACCACCGGGTCGAAGAAGCGCCCACGCCTGTTGCAGCGCGGCCTGCGGGTCGCCGAAGCTGTTCAAGGAGAGTTCGAACCAGATGCGGTCGTAACCTTCAGGGTCGCGGAGCTGCACCATGTCCGCGCAGCGTACATCCACGTGGTCTAGATGCTGTCGTGCACAAAGGTCCCGCGCCTTGTTCACCATCCGTGGTGAAAGGTCCACCGCTACCACACGACCAGTAGGTCCCACACGTTGTGCAAGCTCAGGAAGGCTCCTGCCCAGCCCGCATCCCACCACCAACATGCGGTGGCCCGGCTGCAGCATGAGTTGGGTCATGGCTTCGTGCCGTGCGGTGGCGGGTACGAGGAAGAGTTTCTCCAACCACGGGTAGCACCAGGCCACACGGTCGTAGCGGGCAGCCACCCAGCGCGGGTCCGTTCGGGGGTTCGCGCGAGCACGGGTCATGGCACAGGGCACAAAGGTTCGGTCGGGCGGCGAACCGCCGAACACGACTTTTTCATCTTTGCTCCATGAAAGACCGGGTCCTACATCTATTCAGTGCGCTGCTCTTCAGCCTGTCGGCAACGGCGCAGATGGATACCGCCACCATCCACATCGTCCGGAAGGGTTGTATCGTGGATCTGACGATGGGGCTGCTGAAGTCCTTGCCGTTGCGCGAAGCCACGATGACCGAACGGGATGGCAACAAAGCCACCTTCCAAGGCGTGTGGCTCGGCGAAGTGCTCGATCTCGGTTGCGACAGTACCGCGCGCCTCGACAAGCATGGTACGCTTCGTTCCGTGGTGAAGGTCACTGCGGTGGATGGCTTCACGGCCGTGGTGGCCATGGCCGAAGCGGTGCACGATTTCAGCGAGCGCCCCGCGATGCTCGCATGGAGCCGCAATGGGCAAGCGCTCAGCGAACGGCATGGGCCGTTGCAACTCGTGGTGCCCGCTGACCTCAAGCCCGGCCGCAACGTGCGCCAGGTGAAGGTGCTGGAGGTGATCACGCCGTGACCGTGTTCCAGGTATTTCCTACAACTCCCCGAATTTCACCAACTCGAATTCCGGCGTGCATTCCAGCAGATGCTTCAGCACACCCATGTGACCGGCACCGAAGATCACCACGAGGCGGTCGGTAGGTTTCAAGTGCAGCTCCTGGATGTTGCGCAGGATGCGGAGGTTGCGCGCGTACCAATGCATCGCCAGGGCATCCGCACCGCGGTAGCTCCCGAGTTTGAAGTCACCGTTCAGGTACGCGCCGAAGTCGCGATCCAGGCTCTTGTCGGCATTGTGGTAGAGGAAGGATTCCAGCAATGTGTGGCTCACGTGGTGGTCATCAAAGGAATTATACCAGGCGTTGTATCGCTGGCTGATCTCATCCGCACTGGTGAAGTCCCAGTCGGCGTAGATGCTGTCGAGCAAAGGATGCAGTTGCATCGAGTCGCGATGGTTCCAGAGGTCGGATAACAGCTCGGAGGCATCCACACCGTACAACGTGTCGAGTCGTGATCGCTTCATCAGTCGGAAGCCGACCTGTTCCCGCTCATCGGCGCGGGTCAGGGAGTCGGTGCGCAAATAGTCGCGGTAGCGCTTCATCAACTTGCTGGTATTGGGATCCGCTTCCACGGCGATGGCCGTGGGTTTGAAGCGTGCGATGTGGTCCACCAATTCCTCCATCTCCTGCTGACGTTGCGGTTCCATCACGTTCACGCGTTTCTCCTTGTCGGTCACGTGCGCATCGAGTCCGTAGTACGCGAAATGGAAGCTGCCCACCAGCAGCACCTGAGGCCGTGGGCCGCGAACGAGGATGCTGTCGGGATCGGGGATGTTGGGGTCCTGGCTCCGGACCACGTTCAGAAGAAGAAACAACAGTGGTAGGAGAAGGTGTCGCATGGGAAGAGGATCACGTTCTCCCGTATGACGCCGGAACGTCCGGCTTGTTACAAGGCGGCCCGGCAGGGTGGGTCGCCCATCTGGACATCCTCGTGGAACATCTCAACGGGCGCACGGCACCTGGCTTCTGGAGCTCGCACCTAGCTGCACGGAGCATTTACGAGGAGCGGATGAACGACGAAGCAATAACGCACTACCTTCCTTTGTGGCATGGATCTGATCTCCTGGAACGACTTCGAGAAAGTGCAGCTGCGCGTGGGCACCGTGCTTGCTGCGGAGGACCTGCCCAACGCACGCAAGCCGGCCTACGTGCTCACGATCGACTTTGGTGCGCAAGGCGTGAAGCGCAGCAGCGCGCAGATCACCAGGCACTACACCAAGGAGGAGTTGATCGGCCGTCAGGTGGTGGCGGTGATCAACTTCCCGGAGAAGCAGGTGGGGAGTGTGATGAGCCAATGCCTGGTCACCGGTTTCGCCGATGCGAACGGCGACATCGTGCTCACCAGTGTGGAGCGGCCGCTGCCGAACGGGAGCCGGTTGCACTGAGCGTTGGTCACCACGTTCCCAGGATCGCCATCAACGCGATCATGGGGATATCGCCCTGAACCTGGAACAGCGCATCGGCCTTGTTGCAGAACGGACCTTCGCCGAGGAATACGGTGTTGCCATCCAGCACGAAACCGCCATCGGTCTTGTTACAGAAAGGTCCCTCGCTACGGAAGATCTTCTGCCTCTCTACTTGCAGTACACAATTGCCTTTCGTGCAGAACGCCCCGGAACAGCGGAACAATTTGTCGCCTTCTACGCGGAACATGCCGGGTCCGCGCTGTCCGAAGGCGTCGGCGCTGCGGTACACGGCTTCTTCGTCGAACAGGAACAGGCACGGGCCCTTGCTGCCGAACGGTCCGCAGGCCTGGTAGATGCGGCCTTGTTCCACCACATAGGCGGCATCGCCGATGGTGGCGAAGGGGCCGTAGGCATAGCGCACCACGGCCTGTTGGGCCGATGCGGCGAAAGCCATGGCCATCAGCGCGATGCCCACCAGCGCTCTCATCGGCGTTCGGTGGTGAAACGGACCACGTGGATCACCCCGGTGATCAGGTCCTTGGTCAAACGGGCGGTCAGCTGCATGGTGTTCGCGTCGTAGAGGTATTCGTCGCGTTCCATCTGGCGATCATCGTGCCAGAGCGTTCCTTCGATCACATTGCCGGCGGTATCGTAGCTCCAGGTCTGTTTGGTGCTGCCGTTGCGGTCCAGGTCGGGCTGTTCCACACGCTCCACCAGCCTGCCTTTGTCGTCGTAGCCGAAGCTCACCCGCGAGCGCTTGTTGCTGATCAGGTAGCGGTCCTCGATGCGTTTCACGTACCCGAGCCTATCGGTGGTGGTGGTCTGTTCGCGGAAGGGCAGGCCGTGCTTGTTGGAGAAGATCCTCTTCACGGTGCTGTCGTTGAGCTGTTCGTACCGGAAGTGCTCATCGCTGATCTCGGTGGTCCGACCGGGGATCAGGGTATAACGGTCGGTGCCGAGGTTCTCCACCCGGGTGTACGTTTCGCGGATGGGCCTGCCCTTGTCGTCCAGCTCGATATCGTAGGCGAAGTGGCCGTTGAGGTCGTTGCGCGCACGGCGCCGCACCTTGCCGGCGGTGTCGTAGGTATAGGTGGTGCTGGCCGTATCCTGCCCCGAACCGGGCCTGCCGTAGCTGTTGTTGGTGTACACCGGGAGGCCGCTCGGATTGAACCGGTAGAGGTACTTCTCGGGCTGTTCGCGCATGGGCTGGCCGTCGCGTTTGATCATCCGTTGCCCGGAGATGCTCGCGATGTTGTTGCGCTGTATGAAGGTCGGGTTGAAATGCAGGTCGTGCGAGTTGTTCGCATCGGGCAGGATCAACAAGGCTTGTGCGCCGCAGGAAAGGCCCAGGGCGAAGAGCACGAGCAGGAGCAGGGGTCGGTTCATGGGATCTGCAGTACGGCGGCTTCCACGGAATGCACGGGGAGTTGACAGGTGTTCTCCACGCAGACGAAGATCGTGGTGGTGGGCAGGGTCTTGTCCTTCAACAACGGCAACGAGCCGGTGCTGGTATGGCCCAGGAAGAGCCTGTTGGGCAGGAAATGCGGTGCGAAGCCCATGCGCACGTTCCGTGCCTCGGGGCCGGTGATGGCGATCGCGTGGTGCGGGAACGCACGCATCAGCACACCCTGTGCCCAGTGGGAATGTCCGGTGGGGTGGCTGGCCATGTGGGCGGTGCCGGCCTGCAAGGCCCGATCGCTCAACGCGATGAAGCGGGCATCATCGAACAGGGTGCCGAGGATGAACAGGCCGTTCGCCGTGCTGCTGTTCGACGAGGGGATCACGTTGTCGTGCAGTTCCATGGGCCGAGTGATCAGCGCGGGATCCTGGTCGCTGGTGAAGTTGAACAGCCCGGTGTTCTCGTCGTGGAAGTGGCGGATGGCGTGCTCAGCGAAGGCACACGCCTCGTCGATCCAGCGTTCTTCGAAAGTGATGCCGTACAAGGCGATGAGGGCCTCGATCACGAAGCAGTAGTCCTCCAGGAAACCGTTGATGGAGGCGCGTCCATCCTTGTACAGGTGCCACAGGCCGCCATTGGCCCTGCGGCATTTGGACAGGATCAGCTCCATGGCGCGCACGGCGGCCTCCAGGTAGCGTGCGTTGCCGAACACCTCGTAGGCATCGCAGTAGCCGGTCACCATCAAGGCGTTCCAAGAGGTCAGGGCCTTGTCGTCGAGCCCGGGTGGGGTGCGCTGTTGGCGGGCGGCGAGCAGCTTGGCGTTGATGGTGGCCACGCGTTGTTCCACCGCGGCTGGATCCATGCCGTGCGCAACGGCGAATGCCCGATCGTCCATCGGCCGGAGGAGGATGTGTCGGCCATGTTCCCAGCGGGTCCGTTCGCCAAGGCCGTAGTACGCCCGGGCGAAGTCCATGTCGGTGCCGAGGGTCTGTTGCAGCTCCGCATCGCTCCATACGTAGTACCGCCCTTCCTCACCGTCGGTATCGGCATCCAAGGCGCTGTGGAAGGCGCCATCGGGCGATGTCATCTCCCGGGCGATGAATTCGAGGGTGCGTTCCACCGTGGCCTTGTACAGCGGCTCCTTGAAGGCTTGGTAGGCCATGCTGTACAGCGAAACGAGCTGGGCGTTGTCGTACAGCATCTTCTCGAAATGCGGAGCCTTCCAGATGGCATCGGTGCTGTACCGTGCGAAGCCGCCACCCACCTGGTCGAAGATGCCCCCGAGGGCCATACGGTCCAGGGTGAGCCGCACATGCCGTTGTAGGTCGGCGTCGTGGGTGAGCCATGCGTACCGCAGCAGGAAGCGGTAGTTGTCGGGCATGGGGAACTTGGGCACCTTGTCGGCGCCGCCGTGCACCTGGTCCAACTGGAGGCGCCACAGTTCCACCATGGCCGAAAGGCGGTCGCGGAGATCGGTGTCGGCCTCGGGCGGAGGGATCAGCCGTTGTGCGGCCACACCGGCATGCAGCCGTTCGGCATACGCCGTCACCCGGCCGGGATCCTGGGCATAGGTGTCCGCGAGTTGTTCCAACACCTGCACCCATTGTGCCCGCGGGAAATAGGTGCCGCCGTACACGGGTCGGCCATCGGGCAGGGAGAAGCAGTTCAACGGCCAGCCACCGCGTTGGGTCATCAGCTGTACGGCCAGCATGTACACCTGGTCCACGTCGGGGCGTTCCTCGCGATCCACTTTGATGCACACGAAATGCGTGTTCATCACACGGGCCACCTCCTCGTCCTCGAAGCATTCGCGCTCCATCACGTGGCACCAGTGGCAGCTGCTGTAGCCCACGCTCACCAGCATGAGCTTGTTCTCCGCTCGGGCCTTGGCGAACGCCTCCTCGCCCCACGGGTACCAATCCACCGGGTTGTGCGCATGCTGCCGCAGGTAGGGGCTGCTTTCGTGCGCCAGGCGGTTGGTGTGGGTGGGCATTCGGGTTAGCTTCGGCACGGCGGGCCAAGGCATGGTCCGGTCCATGCGCAGCGGTCCATGTTCAAGGGACTTCAAAGGAACGACACCCCACTGCGGCACCGGCCCATCCCAGGGCGTGGGCATCAACAGCGTGCGGTGGAAGCGTCCCCGCGCGACCAGTCGTGGCCGGGCACGCTGATGGCGTTAGGCATCTTCGTGTCGTTGATCTCCTTCTGGGCGGTGGGCGGTCGCACGCTGATCCGGTACGCGGAGCTGTTCCGCTGGTTCGCGCTCTTCGCCTTCGTAGGCAACCTGTTGCCCTATGCGCGATCGGGCCTGCGGCTGGGCATGGAACGGCTGGAGTGGTTCCTCTTCAATCTGCTGGCGGTGGGGCCGTTGGTGCTGAGCCTGCTGCTGTGGCTCAACTTGATCTTCCATGGCCCCGAGCGGTTCGTGATCACCCCGTACGCGGGGGGCATCATGGAGCTGCGCACGTATTGGATGGAGCAGGAGGAGTTGCCCGCCTCACAGGCCTTGGGAACACCGCTGGAGGCGTTGCTCGCGGCACCACCGCCCGGTCTGGTCGGGGGGCATGTGATCGGCACGGCCCAAGGGGTGCTCGGGTACGAGGTGATCACCACCTACCAGCGCCTCGGGGCCAGCGTGGAGTAAGGGGCGGGGCGTAGACCTTCAGTAGCGCACCTTCTCCTCGAAGGCGAAGGGGAACCGTTTGCGGATCAACCCCACGCGACCCACCACCGTGCCCTTGGCGGCCAGTTTCACCTCGTTGCCGCCGAACACGCTGCCGAGCAATACCACGAGCAGCGATCCGCCCTGAAGCTCGGCCCGCAACGGAACGGAATACACCTGGGTGGAGCGCTTCTGCAGGGTCAAGGCGGAGTCGAGCACGCCTTTGCCCACGAACTTGTCGTTCACGTACAGGTCCACATCGGGGTCCTGGGCGTGGATCCGGTAGTTGTTGGGGTTGCTCACGCGGGCGTCCACGCGCACGGCGATCCCCTTGGTGTTCATGCGTACCACGCGGATGTTGTCCACCTCCACCAGTTCCACCGGTTTGTAGTTCAGGCAGGAGGAGAGGAGGAAAAGAGGCAGCAGGTGTAATACCGCTGCCCCTGCTCCTGGCCGTCGCATCCTACCGTTCCAACGCCGCATAGTGGTGGAAGAAACGCGGGATGGTCTTGATGCCTTGGAAGTAGTTGAACACGCCGTACTTCTCGTTCGGGCTGTGGATGTTGTCGCTGTCCAGGCCGAATCCGAAGAGCACGGTCTTCAGGCCGAGTTCGGCTTCGAAGAGGGCCACGATGGGGATGCTGCCTCCACCGCGCGTAGGGATGGGCTTCTTGCCGAAGGTCTCCTCCATGGCCTTGCTGGCGGCTTGGTAGGCGGCGCTGTCGATCGGGGTCACGGCCGCCTCGCCTCCATGGTGTGGGCGTACCACCACCTTCACGCCCGGCGGCGCGATCCGCACGAAGTGGTCCTGGAAGAGCTGGGTGATGGTGGCGCTCTTCTGGTCGGGGACCAGGCGCATGCTGATCTTGGCGTAGGCCTTGGAGGGCAATACCGTCTTGGCGCCCTCGCCGATGTAGCCGCCCCAGATCCCGTTCACGTCGAGTGTGGGGCGAATGCTGCTGCGTTCTTCGGTGGAGTATCCTTTCTCGCCGCGCACGGCGTTGATGGCGAGGTCCTTCTTATAGGTCTCCTCATCGAAGGGGGCTTCGGCCAATGCCGCGCGTTCGGCCTTGCTCAGTTCCACCACGGCGTCGTAGAAGCCGGGGATGGTGATCCGTCGGTCGGCATCGTGGAGGCTGGCGATCATCTCGCACAGGGCGTTGATCGGGTTGGCCACCGCACCGCCGTACACACCACTGTGCAGGTCGCGGTCGGGTCCGGTCACCTCCACCTCCAGGTAGCTCAGGCCGCGCAGACCGGTGTTGATGCTGGGCACGTCGTTGGCGATCATGCTGGTGTCGCTGATCAGCACCACGTCGGCCTTCAGGCGGTCCTTGTTGGCCTTCACGAAGATGCCGAGGTTCGCGCTGCCCACTTCCTCCTCGCCCTCGATCATCATCTTCACGTTGCAAGGCAGGCCGCCGTTCTTCATCATGGCCTCCACGGCCTTCACATGCATGTAGAACTGGCCCTTGTCATCGGCGCTGCCGCGGGCGTAGATCAGGCCCCCCTTGATCACCGGATCGAATGGGCCGCTGTCCCACAGCTCGAGGGGGTCGGGTGGCTGCACATCGTAGTGGCCATACACGAGCACCGTGGGCTTGGCAGGGTCCACGATCCTTTCGCCGTAAACGATGGGGTTGCCCGCAGTGGGACATACCTCCACCTTTTCCAGCCCGGCCTCCACCATCCGCTGTTTCACCGCCTCGGCGCAGCGCGCCACATCGGCTTTGTACTTGGGGTCGGCGCTCACGCTGGGGATGCGCAGCAGGTCCAGGAGTTCGTTCAGGAAACGGTCTTGGTGGGCTTGGATGTAGCGGTCGAGGGCTTCCACGTGGGCGGGGTTTTCAAGAGGGCGCCAAAGATAGTCCGGTGGCCGGGTCCGGCCTTGGGCGTTGGGCCGGGGAAGGTCCAACGGAGAGCGGGGGCGTGCCGAACCAGCCCTTCCGGTCGCGGTGGCCTTCCAAGGCTGAGGGAATTCCGTGCAGCTTGAAGGGGGGATCCGCGGCGCGCCGGGCAACCGATCGCCGGACCGAAGGGTCTGTGTTACGATCGAACCGTTACATTCATGGTCTTATCTACGCGTTGGATGATCCTACGGAGCCTCGCAAGCATGGTGGTGATCGCATGGGCAGGCCACAGCCGCGGTCAATTGGTGGTGGATGCGAGCCTTACCCCCGAACAATTGGTGCAGAACGTCCTACTGGGCGCTGGTGTCACCGTGAGCAACATCACCTACAACGGAGGTGCGGCCACCGCGGTGAGTGAGCAGGTCGGAGCATTCACCGCACCCACGGGCTCGAACCTGGAGCTCTCCGCTGGGGTGATCCTGAGCACGGGCAATGTGGCCAGCGATCCAGGCAATTTCATCGTCGGGGCGAATGGCACGGCCAACTCCTTTGCGAGCAATCTGATCGGCGGCGGCTCCGACCCCGACCTGGAGTTGCTCTCCGGCCAGGAGATCAACGATGCGGCCATCCTGGAGTTCGACTTCGTCCCGACCGGTGATTCGTTGCAGTTCCGCTATGTGTTCGGGTCGGAGGAGTACCCCAGCTTCACCTGCTCCGACTACAACGACGCGTTCGGTTTCTTCTTGAGCGGGCCGGGGATCGCGGGGCCCTATTCCGGAGGGGCCATCAACATCGCATTGATCCCGGGCACCAACGTGCCGGTCTCCATCAATACCCTGAACAGCGGGCAGGCCTCCATCCCGGGCGACGAGCCGAACTGTGCGGCGATGGACCCGAACTGGCAGTCCAACAGCATGTACTACGTGGACAACGAAGGGCAAACGGGAACGATCGTGACCTACGATGGCTTCACCGTGGTGCTCACCGCCTTCGCGTTGGTGCAATGCGGCCAGACCTACCACATCAAGCTGGCCATTGGCGATGGGTTCGATGAGAGCTACGATTCCGGCGTATTCCTCGAAGCAGGGAGCTTCACCAGCTCCGGCCAGGTGATCCCCGCCCTCACCCCCGGTCCGGGCATCGTGGATGCCACGATCAACGAGGGATGCGCGCCGGTGGAGATCACCTTCACCCGGCAGGGCGATCTCTCGCTGGCCGAGACCGTGCAGATCACCGTTGGGGGCAGTGCCACGCCCGGCGTGGATTACTTCCCCGCGCTGCCCACCCAGCTGGATTTCGCCGCCGAGGACAGCCTCCTGACCTACGTGATCGATGTACCCTTGGATGACGATGGGGACGAAGAGATCATCATCACCATTCACCAGGTGATCGCCTGTGCCGGGGTCGGCATGGAGACGGAGTTCACCTTCACCATCACCAGTCCCGAGCCGCTGTGGGCCACGGGCGATGACATCCAGGCCGAGTGTGGTGATGTGAACACCCTGGCTCCGGTGATCGGCGGTGGGGTGGGGCAGTACCAGTTCGCGTGGAGCACCGGCGAGACCACCCCGACCATCACCGTATCGCCGGAGGTGACCACCGAATATGCCTTCACCGTGACCGATGGATGCAGTGTGGAGCCGTTGCAGGGCGTGCTGTACGTATACCTGCCGGTGTACGATCCCTTGGAGATCGCGGTATCGCCCTCCACGCAGGTGCCTTGCCTGGAGACCGGTGTGATCCAAGTGGAAAGCGCCACCGGTGGCAACGGCACCTACACCTATGCCTGGACCTTGAACGGGACGCCGCTGGGCAATGGCCCCACGCTTACCGTGCCCGCTGGCGATGGGGCCTGGTACCAGGTGCTGGTCACCGAGGGCTGTGGCACCCAGGTACAAGACAGCGTGTTTGTGATCATGGCCCCGTTGGACCCCATGGTGATCACCACCACCGCCGATCATACCGTGATCTGCACGGGCGATAGCGCCTCTGTCGGTGTCGTGGCGATCACCGGCGGCAATGGCGTGTACACCCTTGAATGGACCGATGCCACAGGGCAGGTATTGGGAACGGACTCCACCATCGGTGTGGTGGTATCGGAGGATGCCGCCTACACGATCACTGCGGCGGACCAATGCGGCACCGTGGGGAGCGCAACGGCCTGGGTACGCATACCGCACTACGCCCCCTTCCTGATCGAGCCCACCCCGCACCACCTGGTCTGTGCAGGAGATAGCACCCGGGTGGGGGTGGAGGTCCACGGCGGTTCGGGCTACTACACCATCGCGTGGGCCGATGATCCGGGGTCCGATCCGATCCGGCCTCTACAGCCTTTTGAGACGACCACCTATGCGGTGACCGTTACCGACCAATGCGGCGAGGTGCGCCAAGCCGAGGTGGTGGTCACCGTGGAAACACCCCAGGCACGGATCTCCACCGAATGCCTGGGCCAGGATGATTGGCACCTGCGGGCGGCCACGGTGCCCCAAGCCCTGACCCATGTCTGGGACATGGGCGATAGCACCCGCTACCGGCACGAGCATGTGTTCCACAGCTACATGGACCTGGAGGACCACTGGGTGCACCTGCGCACCACCACGGCCAACGGCTGCATGGCCACGGATTCGGTGTTGTTGAAACCGCCGGCGCACGTCTACTTCCCCAACGCCTTCTCGCCCGATGGCGATGGCCATAACGAGGCCTTCGGACCCGTGGGCCACGACCTGTTCGATTTCGAGCTACAGATCTTCGACCGTTGGGGCGAATTGCTGTTCGCGAGCCTCGCGCCGAACACACCATGGAACGGGGATATCCAAGGTGGCGGCGAAGCCACCACCGGGGTATATGTGTACAAGTACCGCGTTTCGGGCCTACATTTCCCATCAACGGAAGGGTTCGGCCAGGTGACGCTGCTTCGGGGGACCCAGGAATGAACATGATGAACGCAGGAAGCATGAGGAACACGGGGATCGTATTGTTGGCTTGTTCGTTGGTAGGTGTGGCCAACGCGCAACTCGCGGTGAGCACCACGCTCACCCCGGAGCAGTTGGTCCAGGATGTATTGCTGGGCGGAGGGGTCACGGCCAGCAACATCACGTTCAATGGTGCACCCGCCACGAGCGTTAACCTGCAAGCGGCCTCCTTCGTGGGTCCCGATGGCTCCAATCTGGGTTTGTTGTCCGGCGTGATCCTTTCCACAGGTAGGGCAGCCTCGGATCCAGCAATGTTCGTGTACGGGGCCAATGGTGAGGTGGTGGATTTCGCATCGAACTCCATCACCGGGACCTATTCGGATCCGGATCTGGTGGAGCTCTCTGGACAGGATATCGACGACGCTGCCGTTCTGGAGTTCGATTTCGTTCCCATCGGCGATTCCATCAAGTTCCGATACGTGTTCGGCTCTGAGGAGTACCCCGGTTTCACCTGTTCCAACTACAATGATGCGTTCGGCTTCTTCATCAGCGGGCCGGGGATCTCCGGGCCGTACACCGGAGGGGCCATGAACGTGGCCTTGGTGCCGGGCACCAACGTGCCGGTGTCCATCAACACACTGAACAGCGGTGTGGCCTCCATCTCGGGCAACGAGCCCAACTGTGCGGCCATGGACCCGAACTGGGTCTCGAACAGCCAGTACTTCGTGGATAATGGCTCCGCGACCAACACCATCGTCACCTACGATGGGTTCACCACCGTGCTCACCGCCGCCGCCGCGGTGCAATGCGGCCAGACCTACCACATCAAGCTGGCGATCGGCGATGGCTTCGACAGCATCTATGATTCCGGTGTGTTCCTGGAAGGCGGCAGCTTCGTGAGCTCGCCGTTCGTCCCCATGCTCACGCCGGGCCCGGGCATCGTGGGTAATACGGTGTATGAGAGCTGCTTCCCCATGGGGGTCACCTTCGTGCGCGTGGGCGATGCCACCGAGCCGGCCACCTTCGAGGTGAGCTATTCCGGCACCTTCACCAATGGGGTGGACATCGTGCCGGCGCTGCCCGCCGAGGTGGTCTTCGCGGCCGGTGAGAGCGCCAGCGCATTCACGTTCGAAGCACCGATCGATGCTGATGCGGAAGAGACCATCGAGATCACCGTGGTGGCCCTCTCCTGCCTGGGCGATACCGTGGAGAACGTCTTCTACTTCAACATCGGCGAAGCTCCCGACCTGAGCGCCATCCCCGCCTCCTTCAGTGTGGATTGCGGGGCATCGGTGGCCATCACCCCAACGGTGGCCGGAGGCTACGGGGGCTATACGTACGACTGGGGCGTGCTTGGCAGTACGGACACCATCACGGTGGCACCATTGTCGGACACCACCTATCCGGTCACCATCAACGACCTCTGCGGACTCAGTGTGGATACCGAGGTGTCGGTCACGGTGATCCCCTCGCCCAACCCCTTCAGCGTAGCGCTGGCGCCAGGCCCCACCGTGAACGGGACCAGCGTGCAGGAGAGTTGCTATCCGGTCGACCTCATTTTCTCGCGCACCGGTGGCACGGCCTATGCCGACACGGTCTTCCTCACCTTCTCGGGTCAGGCGGAGAACGGGGTGGACTTCAGTTCGATCCCCGACCATCTCATCTTCGACAGTGGTTCTAGTACCGTGGTCTTTCCGGTCACCTTCCACCTCGATCCCGATGCCGTGGAGTATTTCAACATCGGCCTTGGCGATGTCTCCATCTGCAACGGCGGGTTCAGTGTGGTGCAACAGGCCTTCGCCATCACGGCCGCACCAGCCTTGGTGGCAGCGGGTGGTTCGCCCATCATTCCCTGCGGCGGGAGCACCACCCTGCAAGCGGCGGCCACGGGGGGCTATGCGCCCTACGACTTCGTTTGGCCCGATGGCAGTACCGGCACCACGTACACGGTGAGTCCCACGGCGGCCACGGTCTACACGTTGGCGGTCACCGACGATTGCGGCACCAGCACCACGGCCACCTTCAACGTGGATCTGCTGCCACCGCCGCCGATCAGCCTGTCCATCCAAGGGCCCAGTGAATTGGTGGAGGGCTGCGATATCACCCAGCTCAACATCATCCGCCCGGTCGGGGTGCAAGGGGCCATCACGGTGAACATGTCCTTCGCGGGGCAGGCGAACAACGGCACGGACTTCGACCAACCCCTGCAGCAGGTCATTCCCGATGGTGTGCTGAATCTCCTTGTGCCCTTCGAGGCGTTGGACGAAGGGGTGGTCGACGATGGTGAGAGCGTGGTGGTGACCGCCGGTTTCACGGATGCTTGCGGCCGTACGGTGAGTGCCAGTGCGACGATCGTCATTACGGAAGCACCGGCCATCGTGGTGACCACCCCGGACGACATCACGGTGATGTGCGCGGAGGATAGTCTGCTACTGGTGGCTTCCGCCTCCGGTGGGGTGGGTAGCCTCTCCATGGCCTGGAACACGGGACACCAGGGCTCGAGCGCTTATGCCGGCATGCTCCTCAGCGGTACGTACGTGGTCACGGTCACCGATCAGTGCGGGCGTACGGCGACCGGCAGCACCAATGTGGTGGTGGATTGCGAGATCATCGTGCCCAACGTGTTCACACCGAACAGCGATGGGCAGAACGATCGTTTCGAGATCGAGGGGATCCTCAGTACCACCAACACGGTACGGATCTACAACCGGTGGGGACAGGTGGTGTACGAGACCAAGAACTACCGCAACACTTGGAACGCGACCGGGCTGCCCGACGGCACGTACTACTACGAGGTGTTGGTGGAAAAGCACGAGAAGCCCTATACGGGCCACGTGACCATCCTTCGGAATTGATCCGTTAGCGGACCAACAGCGAAGAGCCCGTCATCTCGGCGGGCTTTTCCATGCCCATCAGGTCCAGGATGGTCGGTGCCACGTCGGCCAGGATCCCCTGGCGTAGGGCGAAGGGCCGATCATCCACCAGAATCACCGGAACGGGATTGGTGCTGTGTGCGGTGTTGGGGCTTCCGTCGGGGTTCAAGGCCTTGTCCGCATTGCCGTGGTCGGCGATGATCACGAAGGAATAGCCGTGCTCCCTACCGGTCTCCACCACCTGTCGCACGCAGCGATCGGTGGTCTCCACGGCTTGCACGATGGCCGGGAACACACCCGTGTGTCCCACCATGTCGGGGTTGGCGAAGTTGAGCACCACCAGGTCCACCTCGCCCTTGCGCAGCTCCGTGCAGATGGCATCGGCGATGCCTTGTGCGCTCATTTCCGGTTGAAGGTCGTAGGTGGCCACCTTGGGCGAAGGCACCATGATGCGCGATTCACCATCGAACGGAGCTTCACGACCACCGCTGAAGAAGAAGCTCACATGCGGGTACTTCTCGGTCTCCGCGATGCGGATCTGGCGTTTCCCCGCGTTGGCGATCACCTCGCCGAGGGTGAGCCTCAGGTCGTCCTTCCGGAACAGGACATGCACACCGCGGTACGTGCTGTCGTACTCCGTCATGGTCACATAGTGCAAGGGGATCGGCACCATGCGGTGCTCGGGGAAGGCTTGTTGGGTAAGGGCCTGGGTGATCTCGCGGCAGCGGTCGGTGCGGAAGTTGAAGCAGATCACCACATCGTTGGGTCGGATGGTGGCGATCGGTGCCCCTGCGGCATCCACCACCACATGCGGCTCAATGAACTCATCGGTCTTGTCCGCGGCATAGCTGGCGCGGAAGGCATCGAGCGGGTCGTGAACCGGGATGCCCCGGCCATGCACCAGGTTCTCGTAGGCCTTGGCCACCCGTTCCCAGCGTTTGTCCCGGTCCATGGCATAGTACCGGCCTGTGATGGTGGCGATGCGTACACCGGTGCCCTGTACGGCTTGCATGAAACGCTCGGCATACCCCAGACCGCTTCGTGGGTCGGCGTCGCGGCCATCGGTGAAGGCATGGACGAACACCTGTTCCACACCGGCGCGATGGGCCATGTGGCAGAGGGCTTCCACATGGGTGCGCAGGGCATGCACGCCCCCATCGGAGAGCAACCCCATCAGGTGCAACCTGCGCCCCCCCTGGCGTGCCTGATCGAAAGCCTCGCGCAGGGTAGGGTCCTGCTCCAACGAGCCGTCGGCGATCGCGTTGTTCACCCGCATCAGGTCCTGGAACACCACGCGCCCGGCGCCGATGTTGAGGTGCCCCACCTCGCTGTTGCCCATCTGGCCGGGTGGCAGGCCCACATGGCTGCCATCGGTGAGCAGCGTCGCATGGGGTGCGGTGCGGTACAACTGGTCGATGAACGGGGTAGAGGCCATGGCCACGGCATCGGTACGGTCGCCGGCACCGATACCCCATCCGTCCATGATGATGAGTACGGCTTTGTGGGTTCGCATCAACGGTCGGGGAAAGAGGCTGCGAAGATAGCCCCGTGGGGAACGGCTTGGCCCACGCGGACCTCGCCACCCAGGCGATGCGCCAGGCGCTGCACGATGTACAGGCCCAGGCCGGTGCCTTTGGCCAGGCGGGTCTCTTCATTGCCACCGCGGTAGAAGCGTTCGAAGATGCGGGCGCGGTCGTCCATCGGCACTCCGGGCCCCTCATCGGTCACGGTCAAACGCCAGCCACCGCTCCCCTTGATCACCGCGATGGCGATGCGGGTGCCACTGGGAGCGTACTTCGCGGCGTTCTCGATCAGGTTGTCCGCGATGCTGCGCAGGGCCTGTGCGTCGGTTTGGACCACGAGTTCGGCTGGACCTTGGAGCTCCAGTACGTGATCCGTGGCGATCTGTGCCTCGGCGCGCCGCACCACGTCGGCGAGCAGCTGCATCACATCCACCGGCTTCAGGTCCACGGCCAGGATGCCTTCCTCCGCACTGGTGGCCAGGAGCACCTTGTCCGCCAGCACGCTCAACCGATCGGCCTCCGAAAGGGCCTGTCGATTCAGTGTATCCCGCTGCTCCGTGTTGATCCCCGGTCGCCCGATGGTCTGTAGTTGAAGCTTGATCGCGGCGATGGGGGTCCGCAGTTCATGGGTCACGGCCATCAAGAAGTTGCGCTGGCTGCGCGCCAGGGCCAGTTCTCTTCGAATACCCCGGAAGGTGAGTATGAGCATGATGATCAGCAGGGTGATGAACACCGCACCTTCGCCGACCACCATGCGCATGGCGCGCGTAGCATCCGTGGGTTGGCTGGTGGTGCCCCCCAGCGCTTGTACATGCAGGGCCAGTTCCGCCACCTCGGATTCCTTGCGCATGAGCAGGAAGGCCCACCACAGGAACTGCAGCAGCACATAGAAGGTGAGGGCCCCGAAAAGCAGGTAGGTCCGGCGCAGGGAACGGGTCATGGATGTGCTCAAAAGTAGCCCTCCACATCACGCGCTGTGCGTACCTTGTCGGCGCCCCCATGGATCCACAGTCTGCACGCTCCTTCATCCTGCGCAAGCTCCGCGAGGAGTTGCCGGTGAACCGGACGTATCATAGCCTGGAGCATACGTTGGATGTGTACGCCAGTGCGGTGGATATCGCCGAGCAGGAAGGGGTGGAGGGCGAAGGCCTCACCTTGTTGAAGATCGCCGCCTTGTACCATGATTCGGGGTTCACCATCCAGGACCTGGACCATGAGGAGGGTAGCTGCCAGCTGGTGCGCACCAAACTGCCGGAGTTCGGTTTCAACTCCGAACAGGTGGAGCGGATCTGCGAGATGATCCTGGCCACCCGGATCCCCCAGGCGCCGCGTAATAAGCTCACGCGTATCCTCTGCGATGCCGACCTCGATTACCTGGGCCGCGATGATTTCTTCCGGATCGGCGCAACGCTCTTCGCGGAGATGAAGCACTATGGGGTGTTGAAGACCGAGCGCGAGTGGAACGAGCTACAGGAGCGCTTCCTGGAACGGCACACCTACTTCACGGCCACCTGCAAGCGGCTTCGCGAGCCCGTGAAGCAGAAGCACCTGGCCGCCGTGAAGGAATGGCTGTTGCGGAATCCGTAGCCGCCACATACAGCCCCATTGCGCATTTGGATGCCGACATAGGCCGATCCTCGTCCGCCAGATGGACCCAGGACGGTCGACGTGCGCTCTTTCCATATCCAAAGTTCGAGGCTGAACCCCATGCTGGATCGGGAATGGAACCGGTGCATTTTCGGTCTATCCGGGGTAGGTGCGATGGTTCGTGGGGGAGGAGAACGAAAGGGCCACCTCTTTGCGAGATGGCCCTTTTTCAGTGGTGCCTCCCAGAATCGAACTGGGGACACATGGATTTTCAATCCATTGCTCTACCAGCTGAGCTAAGGCACCGAACTTTGTCCACCGCCGCTGGTACGGTATTCGGTGAACAGGGCGGCAAAGATAGACAAATGAACGAACCTGCGCAGCTCGAAATGGATCTCGTTCTGGATGTGGGCAATACGCGTACGAAGATCGGCCTGTTCCGGGCAGGGCGGTTGTTGCGTTGGGGCACCCTGGCCAATGGAGACATGGCCGCGCTGCGGGCCATGGTGGCCGGGCAGCGGATCGCACACGTGATCACGGGGTCCACGGCAGCTCCGGACCCGGTCTTCACGGAGGCGCTCGGCACATTGGCTCCGGTGTTCACCATCACCGGGAGCTCCCCTTCTCCGTTGCGAAACGCCTACGCCACCCCCCACAGCCTGGGCGCCGATCGCGTGGCGAACGCCGTAGGGGCCATGCGTCGTTTTCCAGGACGCGCGGTGCTCGTGCTCGACCTGGGCACCTGCATCACCTACGACCTATGCCTGCCGGATGGCACTTACGCCGGAGGGGGCATCTCGCCGGGCATGCGCATGCGGGCCCGGGCCATGAACACGTATAGCGCGCGGTTGCCGCTGGTGGAGCCAGCGGAGATACCCACGTTGGTAGGCACCTCCACCACATCCGCTCTTTCAGCCGGGATCCACTTCGGTATCCTAGGCGAGCTGGAAGGATATCTCCGAAGGTTCCGTGGAGAATATCCGGGCCTTGCCGCCGTTGTCACCGGTGGCGATGCGGTCCGGTTCGTACGCGGGTTGGAAAGTGGCATCTTTGCGCTCCCGCAATTGACCCTGGAAGGCTACCATGCACTATTTGAACACGATCGTTCGCTCCATGGCGCTCGCGGCACTGCTGGTCCCGGGGCGTTCGATGGGACAGGGCCAGCAAGGTAGTGGCTCCCCTTACTCGGCCTATGGTTTGGGCGAATTCGTGGGGACCATTCCCGTAGCGCAGGCGGCCATGGGGGGGCTTGGCGCGGCCGTGGTGGATCCGGCCAGCACGGTGACGACCAATCCAGCATCCTATCCGACCTTGTTCCGTACCACCTTCGAAATGGGCCTTGGGGTGCGTTCCAGCACCTTCGCCACCGCCGGCACGAAGAGCAACGGACGCCGTACGGACCTTATGGGCCTATCGTTCGGGGTGCCCTTTGGGAATGGCCGCTGGGGCCTGGGTTTGGTGGTGAGGCCCGTGACCAAGGTGAACTATCGCCTGCAGGAGACGCAGGCCATACCGAACACCGCGGAGCATGCCACCTTCACCTACACGGGTGAGGGGGGCTTGAACCAGGCCATGCTTGGAGCCGGTGTGGTGTTGAGCCAGAAGCACGATAGCCTGGTGAACGGCCATCGCCTTTCGGTCGGAGCGAATGTGGGCTACCTGTTCGGGAACCTGGAAACCTCGGGCACCGCCACCTTCCCTTCGGGGCAGGGCTTCTATGCCACACGGGTCACCAGTTCGCTGATCGTGCGCGATCCCACCTTGGACCTGGGCGTTCAGTATCAAGGAGATCTGCGCAAGCGGCGCACGAAGGGTGATGATGGTCTGTACTTCCTGGCGGGCGTATCGGCCGAACTTCCGGTACGGGTATCGGCCCGGCGCACCGATGTGGTCAACACATACGGATACAACAGCAGTGGGGTGGAGGTGCCGTTGGATACCACGTTCCACATCGGCAACGATGCTGGGGCCTGGGGCCTGCCACTGGGGCTCAACGCTGGGTTCACCGTGTTCAACGACCACTGGATCCTGGGTGCGGAATATCGCCAACGCGACTGGTCCAGCATCTCGGTGAGCGACATCCGGTACGGACCCAGTGGTGAGTTGGCCATGCAGCACACCATCATCCTGGGCGGGGCCTATCGGGTAAGCACCGAATCCATCGGTCCGCTGTTCAAGCGGGCCACGTACAGGGCGGGTGGCCGGCTGACCAACGATCACGTGAAGGTCGGCGGAACCCGGATCGAGGATCGCGCGCTGACCGTGGGGGTGTCCCTGCCGCTGATGGCCAATACCACACGCAGTCGACTGAACATCGGCGGTGAGTTCGGCGAGCGCGGGACCCTGGAGAATGGCTTGTTGCGCGAACGTTATGCCACATTGCTCGTCGGCATCACCATCACCCCCGACCTGCGCGAGGGATGGTTCAAGAAGCGACGCATCGACTAAGGGTAGCGGCATGATCCGCCCATGGGCATATCTGCTGGCCATCGTGGTGTCGGCGTTGGGTACGGTAGGCTGCCGGAATGATCTGGATAAGGTTGCCGCCGTGGAGGTGGAGCAGAACGCCCCCGACCGGATCACCACCCACGCGGAATACCTGTACAGCGACAGCGGTCGGGTCACGCACCGGTTGCGCGCCGGACGTATCGCCCAATGGTCCGGTGCGGAAACCAAGCGTACGGAAATGAGCGACGGGGTGGAGCTGGTCTTTTTTGATCGCCAGGGCGAACAGCAGAGCATGCTCACGGCAAGGCGAGGCCTGATCCTGGAGCAGGAGAAGCGCATGGAGGTATCGGAACAGGTGGTGTTCGTGAACCAGAAGGGCGAACGCTTGGAGACCGAGCAGCTCACCTGGCACCAGGACAGTGCACGTGTGCGAACGGACAAGGCGGTGCGGGTGCAACGGGGCAACGATGTGATCCATGGCATGGGCCTGGACGCTGCGGAGGATTTCAGCAGCTATGTGATCCACCGCATCACCGGGCAACTGTACATGCCGGAGGAAGGGGAGCAGAGCGGGCAGTAGGCAGCCGACAGCATGGCAGCTGCGCCAACCGCGGATCGTCGGAACAGCGCAGGCACGGATGGCGGTTCGCTCATCAGCCATGCATCGCGGACCACGCACAGCCCACTGCCGACCAGAGTTCCTCCGCACCTTTACCTTTGCCCCCGATGCGCAAGTTGAACAAGTTCATGGAGCATTTCTGGCTCGCCGTGGCCATCGGAACAGCGCTGGCCGCCGGTTGGGTGATCATGGCCGAAGGGTTCGAGGAAGGAAAGAGCTGGCTCTTGTTCCCCCTCATCGCGCTGGCCATGTACTTCATGCGCCGTTTCATGCGCGGACGCTTGGAAGCGCTGGACGATCGGCACAACGCGAAAGGGTAGCGGCTGCTATCTTCGTGCAACACTCACCAGCTGCGGACTTGTTGTTCACCGGAACCGACCTCATTCTGCTCATCATCGCCATCGCGGTATCGGCGTTGTGTTCGGGGTTGGAGATCGCCTTCGTCAGCAGCAACAAGTTGTATATCGAACTGGAGCGGAACCGGGGCGCCATCTGGGCGCGGTTGGTATCCGGTCTCTTGAAGCGTCCGGTACGGGTGGTGGGGGCGCTGCTGGTGGGCAATAACCTGGCGTTGGTGCTCTACGGCCTGCTGATGGCCAAGCTGCTTCAGCCCTGGCTGGAGGGAATGGGGCACGGGGAGTTGTTCGTGCTGTTGATGCAGGTGGTGCTCAGCACCCTGCTGATCCTGGTGGTGGGCGAGTTCCTGCCCAAGGCCATCGGTCGGATCGACCCGAACACCACCTTGAGCGTGCTCGCATTCCCGCTGCGCATCCTCTACATCGTCCTCTGGCTACCCATGATGGTGATGACCGGCTTGAGCGAGCTGGTCCTGCGTCTGTTCGGTGTGCGCAGCCATCCGGGCACCATCGCTTTCGGCCGGGTGGACCTGGATGATTTCCTGAAGGGCGTGGCCAGTGATACCGCAGGCGATGCCGGGTTGAACACCGAGGTGGAGTACTTCCGCAACACCTTGGAGCTGAGCGATACCAAGGTTCGGGAGCTGATGGTGCCCCGGGCCGAGATCGAGGCGGTGGAGGTGGATGAGCCCGTGGCCGTGTTGCACCAGCGGTTCGTGGAGAGCGGGTTGAGCAAGCTGCTGGTCTACCGGCGCACCATCGACGATGTGGTGGGCTACGTGCATGGCTACGAGCTGTTCAAGCGGCCGCGGACCATCCGCTCGGTCATGCGTCCGGTGAATTTCATGCCCGGCACCATGCCGGCCGATGAGGCCCTCCAGCTATTCATCAAGCAACGTACGCATGTGGCGGTCGTGGTGGACGAGTACGGAGGTACCGCAGGCATCCTCACCATGGAGGATGTGGTGGAGCGGATCGTGGGCGACATCGAGGATGAGCACGACGTTCCACAGGAGGTCGACGAGCGGTTGGGCCCCAACGAATTCCTTTTCAGCGCACGGATCGAGGTGGAACACCTGATCGAAACCCATGCCCTGGCCCTGCCGCAGAGCGCGGAGTACGACACGCTGGCGGGCTACATCCTGCATAGCACAGGAGAAGTTCCCGAACAGGGGCAGGTCATCGAATTGGCGCCCTTCCGGTTCACCATCGCACAGGTGGTCCATGGTCGGGTGGACCTTGTGCACGTGGAAGTACTCGACCCGGAAGCCGGGTTCCAGAAGTGATCGGACCCCGGTCCATGGCTTGGTAACTGGCTGATGAGTAGTTGATTATGTCCATTGGGCGCCGTACGGGGCAGGCGCCTATATTTGCAGCCCTATTCTCAAAAGGCAATGGCAGTCATTGGTAAGATCCGCGAACGTGGTGGTCTGTTGGTCGGCATCACCTTGGTTTCGCTCGCATTGTTCATCCTCGGCGACTGGTTGGCCGGCCGCGGCAGTGGTCCGCGCGACCAAGTGCTGGGCACGGTGGGTGGTGAGGAGATCGGCATGATGGAGTTCGAGACCCGCGTGAACGACGAGGTGGAGAGCTACCGCAACGATTTCGGCCAGCAGGTGAACAGCCAGATGACCGAACAGGTGCGCAACAGCGTTTGGCAGGAGATGTTGAAGGACAAGGTGATGCTGGGCCAGGTGGAAGCCGCAGGGTTCACGATCACCCCGGGTGAGTATGATGACATCCGCTTCGGCGACAACATCCTGCCCGATTTCCGCAACCAGCCGAACTTCCAAGGGGAGGATGGCCAGCCCAGCCGCGAGAAGCTACAGCAGTACTTCCAGAGCGTGCAGGTGAACGCACCCATCTACCATCGCATCCAAAAACGTCGCATCACCGAGAACCGGTTGTACAGCAAGTACACCACCTTGGTGAAGAAGAGCGTGTTCGTGAACAGCGCCCAAGCCAAGGACGACTATCAGACCAAGAACATGAAGGCCACCTACAGCTTCGTGGCCAAGCGGTACGACAGTGAGGCCGATAGCCTCTATACCGTGGAGGAAAAGGATCTCCGTCGTTTCTACGACCAGCATAAGAACGATCGGAAATACCGTCAGCAGGCCGCACGTAAGTTCGAGTACGCCCTGTTCCCTGTGGCGCCATCGGAGGCTGATCGTCGGGCCACCATGGAGGATCTCGCACAACTGCGCGAAGGCCTGCTTGCCAGCACCGATGACAGTGCCTATGTGGCGAGCAACAGCGATTCGCGTGCCTTCAACAAGACCCCCTACACGGAAGGCACCGCCGACAAGATGAACGATTCGCTCATCGTGAATGGTGCCGTGGGCACGGTGGTGGGCCCCTATCAGCAAGGCGACCAGTGGAAGCTGGTGAAGGTGGTGGAACTGGCCAATGTGCCGGAGGCGCGCGTGCGCCACATCCTCCTGAGCACGCAGGGCGGAAAGAGCGACGACGACCAGAAGAAGCTGGCCGATAGCCTGCTCGCCGTGGTGAAGCGCGATCGCAGCAAGTTCGAGGAGTTAGTGGTGAAGTTCAGCGAGGATCCAGGCAGCAACACCAAGGAGAAGGGTGGGGTGTACGATTGGTTCGACAAGCAGCAGATGGTGCCTGAGTTCACCGCGGCCAGCTTCGACCAGAAGGTGGGCGCCATCACCATCGCCAAGACCAGCTACGGCTACCACATCGTGGAAGTGCTCGGCCAGCGCGACCGTCAGGAGCGCCGTGTGGCCACCATCGAGCGTGCCATGAAGCCTTCGCCCGCCACGTTCAAGGAGATGTACAAGAAGGCCAACGACTTCAGCCTACGCAACACCGACTTGGCCAGCTTCAAGAAAGCGGCCGAGGAGCAAGGCGTGCAGGTGACCCCTGTGGAGGAGCTGCGCAGTGACCAACGTTTCGTGCCGGGCCTGCAAGATGCCACCCCGGTGGTGAGCTGGGTGAACCGCGCCGAGGTCGGGAAACTGAGCGAGCCATTGCAATCGGGCGATGCCTACGTGGTGGCCATCCTCACCGGCATTCGTCAAGAAGGCGTTCCTCAACTGGAAGACGTGCATGATGTCTTCACCAAGGAGGTGGTGAAAGAGAAGAAGGCCGAAGCCTGGATGGCCAAGATGCAGGGCAAGACCGACCTCAATGCCTTGGCCACGGAATTGAGCGTGTCGCCGCAGACCGCCACGGATCAGACCTACACGGGCTTCACCCTGCCCGGTGGCTACAGTGAGTCGGAAGTGGTGGGCCGGATCTTCGCCTTGGAGAACGGAAAGCTCAGCGCGCCGCTCAAAGGGGAGACCGGTGTGTACGTGGTGAGCATGACCAACCTGGTGCCCGCACCGGAGCCGAAGGATCTGAACGTGGATAAGGTGAGCCTTGTCCAACGCGCTCAATCCCGCGTGGATGGCGGCTTGTACAACGCACTGAAGGAAGCGGTCGGCGTGAAGGACGAACGTTACAAGTTCTACTGAGATCGGTCACGATCCAGAGAAAGAACGCCGGGCCCAGGGTCCGGCGTTCTTCGTTACGACCGGTGCTTCGGAAGCCCGGAGGTGTTGATGGCAGGCGCCTTCGAAGACCGTGTAGAAGGCGCGCCCATGGTCGCTTTCGTCCATCGGGTCCCATGATCCCCTGCACACGACGTGCGGATCCGATCCCGCCGCACACAGGGACCTTGTTCAGGCTCGCAGGGACGCAGCGAACGGCAGGAACGTTCGCTTGCCTGGACCGCGAATGAGCGCACGCCGAGGTCCTGTCTGCGATGGACCGGAGAACGGGCGGGTCCGGTGATCCTGCGGCTCGCGCAGGAACGTAGCGCGGAATGTGGACGCGCCGATCCACACGAAGGCCTCCGGCGGGAACGTTCGGGAGGCGAGGGTCACCGCAGCTGGCTCAGGCGTTCCGCATCCAACCGCACCAGAATGCCGAGCAGGATCGTGAAGCTGATCATGCTGCTGCCGCCGTAGCTGAAGAAAGGCAGCGGAATGCCGATCACCGGGGCCAGGCCGATGGTCATGCCCACATTGATCATCAGGTGCAGGAAGAAGATGCTGGCGACGCAATAGGCGTAGATCCGGGTGAAGCGGGAGCGCTGCCGGTCGCTGATCTGGATGATACGCAGGATGAGCACCGTGAAGAGGATCACCAGGAACGAAGTGCCCAGGAAGCCCCATTCCTCGCCCACCGTGCAGAAGATGAAATCGGTGCTCTGCATGGGCACGTACTTGAATTTGGTGAGGGTGCCCTCGAGGTAGCCTTTGCCCAGGAAGCCTCCACTGCCGATGGCGGTCTGGCTTTGTTTCACGTTGTAGCCCAGGCCTTGCGGGTCTTCCATCTGGCCCAGCATCACCAGTATCCGGTCCTGTTGGTGCTGCGCCATCACGTTGTTGAACACGTAGTCCACACTGCTGATGAAGACCACCGAGCTGAGGAACCCCAGGGCGATGAGGCTGTAGAAGCGCTTGCGTTCGCGCTTCACCACCAGGTTGCGTACCGCCCACCAGGCCAGCAGGCAGAACACGGTGATAGAGGCGACCAGGAGGTATTGGCCGGTGAGCTGGTGGTCGGTGAAGGGGAGGTCGAAGGAGCTTTCCTTCAGAATGAGGGAAAGTACCGAGAGCACGGCGGCCAGGATGGCGAGCAGAAGCACGTTACCGGAAAGGCCTTCGCGGTAGAGTACCAGGATGAAGGCGCCGGAAACGAGAGAGGTCCCTGTATCCGGCTGCAGCATGATGAACGCTACGGGAAGCAGGATGATCACCGTGCTGATGACCCTGGACCGCGTGTCCACCAGGGCTTTCAAGCCGCTGAGGTAGCGGGAGAGGGCTAGGGCCGTGGCGAACTTGGCGAACTCCGCCGGCTGAATACCGAACCCACCGATGGCGAACCAGGCCTTGGCACCCTTCACCTCCTTGCCGAAGATCAGCACAGCGATGAGCAGAAGAATGACGAAGCCATAGACGGCATAGGCGGAGTCGCGGAACAGGTCGCCCCGGATCAGGAGCATGCACCCGCCGAGCACCAGGCTGATCCCCATCCAAACCGCTTGTTTGCCGTACTCCTTGCTTTGGTCGAAGATGCTAGCGTGGTCGGGGTCGTAGGCGGCACTGTAGATGTTGGCCCAGCCCATGAACATGAGCAGCAGGTACATGAACAGGATGGGCCTGTCGAAATTGGCGGCGACGTTCTCGCGGGCGCTCATCGGCGGTTGCGTTTGGGCTTCGGCTTCTTCACGAACGTGGCTTCCTTGGCGATCAGGTCCGCCTCGAGCATGCGTTGGACCACCTCGGGCCGCGTGATGGTGTCGGTGAGGTATTGCTCCATGAGCAGGCTGGCGATGGGTGCGGCCCAGGTGCCTCCGAAGCCCGAGTTCTCCACGTACACGGCCATGGCGATCCTGGGGTTCTCCATGGGGGCGAAACACACGAACACGGCGTGGTCCTGGCCATGGGGGTTCTCCGCGGTACCGGTCTTGCCGCACACGGTGATATCCTTGATCCGGGCGCCGCGTGCCGTACCGCCGGGCTCCTCCACCACGCGGCGCATGCCCTCCTGGATGTGGTCGTACCACTTGGGGTCCACCCCGGTGAGGTGTTTCTTCTGATACTTGCGTTGCAGGCTGTCCGGGTGGCCCACGGCGCGCACCACGTGGGGGTCGTAGTACCAACCCTTGTTGGCGAAGATGGCGGCCAGATTCGCCATCTGCAACGGCGCCACGAGCACCTCGCCTTGGCCGATGCTCACGCTGTAGATGGTGCTGAAGGCCCATCCCTCCTTGCCGTACTTGCGGTCGTAGTACGCCACGTCGGGGATGTTGCCGCTTTTGGCGCTCGGCAGGTCGATGGGCAGGCGCTGGCCCAGGCCGAAGGTGAGCATGTACTTGTGCCATTCGGCGAGCCCGAGTGCCGCATCCTTGAACCGGCTCGGATCCTTGTCCTGTTCAATGATGCGTTTGAAGACCTGGTAGAAGTACGGGTTGCACGAGTACTGGATCGCGTGGATGATATCGCCGGCCATCGGATGGTTGTGGCACCCCACGAGTGATTTCTGGCAGGGGAAGCCCGTGTTCACATCGATCACCCCTTCGTCCAGCGCGATCAACGATTGCACGATCTTGTAGATGGATCCCGGAGGGTATTGGGCTTGCAGCGCCCGGTCGAACAGGGGTTTGATGGGGTCGCGCTGGAGGATGCCGTAGTTGGTGTTGCGCACCCGGCCCACGAGCAGTTCCGGGTCGTAGGTGGGGCTGCTCACCAGGCACAGGATCTCGCCGGTCTTCGGGTCGATGGCCACGATGCTGCCTTTCTTGTTCACCATCAGCTGCTCGCCCAGGCGCTGCATATCCAGGTCGATCCCCGTGAAAAGGTCCTGGCCCTCCACGGCGAGGGTATCGTACAGGCCGTCCTTGAACGATCCCTTCTGGTTGTTATGCACATCCACCAGCACGTAGCTCACGCCGCGGCGTCCCCGCATCTCCTTCTCATAGTACTGTTCCAGGCCCCCCACCCCGATCACATCACCGGCGCGGTAGTAGGGGTCCTCCTCCACTTTGCGGGCATTCACCTCGCTGAGGTAGCCCAACAGGTGCGCGGCCGTGTGATGTGGATAGGTGCGCAAGGTCCGCGACTGGCCGAAGAAGCCGGGATATTTGTGCAGGTGAACGCTGATCGCGGCGTATTGGTCGGCCGGGATCTGCTTTTCGATGATGCTTGGCTTGTGCTTGGAGTAGGCGTTGGCCTCCGTGAGCCGTTGGCTGAAGATCTCCTGTGGTACGTTGATCAGCTTGCAGAAGGCCGCGGTGTCGAACGCCTTCACCTCTTTAGGCACCACCATCAGGTCGTATACGGGGGTGTTCGCCACGAGGAGGCGCTCCTTGCGGTCGTAGATCAGGCCGCGCGAGGGGTACACGGTCACCTTCCGTTCGGCCATGTTGGCCGCTTCGGCCTTCCATTTTCCATCCACCACCTGGATCCAGAACAGGCGCAGGATGAAGACGAAGCTGATGAACAGGATCCCTGCGATGAGCACGTATTTACGGCCCTCGTAGTTCATCGGCGTTCACGCTCCGGACCGGAGGTGAGGAATTGTGCGAGCAGGCAGAGGCCGAAGGTGAACAGGCTGCTGAGCAGGGCGCGCAGGAAGGTGCCGAAGAACGCATCGAAACGGTGGATCTCGATGAAGAAGAGCCAGAAGTGGTGCACGAGGATCAGCACGCCGGCATAGGTGATGTACCAGGGGAGGCCCATGCGCGGGACGGTGGGCCGGGCGCCGAACTCGTAGCCCTCGCGCGGGGCCAGCAGACGCAGCATGTTGATCCGGGCGTACATCATCACCACGCAGGCGCTCATGTGCATGCCGGGCGTGCTGGTGAAGAAGTCCATCACCAGACCGGTGATGGCGCCGATGGTGAGCTGGGCCCAGGCGGGCAGCTCGATCGGCAGCATCAACAAGAACAGGACGTAGAGGTACGGGATCAGGTATCCGTTCAGCACGTCGAGGTGGTCCAGCACCAGCACTTGCAGCGGGATCAGCGCCAGAAAGCGAAGGAGGTGTCCGAGGATGGTGCCGATCATCGGTCGTGGGCCTTTTGCAAGGTGTCGCGTTCGGCGCGGCGCAGATCATCCACCACGTACACGAAGCCGCTGCGGGTCATGTCCTCGCTCAGCCGTACCACGATATCGTGGTAGTTGCTGCCGGGCTGGTCCTCTACGCTCTCCACCACGCCCACCAGTACGCCGGCGGGAAAGGTGCCATCGCCGCCGCGTGTTTCCACGGTGTCGCCCACGGCCACACGGGCATGCTTGGCGATGTCGATCACACTGCTGGTGAGGGGGTCGTTGGTGTTCCAGTACAGCAGCCCGAAGTGTCCCGTCCGGCGCAACTGTACGCTGGTCTTGATGTCCGGACTGAGCACGCTGATCACCGAGGCGAATCCGGGGCTGGCGTCGCGCACCACGCCCACGATGCCGTTGGGTCCGATCACGCCCATGTCGCCATGCACGCCGGCCTTGGTGCCCTTGTTCAGGGTGAGGTGGTTCTTGGGCTTGTGCCAGGTGCTGTTCACCACCTTGGCGGTGATCACCCGGTACTCCTGTTGGCGCACGCTGTCCTGGATCCGGGCGAAGAGGCCCTCCACCGGGGTGTAGGTGCTGATGTGCCGGTTCCGGAAGTCGGCGTTCTCTTCGGCGAGCCGGCGGTTCACCTCCTTCAGACTGGTGTAGTCGGTGATCTCCTTGCGCCAGCTGAAGATGGTGCCCACCATGGCGTTGCTGCTGCTGATGGCCTGGGACCGATGGTGCTCGTTCCCGTTGTACAACAGGATCAACGACACGATCAGCCAGCCGAGGAACATCAGCGTGCTACGGATCCGGTATAGGAATCGGAAGAGGTCCCTCATTGGACGGTCGCGTCACCGGTTGGTGATACGGGACAGGGGCAGGTCCCTACTCCCGCATCAGGAACTGGAAGCGGTCGATGTTCTTCAGGGCGATGCCGGTGCCACGGGCCACGGCGCGCAACGGGTCTTCGGCCACATGCACGGGCAGCTTCGTCTTGATGCTGATCCGTTTGTCGAGGCCGCGGAGGAGCGCACCGCCACCGGCCAGGTAGATGCCGGTCTTGTAGATGTCGGCGCTCAGTTCGGGTGGGGTGGCCTCCAGTGCGCTCAGGATGGCCTCTTCGATCTTGCTGATCGATTTGTCCAGGGCCTGTGCGATCTCGCTGTAGGTCACGGTGATCTCCTTGGGGATCCCGGTCATCAGGTCGCGGCCGCGCACGGCGAAATCGGGTGGAGGTGCATCGAGCTCGGTCATGGCGGCCCCCACCTCGATCTTGATGGTCTCGGCGGTGCGTTCGCCCACCAGGATGTTGTGCTGGCGGCGCATGTATTCTTCGATGTCGCTGGTGAACTCATCACCGGCCACTCGGATGTTCTTGTCGCAGACGATACCGCCCAGGGCGATCACGGCGATCTCGCTGGTACCACCACCGATATCGATGATCATGTTGCCCATGGGTTCCTCCACGTCGATGCCGATGCCGATGGCGGCGGCCATGGGCTCGTGGATCAGGTACACCTCCTTGGCGCCGGCGTGCTCGCTGCTGTCCTTCACGGCGCGTTTCTCCACCTCGGTGATGCCGCTGGGGATGCAGATCACCATGCGGAGGTTGGGGGTGAAGAGCTGGCGCCCGGGCTTGATCATGCGGATCATGCCCTTGATCATGTCCTCGGCGGCCTTGAAGTCGGCGATCACCCCATCGCGCAGGGGGCGCACGGTCTTGATGTTCTCGTGGGTCTTGCCGTGCATCTGCTGGGCCTGGCGCCCAACGGCGATCACCTTGCCGGTGGTACGGTCCACCGCTACGATGCTGGGCTCGTCCACCACCACCTTGTCGTTGTGGATGATCAGGGTGTTGGCCGTGCCGAGGTCGATGGCGATCTCCTGGGTGAAGAAGTTGAACCAGCTCATGGGTCCTACTCAGTGTTTGAAATGGCGTGTACCGGTGATGGCCATGGCCATTCCGTGGGTATTACAGAAGTCGATGCTGTCCTGGTCGCGAAGGCTTCCGCCGGGGTGTACCACGGCGGTTATGCCCGCCTGGTGCGCGATCCCCACACAGTCCGGGAAGGGGAAGAAGGCATCACTGGCCATCACGGCGCCGTGCAGGTCGAAGTTGAACTTCCCGGCTTTGGCGATGGCCTGCTCCAGGGCGTCCACGCGGCTGGTCTGCCCGGTGCCGCTGGCGAGCAGCTGGTTCCCCTTGGCCAGCACGATGGCGTTGCTCTTGGTGTGCTTCACCAGGATGGAGGCGAACACCAGGTCGTGCAGTTCCTGTGCGCTCGGGGCTTTGGTGGTGGCCGTACGCATGGCCGCCACACCAGGCACCACGTGGTCGCTATCCTCGCTCAACAGGCCGTTGAGGGCGGTACGCACCTTGGCCTTTGGGCGTGTCGCCGGCTTGCGGCGCAGGATCATGCGGTTCTTCTTCTTCCGCAGGATCTCCAGTGCGTCCGGTGCATAGTCGGGCGCGGCGATGATCTCGAAGAAGAGCTGGTCGATGGCTTCGGCGGTGACGCGGTCGATGGGTGCGGTGGTGATGAGCACGCCGCCGAAGGCGCTCACCGGGTCGCCGGCCAGGGCGGCATCCCAAGCCTCTTTCAGGGAGGGGCGAACGGCCGCGCCGCAGGCGTTGTTGTGCTTGAGGATCGCGAAAGGCACGCCGGGAATGGTGGCCAGGTCGTCGATCAGCTCCACGGCGGCGTCGAGGTCCAACAGGTTGTTGTAGCTCAGTTCCTTGCCGTTCAGTTGTTCGAACAGGGCGTGGAGGTCGCCGTGGAAGCTTCCTTTCTGGTGGGGGTTCTCGCCGTAGCGGAGCACGGTGGTGGGGCCGGTCGGCGTTACCAGCGGGGTGTCTCCTCCGGCGAACCAGGTCTGGATGGCCCGGTCGTACCGTGCGGTCACCTCGAAGGCGGCCGTGGCGAAGGCCTTGCGCTGGGCCAGGGTGGTATGCCCCTCCTGTTCGGTCAGCAGGCGCAGCAGTTCGGCGTACTGGGCCTGGGCCGGCACGATCACCACATCGCGGTGGTTCTTGGCCCCGGCACGGATCAGGCTGATGCCTCCGATGTCGATCTTCTCGATGATGGCGCTTTCTGCGGCCCCTGAGGCCACGGTATCCTCGAAGGGGTAGAGGTCCACGATCACCAGATCGATCGGGGGGATGGCGTATTCCTCCATTTGGGCCCGGTCGTTTTCCTGGTCACGTCGCCCAAGGATGCCGCCAAAGATCTTCGGATGGAGGGTCTTCACCCGACCGCCCAGGATGCTGGGGAAGGTGGTGAGGTCTTCCACCGGGGTCACCTTCAACCCGAGACTTTCGATGAATTCTTGGGTGCCACCGGTGGAGTACAGGTGTACCCCGCGCCGATCCAGTTCACGTACGATGGGTTCGAGCCCATCCTTGTGGAACACGGATACGAGTGCGCTATGGATTCGTTTTTGCCCGTCCAATGGGGAGATGCGGACGTTCGGGTCCGGCTATTCCGGGGCAAGTTTACGAGCAAAAACAACGGCATTCGCCTTTGCCCGAACACGTTACGCAAAGGTTACCAACAGGCAGACACGGAAAGGGGCCAGAGTTGAAGTGGGGTCGAACAGGTCCTTCAGAAACGTAAGCCCACGCCCAGTTGGATCTGGAGGGATTCGGTGCGGCTGTTGAGCTTTTCGTAGGTCACGGTACCATCGTTGGCGATGGCGATGGTGCGGGGGTCCACATAGTCCACCTTGCCGTTGAAAAGGCGTTCGACCCGGCCTTCCACGTACACCTGCTTGCCGATGCCGTACATGAGGCCCACGGCCCACCCGTAGCTGGATACCCACTGGCCATCGCGTTCATCGTCGGTCATGCCGCTGCTGGTGGTGATGGTGGAACGGGTCACGAAGTTCCGGGCCCCGAGCATCACTTCGCCGTAGGGTCTCACGTGGCCGCGCAAGGGGTTCAAGCGGGCCAGGGCGTGGTGGCCGTACACGTTGCTCCGTACGCTCACCGATCGGCTGGGGTTGGCGGTGAGCAGCGATCCGGCGGGCCGCAGTTCGCTGTACTCGCTGCCCATCCGGCTCCATGCGAAGTCGTAGCCGAACTCCAGGGGAAGCAGCCGCAACGGCATGGCGAGGTTGGCGGATAGGCCGACCATGGTGTTGCCCCAGGTGTGGTCGAACTCGCCCAAGGGTATGCCGAGCTCCAGGCCACCGCTCAAGGTGGACGAGCGTTGGTCCCAAGCGCCACGGTCCTTCACTTGGGCCGTGACGGTGAGGGATAAGCCCGCTGCGAGCAGGGCGATGGCGTGGCGGATCATGGATGGATGGGTCCCAAAGTCCATGCCGAAGGTAGCGGCCTATCTTGCTCCGCGATGGAAATGGGACTACAGTGGGCGGCATGGGGCCTGCCGGGTTTGTTCCTGGCCTCGTTCCTCGCGGCCACCTTGTTACCGTTCAGTTCGGAGGCGATGCTTTTGGCCATGGTCGGCATGGGAGGTAGCGTAGGATCATTGCTGGTGGTGGCCACCGCGGGCAATACCCTCGGCGGTCTGGTCAACTATGGCCTTGGGCGTTGGTTGCCCACGGGTCGGCTGGCGCGTGGGTTGGGGCTCGATGTGGTCAAGGCCGAGCGTTGGCAGGCCTTGGTGCAGCGGCGCGGCGCTTGGATGGCCCTGTTGTGTTGGCTTCCGGTTATCGGCGATCCGATCGCCATCGCACTCGGCCTTTTTCGGGCCCCCTTCGTTCCATCGGCCTTGTTCATGCTGTTCGGCAAGGCCGCGCGGTACGCGATCCTGCTGTGGGGTGCGCGGCCCTTCCTCGGGGCGTGATGGAGGGTGGTCGGTGCAGGTGGGCCGGATCCCACGACAAGGCTTGGTTGGAATGGTGTTCTCCGCAGGACGATCGGGCGGAGGCGTTGCAAGGCCGAAGGCGTGTACCGCAGGGAGCGGAGCTGCCGCGGGCCTGTGTTACTGTGGTGGCGATGAGGGAATGGGCTGTTCCGCTTGGTTGAGAGGAAGTGCAGAAGGAGGAAGCCAAGACCATTCTCACTACTTCACCTCCTCACCTCTTCGTCACCCGGACCCGCCGGTGCAGAGACCGTTTCTTTCTCACCGTCGGAGTAAGGATCGATCACTCCGGACAAGTTGTGCGGATAAAGACCGAGTGGAGCGGTCTGGGGAGAATTGCCGTGCACTTCCGCTCGAATGTCCACATGGTATACGTGGTGTGGAATAGCAAAAGGCTCCCGTAGGAGCCCTTCGCCAGGATGGTGGGTCGGCTCAGTAGGCCGTGTTCTGCGGGTCGAAGTTGGTCCAGCCGCTGGTCCAGTCGGTTGTGCCGAACGCGCCACGGAAGGCGACCACATCGAAGAAACCGTTGTTCAGCGGGGCGGTGCTGAGATCGGCGCCGTTCAGTAGGATGCTGGAGGCCAAGGGCAGTAGCTGCGGGTTGGTGAGGCTGGTGGGCATCGCCAGGCCGAGGTCGCCGGTGTTGGGGTACACCGCGTTGTTCCATCCGTTGGTGCTGAACCAGGAGCTGATGTCCCAGGTGCTGCCACTGGCCACGGCGAAGTTGTTGGTCATGCCAGCGAGGATGGTGTTGCGGATGCGCAGCTCGTTGTTGGTGGCGTTGGTCTCGGTGCTGCTACCGTCGATCAGCAAACCGGTGGGGTATCCGGCAAAGACCGAGTTGTACACCTGGGTCTTGGTGTTGCGGCGCAGGTGCATGGAACGCTTGTAGAGGTCGTTGATGGTGCTGCTTGCGGTGAGCGGACCCAGGATGGTGACGTTGCTCCAGATGCCTTGGGTGTAGGGTGCCACGGCGTTGCCTGCGCCATCGTTATCGCACTCGAAACCGTTGCTTCCGCTCACATCGGCGGCGTTGGGGTCGCGCACCACCAGGCCGTACTGCACCTGGCCCTGCCAGCCGAAGTCCTGGTCGAAGTCGTCGTCGAGGCCGCGGTGTGCCACGAGGTATTTGCCGTTCACGGTACCGCCGAACCACTCGAAGCTATCATCGCCGCTGTAGCTCACCTGTACGTGGTCAACGATGGTGCCGTGGCCCACGCAGCCCAGGGTGAGGCCATTGATCTCCTGGTTGGGTTGCAGGGCGATACCCCCGAACTCGATGCGTACATAGCGCAGGATGCCGCTGTCGTCGGCAGGGTCGTTGCCACCATACACCGCGTCGGGCCCGCCTTCCACGATGGGGTCTGCGGGTTGGTTGTGCGGTGCGCGGCCGCAGATGATCAGGCCGCCCCAGTCGCCACGGTCGCGGCTACCGGCGGGTTGGTTGCTGGTGAAGACGATGGGCTGGCTGGCGGTGCCTTCGGCAACGATACGTGCACCGCGTTTCACGATGAGGGTGCCCTTGCTGGGCTTGTCGCCTTTGATGATGGTGCCGGCCTGGATGTTCAGGGTGGCGCCGTCCTCCACGTACACGAAACCGCTCAGCAGGTACTGGTTGTCGCGGGTCCAGTTGGTGTTGCCGGTGATGCTGCCCGAGATGGTGATGGCGGCCGAAGGAGTGCTGGTGTTGTATTCGCAACAGCAATCCTTGTCCGCATCGGGGTCGTAGTTCTTGGCGGTGGGATCGGTGCACCCTTCCTTCTTCTTACAGGCGGGCATGGCCACGGCCACCGAGGCGATCAGCAGCAAGCTCAGCGTATGGTTCTTCAGAGCGATCATGTTCTTCGTTGTGTTTGCGCTGCAAAGGGACCGGTCCAGGGTTAGTGCTTCGTCATCCTGATCTTATCGGATCGTCAACATTGATCGGGCCACGGTGAACCCCATGTGGTCGTCCGTCGGCGGCCGATGCGCATTGCTCTTCGCCCGCATACATTCACCGAGATGCCCGTATCATGGGCGCGGTACAACGGACCTTCCGTATCGGCCTGTGCAAGGATGGTCGCGCACCTTTGGCCATATCCGGTGTTACGCGGTCGTTGAGGGAGACACGGTGTATGCGCGGTCGGATCCGGGAGGGAGGAAGTGAAGAAGTGAAGAGGTGAAGAAGAGAAGAACACGGATTCAACTCATAAACGCAATCGGATAGACCGACAAGACGACTGATCTTTTTTTCAGGAGGAGGAGAGGCTTTCGCCCCTCGCTCCTCTCTGAATGGAGGATACGATCTACCCTTGTGCTGGGGTCCAATCCGTTGCAAGAATGAGCCATATCACCGATGAGCAAAGGTGCATCATACAGCGCATGAAGAAGGCAGGTCGCCAGCAGAAACAGATCGCCGAGGC
>SSGN01000182.1 GCA_008016945.1 Flavobacteriales bacterium
GAGCACGCGGCGTTGTAGGCGCCCACGGCATCCCAGGTGACGCCGTTGCGGGCGAACGAGTGGGCCAGCAGCCAGGCACCGACGTGGATGTTGGTGCAGGGCTCGTACAGCTGCGCCTCGGTGATGCCGTGGCGGGCCAGCGTGCGCAGGTGCGTGCTGTTGATCTGCATGAGGCCGATGTCGTAGGACCCCGTGCGTTGCAGATGCGATCGGTTGACGGCGCGCGGATTCAGGTCCGACTCGACGCGCGCGACGGCGTAGAGCAGTTCGGCGGCCAGCCCATAGCGTTGCGCCGCCTGCTCCCAGCACGCCATGGTGTGCAGCGGTGCGCACAGCAGCAGGATCGATCCGGCAAGGCAACTCGAACGCATGGCTCAACCCGTCGTCAACTCCAGGACAGAACAACCGCCGGCCGGGGGGCTGGCGAGGGGAGGTCTGGGCCGTCGGTACGGCCTGGGTCGGGTTCGGGTAGGGCCGGGACGCTGGCCGGCAGGGTGAGGTCGGGTGACGCTGGGCGGCGGGGCCAGGCTCGCAGCGCTATCAGTCAGCGCGGGGCAGTCGCCAGCGCGTCGAGCGATCGGCCATGTTCAGGCGTGCCTGCTGCAGGACGAGGGTGCCGGCGCGCTCCAACTGGCGGCACAGCGCCACGCAGGCCGTGGTCAGTTGGTCGAGCTGGAACTTCGGATGCGGGTGGCGGTTGGCCGGCGAGCGCTGCACGGCCAGCAGCAGGTCGTACTGCTGGCGCCACATCGACTCGCGCCGCCTCGGTGTGGCGGGCGCTCGCAGCACCAGCTGGCTGCCGAGAAAGTCGAAGATGCGCTGGGCTGCGTCGTCCTGCGCGAACACCAGCGACACGCAGGCGCTGATCAGGTCCGGGAAGCGGAACGTCGGCGAGACGTTGTCGCTGCTGCGCAGCAGGCCGTACAGCCACTCGTGTTCTTCCAGCCAGAGGCGGGTCTCGATGGTGTCCGGGTGCTCAGCCTCCGGGGCGCCGTGCGGGGCTTGCTCCTGGCGGGCGGTTGGCAGTGCGGAGAACATGGCGCTTCCCTCGGGTCGGTGGCTGCTGGCGGTGCTCTGTCGAGCGCGTGACCGAAGGGTAGGGTGGGGTGCGCCATGGAGCCGCGCGGAATGCGGGGTTTGTGAGGGGGTTTTCGGGATCGGGGGAGCTGCTGGCCAATGGGACGCGACTGGGGAATCGTGGGTGCTCTCAGAGGGCCGGCAGCAGTCGGAGCGACAGCGGCTGCATTGGTCCCGGTCGATCGCCTGCTTGGCCGCATTGGAATTCGGCAATCGGTCTTATTGTTGCCTTTCGCCCCAACGTGTTCTCAGGTAGCGCCACGAGAGCCGTCGCTCGCGAACCCTGCGGCAAGCCACAGAACGCTGCGTAGCCAACACAAGGCCAAAGAAATGCGCTTCCCTGAAAACTGCAAGGCACAACGACAGGCGTAGATCGTGCGCGACAGGAACTCGGCATCCGCGGGCTGTGGCGCGGACATTCTTGCTTACCGCTTATATCATTTTCGATATGATAGCCTCGTGTGAATGACACGGTTGCGGGCGGTCCACGCAGAGAGTGGTGCCGCTCAAGTTGTTCGTGTCGGGCCACAGAACCACGAACTGGAACTTGCCTTGTAGCGGGCGAAGGAGGTCAAGTGACCAAGCTGAGAGACCTACATACGAAGTGGTCGAAGGAACCGAGCTATCGCAAGGCCTACGACGCACTGGACGAGGAGTTTGCGCTGGCAGAGGCCATTGCCGAGGCGCGCGGCCGTGCCGGCCTCACACAGGCTGAAGTAGCGGAGCGTATGCACACGACTCAGAGCAACATCGCGCGCATGGAGGCCGGCCGGACGACACCTTCCACGCGGACGCTCGAGAAGTTCGCGCAGGCAATCGGCGCGAAGCTCAAGATCAGCTTTGAACCGGTCCGCACGCGGTAAGGCAAGTACATGGCTCTCCACAAAGATTTCCCTCGATCACCCTACGAAGTCCTGAAGCCAGAGCTCCGCTGGTTTCCGGCTGCCGAAGAGCTTCGCAGCACCGCATACGAGAAGTTGCTGCCGCCGCTGGTGGCAAAGGTCCGCGAAGAGGTCGAGGCGTGGCGGGACGCAAAGTACGCGGGAGCATCCGCCACGTCGCGCGCGCTGCTGGCCTGGTGGTTCGAGACCGCCCACACCAGCGAACTGGCCGACGGAACTCAGATGCAGTTTCGCTACTACTTCGCCCAGCGCGAAGCAGTCGAGACCGTGATCTGGCTCTACGACGTGCGCGGCGCGCGCGACAAGTTCGACCTGCTGCGCTTCGATGCGTCGGGCGCGGTGTCGAGCAACATGTTCGATGAAGACTGGCCACGCTTCGTGGTCAAGATGGCCACCGGCGCGGGCAAGACCAAGGTGCTCTCGCTGCTGATGGCCTGGTGCTACTTTCACAAGTGCTACGAGGCCAACTCAACACTGGCGCGCAACTTCCTGTTGATCGCGCCCAACATCATCGTACTCGATCGCCTGCGCGCCGACTTCGACGGGCTGCGCATCTTCTTCAACGACCCCGTGCTCCCGGACAACGGCCATGCCGGGCAAAATTGGCGCGATGACTTTCAGGTGGCGCTGCACATTCAGGACGAAGTGCGGATCGTCCGCCCGACCGGCAACATCTTCCTGACCAACATTCACCGTGTCTATCTCGGCGACGTGCCCGAGCCGTCCCTCGATGACGACGATCTGCGCGACTACTTCCTGGCTCCGTTCGGCAACCGGCCGGTCGGCAAGACCAACGACAGCGCCGTCGATCTGGGCGAGGTCGTCCGGGAAATCGACGAACTGGCCGTGTTCAACGACGAGGCGCACCACATCCACGACAACCGCCTGGCCTGGTTTCAGTGCATTCAGGACATTCACCACCGGATGCTGCAGAAGGACCTGCGGCTGACGATACAGGTGGACGTGACCGCGACGCCGCGCCATGACAACGGCGCGATCTTCGTGCAGACCGTCAGCGACTACCCTCTGGTCGAGGCCATCGCGCAAAACGTGGTCAAGCATCCGGTGCTGCCGGATGCGGCCAGCCGCGCCAAGCTCACGGAGCACAAGAGCCCGCTCATCACCGAGAAGTATGCAGACTACCTCCAGCTCGGCGTCGAGGAGTGGCGCAAGAGCTACACCGAGCACGAAAAGCTCGGCAAGAAGGCCGTGCTGTTCGTGATGGTGGACGACACCAAGAACTGCGACGAGGTCGGCCTGCACCTGGAGAAGATTTGCCCAGAGCTGCAGGGCGCGGTGCTGGTCATCCACACCAAGGCCAACGGCGAGATTTCCGAGGCTGCGTCGAGCAAGAACAAGGACGAGCTGGAGATTCTGCGCAGGCAGTCCAATGAAATCGACACCTGGAAGTCGCCCTACAAGGCCATCGTCTCCGTGCTGATGCTCAAGGAAGGCTGGGACGTGCGCAACGTCACCACCATCGTCGGCCTGCGCGCGTATGCCGCGAAGAGCAACATCCTGCCGGAGCAGACCCTCGGGCGAGGCCTGCGCCGGATGTATTTCGGCAGCGAGCAGCGCGAAACCGTGTCGGTCATGGGGACGCCAGCCTTCATGGAGTTTGTCGAGTCGATCCAGAACGAAGGCGTCACCTTCGATCGTGTGCCCATGGGTGGCGCGGGCGGGAAGGAGCGCAAGGACTCGCTGGTAGTCGAAGTCGAGACCGAATCCACGGACAAGAACATCGACCGGCTCGATATCGCGGTGCCGCGCCTGACCCGGCGTTTCAACCGTGAATTCAAGGACTTGACCGAGCTGGAGCCGGAGCATTTCAGCAACGCGAAGCTGCCGCTCAAGGCCTTCACGCCGGAAGAGACCCGCGAAATCGTCTTCAAAACCATGCTGGAGGGCGAGGTCGATCACACGATGCATCTTGATGGCACCGGATCGGGCGACTACCGCTCGGTCGTGGCCTTCTTCGCCCGCCAGTTGCTCAAGGACCTGCGCCTGGTCGGCGGCTACGACCAGATCTATCCCAAGGTCAAGGAGTTCATCCGCGACCACCTGTTCGAGGCTGCGGTCGACCTCGAAGACCCGGTGATTCTGCGGAACCTGTCGGAGCCCGAAGCCGGCAAGGTGGTCTTCGATCAGTTCCGCGCCGCGATCAACAAGCTGACGATCTATGAGGGCGGCAGCTCGCGCATCGACGGCCAAATCCGCCTGCGCGACACGCGGCCCTTCCGTACCGAGCCGCGCGGCTTCGTGCAGGCGCGCAAGTCGGTCTTCAACCGCATCGTCGGCGAAGTGAACGCCGACGGCCTGGAATTAGCCTTTGCCGCGTTCCTGGAGTCCGCACCGGACGTGCAGGCGTTCGGCAAGAACTACATGGCCGTCGGCTTCAAGATCGAATACGTCAAGAGCAACGGCGAGCTGTCGACCTACACGCCGGACTTCCTGGTGCGCACGACGGACGGTGTGATCTGGGTCGTCGAGACCAAGGGTCGCGAAGAGCTTGATCTGCCCCAGAAAATGGCGCGACTGCGCCAGTGGTGCGAGGACGCCACGACCGCGACGAAGGACGATGGCGGGCCGCGATACCGCTTCGTCTACGTCGATCAGGAGAGTTTCGATCAGCACAAGCCGTCGTCGTTCGCGGGGCTGGCGAGCACCTTCCGCGAGTATCAAGAGAACTGATGATGGCTAAGCAAGACAAGAAGTCCTACGACCTGAGCGAAGCCGAACAGCGCGACCTGGTCACGTTGATCCAGCAGGGCAAGGCGCTGCCGGAGAAATACCGCTTCATCCTCTTCGAGGACAAGCGCGAGATTGAGCTGGTCTGGAACGGGAAGACGCGGGACGTATGCACGACGGTGCTGCCCTTCCAAACGCTCGAGCATATCGACGAGCCGCGCGCTGAAACCAAGACGCAGGAAGACCTGTTCGACAGCCGGGGCCGCCAGCAGCGGGGCTGGACAAACAAGCTGATCTGGGGCGACAACAAATTAATTCTCTCGTCACTCAAGGCAGGCGCGCTACGTGAACAAATCGAGGACGCAGGGGGCCTCAAGCTGATCTATATCGATCCGCCATTCGACGTAGGTGCAGATTTCAGTATGGACATCGAGATCGGCGATGAGACCTTCCACAAGGAGGCTAACCTGTTGGAGCAAATTGCGTACCGGGACACCTGGGGACGCGGCGCAGATAGCTTCGTCGCAATGCTCTACGAACGCCTGATCCTCATGCGTGACCTCCTGGCGGACGATGGCACGATTTACGTTCACATGGGATGGGGCGTATCGCACTATGTACGAGGAATTCTGGATGAGGTGTTCGGTAAGGATCGCGCAGTCAACCAGATTATCTGGAAGCGTCAAACAGCACATAGCGACAGCGGCCAAGGGTCACAGCACCTCGGACGACTGCATGACGTGGTACTGCTCTACACAAAGAGCGATCGATACACGTGGAATGTCCAGTACACCCCCTACGATCAAGAATACCTTCGGACACATTACAAGAATGTCGAGGAGGGCACAAACCGTAGGTTCGAGCTGGCTGATCTGAACGCGCCCGGCGGTGCGTCGAAGGGGAACCCGCGATACGAGTTTCTCGGGATCACGCGGTTCTGGCGCTTCAAGCGCGAACGCATGCAGAATCTCTACGAGCAAGGGCGAATCGTTCAGCCGAGCGAGGGAGCGGTGCCCCGCTACAAGCGTTATCTCGATGAAATGCTCGGTGTTCCCATTCAAGACATGTGGCTTGATCTGAACCCAATCAACTCGCAGGCAAAGGAGTCTGCCGGGTACGCAACCCAAAAGCCGGAATCGCTTCTAGAGCGAGTGATCAAAGCCAGTAGTAATGAAGGTGACTTGGTCGCCGATTTCTTCTGCGGCTCTGGAACGACCGCTGCCGTTGCCGAGAAGCTTGGCCGCAAATGGATCACTACCGATTTAGGCAAGTTCGGCATTCACACTACGCGCAAGCGCCTAATCGGCGTGCAACGTGAGAAGAAGGCCGCCGAAAAAGATTTCCGAGCCTTCGAGGTGCTGAACCTTGGCCGCTACGAGCGGCAGGCCTATCTCAACGTCGGTGGACGCTTGACGGGATCCCAGAAGGCGCAAGCGCTGGCGCAGAAGGAAGCCGAGTTCCGCGAGCTGATCTTGCGGGCCTACAAGGCCACCGGTTTCGGCGGAGGCCAAAGCGGGCAAGCGCAGGACGGCTTTTTCCACGGCGCGCGGAACGGGCGTCTGGTGGTGATCGGCCCGATCAATCTGCCCGTCGGGCGCTTGTTCGTCGAAGAGGTCATCACCGAATGCCGCAAGCGCGGTGCGTCACGTGTGGACATTCTGGCCTTCGAGTTCGAAATGGGACTGTTCCCCGCCGTTCTGGAAGAGGCCCGTGGGAAGGGCATCGATCTCACGCCGAAATACATCCCTGCCGAAGTGTTCGACAAGCGCGCTGTGGACAGGGGCCAGGTGGTCTTCCACGACATCAGCTTCGTCGAAGCCACGCCGCGCTACGACAAGAAGGCCAAGCTCGCGGTCAGGATCGAGCTGACCGACTTCTCCGTCTATTACACCCAGGGTGCTGCTGAAGCCGCGATTGCCGCGATGAAGGAAGGCAAGAGCGAAGTCATGTGCGAGCAGGGGCAGCTCTACAAGGTCAGCAAGAGCAAGGACGGCATCGTCAAGAAAGAGAGACTCACCAAGCACTGGACGGACTGGGTCGACTACTGGGCTGTCGACTTCGACTATCTGCAGCGTAAGGAGATCATCAAGGTCCCCGTTGGTACGGGCCTGGGTGGTGTCGCTACGTTGCCGGGCTTTGAGGGACCGCAGGGCGAACTGTCCATGCAGTTTGAGGAGCGATGGACCGGCGGGTACATCTTCGAGAACGAGTGGCAGAGCTTCCGAACGCGGCAGAGTCGCGAGCTTGATCTAACCACGGCCCTGCACACTTACGATCGGCCGGGGCGCTACACGGTGGCCGTCAAGGTCATCGACATCTTTGGCAATGACACGATGACGCTCGTGCCCGTGAACGTGGGCTAGTTGCTTGTTGACCCAAGAATGCTTATGGATGCGGGCAGGAGATGACGATGACTGAAAGCAACAAGACGCGGTCGAAAGCGCTGATCGAGGCACTGAAGCAACCGAACGGGGCACGCTTCTACCGTTGTGCGCTCCAGGTCAACCCCTTTGCGTACCACGGCCGGCATGCCAAACAAAGCCAGTTTCAGAACGAAGCGGACTACAACGCAGCGATGGTCGAGGCGTGCCGCGCGAACCACATTGAGGCAATCGCGGTCACGGACCACTACCGAATCAGCGATTCTCTGGGGTTGATCCAGGCGGCGCGGGCAGCCGGTATCTTCGTGTTCGGAGGGTTTGAGGCAGCGTCGGACGACGGCGTCCACTTCCTCTGCCTCTACGACCCCGACAAGGACAGCAGCTTGGAGCGGATGATCGGTCAGCTTGGGGTTCGCGACCACAAGGTCCTCTCGCCAAACGGCGACAAGAACTGCATCAAGCTGATGGAGTGCGTCCGTGAGCAGGGCGGCATCTGCATCGCTGCCCATGTCGCCGCCGACAACGGGCTTCTGGCGACGCTTGAGGGGCAGCCCCGCGTGAATGCGTGGAAGTCGCCAGACCTGCATGCCTGCGCACTGCCAGGGCCTGCCAGCGATGCGCCGCAGAACGTACGGGCCATCCTTGAGAACAAGGACGCTGCGCACAAGCGGGACCGGCCGGTCGCCACCATCAACGCCTCCGATGTAAACAGTCCGGAGGATCTCGTCGATCCCCGATCGAGCTGCTACATAAAGATGTCGGCGCTGTCCGTCGAGGGGCTACGTCAGGCCTTTCTCGATCCTGGCTCGCGTATTCGTCTGAGCAGCGATCCCCGGCCGGAGCCACACGCCGAGTTCATTGCGATGGCGTGGGAGGGTGGCTTTCTTGATGGAACCCGCCTGCACTTCAACGGCAACCTCAATGTGCTGGTGGGCGGCCGAGGCACCGGAAAGTCCACCGTTATAGAGAGCCTGCGCTACGCGCTGGCGATTGATCCAATTGGCGAAGAAGCGACGAAAGCCCATCAGGGAGTGCTGAAGTACGTCCTGAAGAGCGGCACGAAGGTGTCTCTGCTCGTGCGCTCGCATCATCCCGCGAAACATGACTACACAATTGAACGAACGATTCCAAACCCGCCAGTCGTCAAGGACGAGTTCGGCGATGTTCTGAACCTGTCGCCGCGAGACGTGGTTCCAGGCGTCGAAGTGTTCGGCCAGCATGAAATCTCCGAGCTCACGAAGAGTCGCGAGAAGCTGACGCTGCTACTAGAGCGTTTCGTTGAACGCGATCCAAACGCAGGCGCGCAGAAGGCGAGGCTGCGTTTGGAACTGGAACGCTCGCGGGGCAGGATCACGGACGTACAGCGCGAAATGAAATTGATCGAAGAGCGTCTTGGCTTGCTCCCGAGCCTCGAAGAGACGCAGAAGCGGTTTCAGGAGGCCGGCCTGGAGGAGCGTCTCAAAGAGAAGAGCCTGCTTGTGCGCGAGGAGCGCGTTCTGGCGACCATTAGGGAACGGCTTGCACCCATTGCGGCCCTGCGACAGGAGTTGGCGGACCTGGTGCCGATCGATACTGCCTTCCTGTCTACCAAGGCACTCGATGGCCTGCCAAATGGCGCCATTCTGGCGGAGGGAGTGGGCATCCTCGACAGGCTCGCCGCGCAAGTTCGCGGCTGCTCCGAGCAAATGGAGAAGGCCCTTGGCGCGGCTGATGGGGAGGTGTCTGCGCTGCGTGGCAAATGGGACGAGAAGAAGCAGGCGGTGGAGGCGACCTATCAGGCGCTCCTGCGGGAACTTCAGAAGTCGAAGATCGACGGCGAGGAGTTCATTCGCCTGCGCAGGCAAATCGAGGAGCTGAGACCCCTTCGGGAGAAGAAGGAGAACCTTACCCGCGACCTTGCCGCTCATCAGGGAAGCCGGCGCAATTTGCTGGATGAGTGGTTCAACCTTCAGTCTGCGGAATACCGTGCGCTTGAGAAAGCCGCCAAGCGCGTAACCAGAAAGCTGACGGGCAGGGTACGGGCCATGGTAACGATGGGCGGCAACCGCGAGCCCCTCGAAAAGTTGCTACGAGAATCGGTCGGCGGGAACTTGGCCGCGCTGCTGGAGAGGCTCAAGAGCCGAGACAGTTTGTCGTTGCTTGACTTCGCGCAGCGCTGCCGCGAGGGGAAGGACGCGCTAATCAGCGCCTACAACTTTCCGCCGGCTGCAGCCGAACGCCTAGCTCAAGCCGCTCCCGACGTGTTCATGAAGCTGGAAGAGTTGGAGTTGCCGGCAACGACGAGCGTGGAGCTCAACACGTCGTCGGAAGGCGAGCCGGAAACGTGGCAGACGATCGAAGCACTTTCGACGGGCCAGAAGGCGACAGCAGTGTTGCTTCTGCTGTTGCTTGAGTCTGAGGCGCCGCTCGTCGTCGACCAACCTGAAGACGATCTCGCCAACCGCTTCATCACTGACGGAGTGGTGCCGACGATGAAGGACGAGAAGCGCAAGCGGCAGTTCGTTTTCTCTACGCACAATGCAAACATCCCGGTCCTCGGTGATGCTGAGTTGATCATTGGGCTCTCGACGGGCATACAGAACGAGACCGTGCAAGGACGCGTCAGCGAACGGCACATGGGATCAATCGACATGCAGCCGGTGCGCGAGATGGTCGAAGAGATTCTTGAAGGCGGCAAGACTGCGTTTGAGATGCGCCGCCAGAAATATGGGTTTTAGAGATGAGCATGACCCGCACTGAACTCCTTGAGATGATCCACAACGGAGAAAACTCCGGCGTGGAATTCAAGCGAGACGTGATCCAGAACCATGATCTCGCCAAGGAGCTGGTGGCCTTTGCGAACTTCCAGGGTGGAGTGGTTCTGCTGGGCGTCGAGGACGACGGCAGCGTCAGTGGAATCACTCGGGACAACCCCGAAGAATGGGTGATGACGGCCTGCCGCGACAAAGTTCGGCCAGGGCTGATCCCCTTTTATGAGGTCGTCAAGGACGTTGAGCCCGGAAGGGATGTTGCTGTTGTTCGGGTATCTCGCGGCTTCGATGTCCAGACGCTATGGCACAACAACAAGAACGCGTACTACATCCGAGTGGGCACGCAGAGTCGCGAGCCTTCGCCAGAAGAGCTGAGTCGCCTGTTCCAGCAACGCGGTACGTTCCGTGCCGAGCTGCGCCCGGTGTCGGGTGCTGTGTTCGCGGACCTTGACCTCCGCCGACTAAAGAACTACTTCGTTCGGGTTCGGCAGCAAGACGTACCAGCCGACGACGATGAAGCTGGCTGGGCGACGCTGCTGTTCAATACGGAGATCATGGTCGAGGATGGCATAACCGTGTCGGGAATGCTTCTCTTCGGGCGCACGCCCAATCGATTCCTTCCCCAAGCAGGCATTGACGCTGCCGCGTTTCCAGGCAACAGCAAAGATTACGGTGCGCGAGAGCGAAGCGCGTTGCGTGGCGCCCTCACGCCGTTGCTGAGTGATGCTGACGAGATCGTAGAAGCGGGGCTCGTGGAACAAGCGCTCGCTTTCGTGCAGCGCAACACCGCCGTCGCTGGCCATCTCGAAGAGGGCGGCGCGCGTCGGGAAGAGGTCTCGGCCTTTCCAAGAGAGGCCGTGCGCGAGGCCGTCGTCAACGCGCTCGTCCATCGCGACTACCTGCTGTCAAGCACCGACATCGAACTCACGATTTATGACGACCGGATGGAGATTGTCTCGCCCGGTCGTCTGCCAAACGGCATTACGCCGGCACGAATGCTTAGCGGCTGTCGAGCGGCGCGCAATCAACTGATCAAGGACGTCATGCGTGACTATCGTTACCTCGAAAACTCCGGTATGGGCGTTCCAAGAAAGATCGTGAAATGCATGCGTGAGCACAACGGTACGGAGCCGGTCCTCATCGAGGATGGCGAGCGCTTCATCTTGAGGTTGCTGCGGTAGTCGAAGTGGTACAGCGATCAGCGAGAACTGGCCTTGTGCGTGGAAGTGCGCGGCGGCCGCTATCAAAGGGCTGGCCACGCTGCATTGCTGTCGGTGATGGCGGCAGGTCGAGTGACGGCAACGGGTCCAGAGTGAGGCGTGCCAGGCCGCTCCGCGGCCACGCAGGCTTGTGCACCGATGGCGTCGGGCTGGTAACAGTCACATTCCCCTTCGATGGAAACTCCCCAATGCCCTGCTGAGCAGCAGGCTGACCACGAGCGGCACGCAGGGCATCGTCAGCGGGTGCAGGGTGAACGGCACGACGAAGCCGACCACCGTCGCGCAGACCAATACGATCGCGCCACAGGTGTAGAGCGCGAACAACTCGGGGTCGTGCTGCCGGAACTCCTTGGCCTTGATCTGCCGAACGATGTATCCATCCAACAGCACGGCGGCGGTGAACGCCAGCAACCACGGCAGCCACTCGATCAGTGTGGCGAAGCGGAAGCTGGCCAGCAGCAGCAGGGCGTCGATCGACCTGAAATAGGCGTTGTTGAACAGGCGCTGGTTGACCGTGGCCATCTCGCGCGCGACGGCGCCGTCCACCGCGTTGGCCGGTGGGGCGTCGGCGGATGACGGAATGGGTGCGGCCTGTCGTGCCGAGTCCTGCACGCTCAGCGCCCGCGACAAGATGCGCAGCGCCGGGGCGTCGCCCCAGTACGCGGCGGTCGCCTCATGCTCTGTACGCAACTGCGCCAGGAAGCGCTCGGGCGGATGCGCCGATGGCAGGTAGAGAACCAGCACCAGCAGGCAGACCAACGAGATCACCGCGACGGCGCGGATCATCGGATTGCCTCTGCGGTGGCTGCTGGAGCGTCCGACGAACTCGGCGGATCCGGATCGAGGATCGGGAACCGCCCCTTGATGATGCGGCCGCCGGAGACCGAGGCGAAGTACTGCAGGTTCGGCAGCTTGCCCAGCAC
>SSGN01000199.1 GCA_008016945.1 Flavobacteriales bacterium
GCCCCCCGACGTTCAACCTGGCGTACGCGGCAGGTGCCACCTCGATCACGTTCAATGTGGTGGTGAACGGTGATAACGGCGCCGGTGGCTACCATATCGAGAACACGGAACAGGTCACCTTGACGATCACCGCCGTACCTGGAGGCACCGCCATTGGCGCACAGAACACCGGTATCTTGAACATCGCCGACGACGACAGCCCTCCCACCACCCTCGCGCCGGGCGACCTGGTGATCGTAGGGCTGAACACCAACAACGGCGCATGTAGCGGCAATGTCACCGAGGACCTGGTGAGCTTCTTCTGCTTCAAGCCCATCACCACGGGTACCAAGCTGATCGTAACGGACAACGGATATGCCCGGTGCAGTGCCACCACCTGGGGGAACAACGAAGGCACGGTGGAACTGACCCGCACCGGACCTACACTTCCCGCCGGCCAGGTGATCACCTTCCGGATCCGTGGCAACGCAGGCCCGGGCAATGTGGTGGGCATCGCGCCCGACGGCAACTGGTCGTGCGTATCGCTCAACGGATTCACCGCGGTGGACATGAACTCGGGAGGAGACCAGATCTTCTTCATGCAAGGCGGTACCTGGACCACCAACACGCCCGGTGGGCACAACGCCACCTACACGGGCACCCCGCTCTACGGATTCTCCACCACAGGGGTCTGGGCATCGCCGCCACCGGCCACTTGTAGCAATACCGCCTACAACAGCTGGAGCAACCTGCCGATGGGCATGGCCTGCTTCAGCATGGCCCCGACCTCCACGCAACAGTACAACAAGTACACGGGGCCGATCACACCGGGGAGCCAGCGGGATTGGATCATCCGGCTGGACAACACGGCGAACTGGTCGAGCTATGGGACCTGTGCCGCCTATAATAGTGGACTTCCCAACTGGCTGCTGGCCCCGATCATGCCGATCACCTCCAGCACGTTCACGCCCGGCCTTTGGCGCGGGAACGTGAGTCCCGGCGGCACGGATTGGTTCGACTGCAAGAACTGGGACGATGCCACGGTACCCACCCCGACCACCCTCGTACGGATCGATGAAACGGCGTACAACCACTGCGTTGTAGGTGTGACCGCAGGCGGCAACGCCACGTGTGCGGCGGTGGTGCAGACCAACAGTGGCACCCCGATCAACCTGACGGTCCAGAACTCGAGCAGCCTGGCAGTAGGAGGCCCGATCGTGGTGCAGCGCACCGCCTCCGGAACCCCGATCAGTCTCACGGTAACGGGCAATAGCACCTTGACCGCCACGAGCTTCACCGTACAAGGCACCGCCGCGAACGAAGCGGTGTTGCGCAATGAGGTGCCAGGCAACACGGTATCGTTCTCGGGCGATCTCACCATTGGCACTGGCGGGGCCGTGGACCTGCAAGGCGCCGGGGTCGGCGGTACCATCTTCCTGGCGGGCAACTACACCAACCTGGGCCCCACCGAAGCCACCCTGGACGAGACCAATGGCACGATCCGGCTGAACGGTACGGGCAACCAGACCCTGAGCACCGCCGGTTTCGAGGAGGTATTCCATAACCTGGTCATGGACAAACCTTCGGGCAACCTGATCCTGAACCAGCCCTTGGCGGTACGCAACGTGCTCACCCTCACCAATGGGCGGATCAACTCCACGGCAGGCTTGCTCACCATGCGGGCGGGCAGCAGTGTGGTGGGTGGCTCGGATGCCAGCTTCGTTGCGGGTCCGATGGCCAAAGTGGGGCTCACCAACTTCACCTTCCCCGTAGGCAAGGGCACGGACCTGCGCCCCTGTGGGGTCAGCAGCATCACGGGTACGGCCACGGACGTGTTCCGCGCCGAGTATTTCCCGGTATCGGCTGCGATCTGGGGCACCACCGGCGAACCCACACTTCACCATGTGAGCACATGCGAGTACTGGACGATCGACCGGGTGGCAGGCACACCCAATGCGGTGATCACGCTCACGTGGGAAGCCCCGGCGAGCTGTGGCGTCACCGACCTCTCCGACCTGCGCGTGGCGCGTTGGGACGATACGGCCATACCCGCCCCAGGCATCTGGCGCGACCGCGGCAATGGCGGAGCAACGGGCACCTTCACGGCGGGTAGCATCCCCACGGCGGCGGTGCAATCGTTGTTCAACGCGAGCGTCACACCATGGACCTTGGCCTCCACCACGGTGGACAACCCCTTGCCCATCACCCTGCTGGAATTCACCGCCACCCCGGATGGGGCCATGGTCCGCTTGAACTGGGCCACGGCCACCGAGCAACGGAACGCCTTGTTCACCGTGGAGCGCAGCCGTGATGGCGAGCACTTCGAACATGTCCTGGACGTTCCCGGTGCGCCCAACAGCACGGTCCTGAGGACCTATCAGGAATTGGACCGACACCCGTACGTAGGGCTGAGTTACTACCGTCTGCGCCAGACGGATGAAGATGGGGTGAGTACGCTTTCGGGGGTGGTGGCGGTGATCATGAGCCGGAACGATAGGCTGCCGTTGGTGCTCTTCGGACAAGGTGACGACTGGACGGCCGTCCACGACTTCGCGGCCGGTAGTGTGTACGAGTTGGTGGACATGACGGGGCGACGTATCCTGAACGGGACGACCACGATGGATGGCCGTACGGAGTTGAACGGCATATCGCTATCCCGCGGAGCCTACCTGTTCCGGATCACCGACGGCGTACGGCAGGAGAGCCAGCGTTTCGTACACTGATCACGGCTCCACCACCACGGCGAAGGTCTTCTCCAGGGGGTTCAGTAGATCGAGCCACCGATCCACGGCCTCCAGCCCTTCGGCGGCCACATGCGGCAGGAAGTTATCCCTCCGCTCTTGCAAGCCACCACCAGGGAACAAGGCTTCATGCACGTTGTCGATACGCCGCATGGACACCGCCTGCTCCCGCTTCGCCGCACGCAGCATGGCCTTCTGCAGCCGCTCGACACCACGCAGAGCCTGCGTTCGCCGGGCCTCCACCGCACCCCGGAGCGTAGGGTCGGCGCGATGGGCCTTGACCAGGATCGCGGCATAGAGCCCTTCCAGCCCGGCTGCCTCGTCCGCAAGGTCGGTGGAGAAGGACGCCTGCCGTTCGGCAACGGCCGTCTTCAGCGGATCCACCGGGGCGAAGGCATCGGCCAGGGCAAGCCCCATTTCTCGCCACTGCTGCACGTGTTTGGTGGTGATGGTGGCCGCGCTGGTCCGCAGGAGAACCACGGGCATGGGCACCTGCAGCGCCTGGAACGTCCAGCGCAACTGCATCCAATAGGCCAACTCCCCTCCTCCACCGATATAAGCGATGTTCGGCAACACGACCTCTTGGTAGATGGGCCGCAACAGCACGTTGGGCGAGAAGTCCTGCGGCCGGGCGCGAAGGGCCTGCAAAGCGTCCTCCATGGTCCATTGCGGGCCGCCATCGAGCACCTGGACCCCATCCGCATTGGGCACCATGCGCGACCTGGCACCGGGCCGAAGGTGGAAGAGGTTCAACTCCCGCACATGGGCTTGCACACCGTACCGTTCGGCGATCCGCTGGTCGGCATAGGACACGGAACGCTGCACCACCTGATGCAGGAGTTCCTGCTCCATCACGGGTACGAAGAGGCGCTTGAGCTCTGGATCGTCGCCATCGATGATCACCAGGCCATGGTGGCCGAAGAGATCGTGAACGAACTGCCGGGTGGCCTCGGCCAGGGTTCGACCATCGGCGTATGCTGCCCGCAGCCGGCGTTCGACCCATTCCGCATGGGCTCCGAGCCCGAGCGCGGCAACGGCCGCATCGATCACCTGGGCCATTCCCGAAAGCCGGATCCGACCCACCGGTCCGCTCCCACCATCGGTCCACCGCACGGTGTTCCCCCGGATGATGGCATGATCGACCTCCGCCAGATCATGATCCTCGGTGGCCATCCAGAACACCGGCACCACCGGACGCCCGAGCAGCGCCTCCGACTCGCGCGCCAGCCGAATGGCATTGAGGATCTTATAGGGTACGTAGAGCGGACCGGTGAAGAGGCAGAGTTGGTGGCCGGTGGTCACCGTTAGGCAATCCGGCCGTTGCAACCGCTCCAGGTTCGCCTTTACGGCAGGGTGCATATCGAGGTGTGCCTGCTGCCCCTCCAACACCGAACAGAGCACCGCGCGCTGTTCGGCAGGAAAGGTCCTCTCCTGTGCCGCACGTCGCAAACCCTCTACATCGGCGGGCAGGGGCAGGAACTCCCGGATGAATGGATCGTTCGCCAGGTGATCGAGCACCGGGGCGGTGAACCGCTGGGTGGCTGCATACGCGATCCGCTCTACCTGCATGGGGCGCAAAGTTAGAAGCCCGAGCAGGAGGCATGGTCCGCTGCCCCAGGGCGGTAACCAGGGCTGTCGCGTCTTCATTCGTCAAGGGTCAAGACTTCGGCATTGGGTGGGAACAGTAGGCCCAGCGAGCGTTCCTTGCTCCCCGGACCGCCGCTTCGCTTTGGTCCGCCCCCTCACCCTGAGCCCGCTTCGGCGGGCACGAGGGGGACAGGATCGCCGTACGCTGGGCCTCCTGTTCCGGCACATCCTCAGTGCTGGCGGTAGAAATAGGACGCGATAGCCCTGGGGTGGTGACCCCTTCGGATCAACGGTCGCACAGCCTTGGGCGAGCGCGGTTCGCGTTCCACCGCGAATGACGCCGCGCAGTGCCGGGACAACTCCAGAAGACCGCCGCGAAGCGCAGCGGTCCGACCAGAGGAATATCGTGGCTCGCCGTCGGCGCTATGACCGCCGTGTGCTCCCTGCTGGGTGGATCAAGGTCCAGAGTTGTGTGTCCACCGCCCACGGCAACACCGGTTGGGCATGCTATCGCGACGGCAGCACTTCGACCCCACAACGGCACCTAACGAATTCTGAAGACATTGACCTACATTTCGGATCCCACGTCGGCGCCCCCATGGCCACACCGCCCATCCGTTACACCTCGCTGAAGGAGTTCTACCCCTTCTACCTAAGCGAGCACCAGAACCGGGTGAGTCGGCTGCTCCACTTCGTCGGCACCTCCTTGATCGGTCTGTGGATCACGCTGGCTGTTCTTCAAAAGAACGCGTGGTGGCTCGTGCTGATCCCGGTGGGAGGCTACGGCTTCGCTTGGGTGGGGCACTACTTCTTCGAGAAGAACCGGCCCGCCACGTTCCAATACCCGTTGTACAGCCTGGCCAGCGACTTCATCCTCTGGTGGCATACGCTCACGGGCAAGGGCTCATCCCGCACATCGAAGTGACCTTCGGGCACACTGCACGTCCCTTCTAACACGACTCTAAAAACCGACCGCCATGCCGATCCGAATGACCGATGACCAGCGCAACCCCGGTGCAGACCGCCGCAGCAGTGGTGGAGGGGCGAACCAAGGTGGTGGTGGTGGCGGCATGGGCTCGTTGTTGCCGATGCTGATCGGCCTGTTGATGAAGAAGCCGAAGTTGATGTTGTTGGTGCTGGGCATCGGTGCCGTGCTCTACTTCACCGGTGGACTGAAGGGCTGTTTGGGCGAAGGCGGTGGCAACGTGGCGCAGCTGCTCCAGTTCGCCACGGGCGGCAACATGGACCCGGCGGTGTACGACAAGGCGGAGGTTTACGAACCGCTCACCGACAATGTGAACGCCCCCTTGCCCGAGCGTTTCTCCTTGGAGAAGTATGCCCCGCAGCGACTCAACCAAGGGCAACAAGGCAGCTGTGTGGCCTGGGCCAGCGCATACGCCGCACGCACCATCGTAGAGGCGGCCGAGGGCAACAAGGACCCGAACAGCACCGCGTTCAGTCCGGCGTACATGTACAACCAGATCAAGATCGAAGGCAGCGACTGCCAGGGCAGCTACATCCAGCGGGCCATGGAGCAGATGAGCCGCAATGGAGCCTTGCCCTTCAGCCAGTTCGGCTATACCGATCAGAGTTGCTCGAAAGAACCCTCCACCGCGGAGACGCAGCGGGCCCTGCCGTTCAAGATCAAAGGCTTCCAGCGCCTCTCCCAGGCAGGCGACCCGAACAGCATGGTGGATATGGCAGCCATGAAACAGCAGCTTTCACAAGGCAGCCCCATCGTGATCGGCATGATGGTGGGCGGCAGTTTCATGCAGGACATGATGGGCCAGGACAAGTGGCTGCCCGCGCAGAGCGACTACGGGATGCAGGGTTTCGGCGGGCATGCCATGTGTGTGATCGGATACGACGACTACAAGTTCAACGACGAGTACAAGGCGGGCATGGGTGGCTTCCAGATCATGAACTCCTGGGGACCGGAGTGGGGAAAGAACGGCCTGGCCTGGGTGAGTTATGACGACTTCCGACACTTCACCAAGGAGGCCTATGCCGTGTATCCGATGGGCGACGGCGTGGACGTGGCGCCAAGCACCTTCGACATCCGCTTCGGGCTGCCTCTGGTGGATGCGGCGGGCGATGCCACCGGTGAGTACATCGCCCTGCGCCATGTCGGTGGCCGCACCTTCCGCACGGAGAAGCCGATCGCCAAGGGCACGCGCTTCAAGGTGGAGATGACCAACAACGTGGAGTGCTACACCTATTGCTTCGGGCAGGAGACGGACGGCAGCACCTACATCCTCTTCCCCAACACGCCGAAACACTCGCCGTACTGCGGCATCACCGGCACACGGCAATTCCCACGCGACCAGAGCATGACGGCCGACGAGGTGGGCACCACCGATGTGATGACCATCCTGGTGTACCGTGAGGCCATCGACTTCAACAAGGTGGATGCGGCGCTGAAGGCAAGCACCGCCCCCGGCATGGACGCGAAACTGAACGCGGTGATGGGCAACGAGCTCACCGATGCGGCATCGATGCGCTACACCATGGGCAAGACCTTTGGTGCTGCCGGTGCGGCGAGCAAGGCGGCCATGGCCATCGTGCTGGAGATCGAGAAGCGATAGGAAGGGGCTTATCCGCCGGGGCCACCCAATGGCGCCCCCTGATCGGCACGTGGGCTATGCGCCCACGACCACGGCGCGCAGGTCATGCTCGTTGGCCTCGGTGATGCGCACCTCGGCGAAATCGCCCACGCGGAGGTGCACGTCATCGCTGAAGGGGATCAGTACCTCGTTGTCCACCTCGGGTGAGTCAAACTCGGAACGGGCTATCCAGTGGCCGTTCTCGGCCTTGTCCACCAGCACCTTGAAGGTCTTCCCCACCTTGGCCTGGTTGAGTTCGAGGCTGATGCCGCCTTGAAGCTCCATGATCTCCTGCGCACGCTCCTGCTTCACGGATGCGGGCACATCATCGTCCATGGTATGGGCATGGGTATCCTCCTCGTGGCTGTAGGTGAAGGCCCCCAGTCTATCGAAGCGCATACGCTCGATCCAGCGCAGGTTGTCGTCGTGATCGGCCGGGGTCTCGCCGGGGAACCCGGCGATGAGCGTGGTGCGGATGGCGATGCCGGGCACCTTCTCGCGGATGGTGGAGACGAGCGCTTCGGTCTTTTCCTGGGTGATGCCACGTCGCATGCGCTTGAGCATGTTGGTGCTTCCGTGCTGCAGGGGCATGTCCAGGTAGTTGCAGACGTTGCTGCGCTCGCGCATCACCTCCAGCACCTCCATGGGGAAGCCGCTGGGGAACGCATAGTGCAGGCGGATCCAGTCGATGCCCTCCACATCGCAGAGGCGTGCCACGAGTTCATGGAGGTTGCGTTCGCCGTAGATATCGAGTCCGTAGTACGTAAGGTCCTGCGCGATCAGGATCAACTCCTTGACGCCTTGGCGGGCGAGGCTCTGCGCATTGGCCACGAGCTGGTCCATGGGCGTGCTCACGTGCTTGCCGCGCATCAGTGGGATGGCGCAGAAGCTGCACTTCCGGTCGCAGCCCTCGCTGACCTTGAGGTAGGCGTAGTGCGCGGGCGTGGTCAACAGGCGTTCGCCGATGAGTTCCTTCTTGTAGTCGGCTTTCAGGGTCTTCAGCAGCCGGGGCAGGTCGCGTGTGCCGAACCAGGCATCCACTTGGGGAATGCCATCCTTGAGTTCGGGGGCATACCGCTGGCTGAGGCATCCGGTGACGTACACCTTGTCCACCAAGCCCTGGTCCTTGGCCTTGACATAGCTGAGGATGGTATCGATGCTCTCCTGCTTGGCATTGTCGATGAAGCCGCAGGTGTTGATCACCACCACGTTGTGCTCCCCGCTATCCGACTCATGGTCCACCTGGATGCCGTTGGCCTTGAGCTGGGCCATCATCACCTCGCTATCGAAGGTGTTCTTGGAACAGCCCAGGGTAACGACGTTGACCTTGGTGGGCTTAAGGGTACGTGCTTTCATGGGATCACTCCTTGAACAAGGCCTCCACGAAAGCCTTCTTGTCGAACAGCTGGAGGTGCTGCATGCCTTCTCCCACGCCAAGGTACTTGATCGGCACCCCGAAACGTTCGCTGATGCCGATGGCCACGCCGCCCTTGGCGGTACCGTCGATCTTGGTAAGGGCTAAGGCGGTGACATCGGTGGCCTTGGTGAACTGCGTGGCCTGTTCGATGGCGTTCTGGCCGGTGCTGGCATCGAGCACGAGGAGCACCTCATGGGGCGCATCGGGCACCACCTTGCGCATCACGTTGCGCACCTTGGTGAGCTCGTTCATCAGGCCCACCTTGTTGTGGAGGCGTCCGGCGGTATCGATGATGACCACATCGGCCCCCTTGGCCTTGGCGCTTTCCACGGTATCATAGGCCACGGCTGCGGGATCCGCGCCCATGCCCTGCTGCACCAGGGGCACACCCACACGCTCGCTCCAGATGCGCAACTGGTCCACGGCGGCGGCTCGGAAGGTATCGGCCGCACCGAGCATCACGCTCTTGCCCTCCTGTTTGAAGGCGTAGGCCAGCTTGCCGATGGTGGTGGTCTTGCCCACACCGTTCACCCCCACCACCATGATCACGTAGGGCTTGATGGAGGGGTCCACCGGCACGGGGTCCTTCATCAACGCTGCCACCTCCTCGCGGAGAATGCCGTTGAGCTCGCTGGTGTTCACATACTTGTCCCGTTTCACGCGGTCCTGGATGGCCTGGATGATGCGCAGGGTGGTCTCCACGCCCACATCGCTGGTCACGAGCACCTCCTCCAGGTCGTCGAGCACGGCATCATCCACGGTGCTCTTGCCGGCCACCACGCGGGCCAGCTTGCTGAAGAAGCCGGAGCGCGAACGTTCGAGGCCTTGATCCAGGTCCTGCTTTTCCGCAGCGACCTGTTTCTCGTCCTTCTTCTTGCCGAATAATCCGAAGAATGCCATTAGGGATGGGCCTGACATGTGAAAAGGCCTACACCGGAGGGTGCGGCCTTTCCACGAAAAGGTTGATGGATCACTTGCCTGCGAGCAGCTTGTCCGCCTCGTCGGTGGGCAGCACCTGCTCCACGAAGGAATAGCCCTTCGCGCCATCCTTCTTCATCATACGGATCACCTTGGTGAAGGTCTTTCCGCCTTCCTTCTTCAGGGTAGCAACGGTCTTCTTAGCCATGATAGTTGCGCGAGGCGCCTATTACTTGATCTCTTTGTGAACGGTGATCTTCCGGAGGATGGGGTTGTATTTCTTCAACTCCATCCGCTCGGTGGTGTTCTTGCGGTTCTTGGTGGTGATGTAACGGGAAGTGCCGGGCTGACCGGAGGTCTTATGCTCGGTGCATTCCAGGATCACTTGTACGCGGTTCCCTTTCTTGGCCATCGCTTTTCGTCTAAGCCCATGCCACGGGCATAGGGGCCGCAAAAGTAAGGGATGTTCCCCAACTGGCCAAATCCTATCTACTTCGCCATCAGCGCCTCCACCTCCTCGGCCTTGCGAGGTGCCGCAGCGGAGAGGTTCACCGGTCCGGCCTCGGTGATGAGGATATCGTCCTCGATCCGCACCCCGATCCCCCACCAGCGTGGGTCGCAAGGGCTTTCCCGAGGAATGTAGATCCCGGGTTCCACGGTGATGACACTGCCTGCCTTGAGCTCGCCATAGGTGCCGGCGTCGTGTACGTCCAAGCCCAGATAGTGGCTGGTGCCATGCATGAAATAGCGGCGCAGGTCGGCCTCGTCCTGGATGATCCCCAACGCCTTCATCCCCTCGGCGATCACCTTCCACGCGGTGTTATGCGGTGCCCTGAACGGGCTGCCCACACGTGCTTCGGTGATACCGGCCTCCTGGGCGGCCAGCACCAGGTCGTAGATGGTGCGTTGGTCCTTGGTGAACTTCCCATTGGCCGGCAAGGTCCGGGTGACATCGGCGGTATAGCCGTGGTACTCGGCGCCGATGTCGCTCACCAACAGGTCGCCATCGGACAAGGTGCGGCGGTTGGTGGTGTAGTGCAGCACACAACTGTGGGGGCCACCTCCCTGGATGCTCGGGAAGCCCTCGTGCTCCGCACCGTGCATCTTGAAGACATACTCCACGATGGCTTCGGTCTGATACTCGGTCATGTTGGGCTCCAGCCGCCGCATGAGTTCCTGCTGGGCCAGGCAGGTGATGTCGATGGCCTTCCGCATCAGCACCAGTTCTTCCTCCAGTTTCACTTCGCGCAGTTGGGCCATCCATCGGTTCAGCGCCGATGCCCCATTGGGGGTCGGTCGTGGGGCCGTGGTGTCCAGTTGGCGTAGCAGATCGGCCAGGTCGGTGCTGGAATGTGGGTCGTCGACAGGGGCCTCCTCTCCGTGGTCGAAGCGGATATCGGTAGTGGACCAAGGGATCTCGGTGTACTTGAAGCGCTGTGCGCCCATGGCCATGGCCACGCCCAGGATCTCGCGTGCCTCTTGTGGCCCGGTTCGGCGGCCGAGCCACTGCTCGCTCCCGGGATCGCGGTCCTGTACCACGAGCAGTTCGGTGGTGCGTTCCCCGGCGATCAGACGCGGTTCTTTGAAGATGAAGAGCATGGCCTGCGGTTCGCGCAGGCCGGTGAGGTAATAGAGATCGGGGCTCTGATGGTACTCGTAGTCCACATCGTTGCTCCTGTTGCGCACCGGGGCGGCCAGGAAGAGGGCGACACCCCCGGTCGGCAGTTCCGCGCGCAGCGCCTCGCGCCGCTCGCGGTGGAAGGCGGGGCCGAGCAGATCGTTATCGTAGATCCCGTGCACATCGTCGGACAAGCGCGACCGAACGGGCAGGTCCTGGGGCAGCGCGAAGGACGGGGCAACGAGTAGGAACAGGAGGAAGTGCCGCATGGTATGGGGATCCGTGGAACGCGAAGGCGCCGGTCGAAACTAAGTCCGACCGGCGCCTTCCAATAACGTGCCGCAGGCTCAGCCGTTGTAGAACCCGGCGGCTTTGGCCTTCTTGATGGCGGCGCTGATGCCGATCTTGTTGATGGTGCGCATACCTGCCGCGCTCACGCGGATGGATACCGTCTTGTTCTCTTCAGGGACGAAGTACTTGCGGTCCTGCAGGTTCGGCGCGAACGTGCGCTTGGTCTTGATGTTCGAGTGGGACACCTTGTGGCCGGTGATGACCTTCTTACCGGTGATCTGGCAAACCTTGGACATGGCTTCTCTGCGATTACGGGGCGCGAAGATAGACAAAAGGCCGACATCTGGAACAATTCGACACAAATGACACGGAGGAGCGTGGTCGGCTGCGGGTTCAAGGGGGGGCTGGTGCCCATCACCGAGCCTCCAACAGCCACTTCCGAAGGAGGTTGAGGCCGGCGAGGGCGCTGCGTTCGATGACCAGATCGCGGGTTCCGGGGAAGTTCACGCGTTTGCTGCGCACCCCTTCTGGCCCGGCCACGGCGATCCAAACGGTGCCAACCGGCTTGTCCGGCGTCCCCCCATCGGGCCCTGCCACCCCGCTCAGGGCGATGCTCCAGTGAGTGCGCAGGGCGGCCTTCACGCCGGTGGCCATCTGCTCCACCACGGGCTGGCTCACGGCGCCGTTGAGTTCGAGCATGTCGCTGGGTATCCCGAGCTCCTCCATCTTCACGGCGTTGGCATAGCTCACCACCCCACCGATGTAGTAGGTGGAGCTGCCGGGAACACTGGTGATCAGGTGGCTCACGAAACCTCCGGTACAGCTTTCGGCCAGGGCGAGGGTCTGGCCGCGTTCGCGCAGCAGACGGCCCACCACATTGGGCAAGCGGTCGTCGCCCTCGCCGAAGATCAGGTCGGGGATCAGCGCTTGAAGTTCGGCCACCTTACGGGCAACACGCTGGTGGGCGGCCACCGCATCCCGATCGGCATAGGTGGACAACCGCAGTTTGACGATGCCTGGTGAAGGCAGGTAAGCCAGCTTGATACGCTCCGCCGCGAGGCTGTCCTCCCAATCGGCGATACGTGTGGCCAGCAGGCTTTCGCCCAGCCCGGTGGTGAGCACGGTACGGTGTACGATGGTGGGCGGCCTGAAGCGCTCCTGGAGGCCGGGGAGCACGCCACCCTCCATCATGGCCTTCATCTCATAGGGAACCCCAGGCATGCTCACGTACACGCGGCCATCCCGCTCGAACCACATGCCGCTGGCCGTACCGCGCTCATTAGGGACCACCGTGCAAGCCTTGGGCAGGTCGGCCTGTGCGCGGTTCATCTCCAGGATATCCTGGGGGTCTCGCCCCATACGTACGTACATGTCCACGATGCGGGATTCCACCTGTGGATCGCGCACCAGCTCGGTATCGAAGAACCGGCAGAGCACGTCCTTGGTGATATCATCCTTGGTGGGCCCCAGGCCGCCGGTGATCAACACCACATCGGCACTGGCTCCCCCCAATGCCTGCATGATCTCATCGCGTTGATCGCCGATGGTGACCACCCGCTTCACGCGGATGCCGATCAGGGCGAGCTGTTCACCCATCCACCCGGCATTGGTGTTCACCGTTTGCCCGATGAGCAGTTCATCCCCGATGGAGATGATCTCTGCCGTGACGTCGTTCTGCATGGATCCGCTCCCCGCTCCTACTTCACCTCATCATAGCCGAAGATCTCGGCCTTGGACACCTCGCGCACCGGGCCGAGCTTCTCCAACACCGTCATATCCATGGCGCTCTTCTTGCCGATGACCAGGAAGGTGTAGTTGCGGCCCTTGATCTCCTTGTCGAAGAAGGTCTTCATCGCGGCCAGATCGATGTTCGGCAGTCGCTCGTAGTTCACCTTCCGGACGTCGTAGTCCAGCCCGCGGCGTTGGGCGGCATCCCAACTCCAGTAGATGTTCTCCTTGGTGACCCGTGTGCTGGCGATCACTTTCAGGGCGCTGGCTTTGGCCCCTTGGAACTGCTCACTGGCCTCGGGCATATCGTTCATCAACTTCAACATGGCTTCCACGGCATCGTTCAGCTTATCGGCCTGCGTACCGATGAAGGCGCGCACATAGTGCGCCTCCTCCTTGGTCACGGGGGTGGAATAGGAGGCATTGGCGCCATAGGCCAAGGCCTTCGCTTCGCGGATCTCCTGGAACACGATGCTGCTCAATCCACTGCCGAAGTACTCGTTGAAGAGGCTGGCGTACGGCATCTTCTCCACGTCGAACGGTCCCGCCTTGCTCACCAGGAGCATCTCGGCCTGCACCATGTCGTGGTCCACGAAGAGCACGGTGTTCGCGGTGGTGGGCACCTCTGCGTACGTGCGCGGGGCGGGCACCTCCTTGAGCTTGGCCGGCATCTTGTGCTTGGCATTGAGCAAGGCCTGCAACTCCTTGGGCGACTTCTTCCCGTAATACACCACGCGATGCTTGTAGCCGGACAGACCCTTGATGCGATCAACGAGGCTCTTGCTGGTGAGGGCGTTCAACTGGGCATCGGAAAGCACGTCGTTGAACGGGGAGCGGGCACCGTACCGGGCCAGATTCGCCATGCCCCCGTACAGCACCGCGTTCTTATCCTTCATCTGGTCCTGTCGGGTCTTCCGGATATCGGCCAGGAGCCCTTTGAGCGCCTCCTCGTTGGGCTGGGCATCGGCCAGGAGCTGTTCCAGCAGCACCACCCCGGCCTCGAGGTTCTTCTCCAGGCCGCTCAAGGTCACATAGCATCGATCCTCGGTGGTGGTGGCGTTCAGTGAAAGACCCAACTTGAAGAGTTCCTTCTTCAGCGCGGTGGGGCTTAGTTTGGAAGTACCCAGGTATTCGAGCAGGCTGGTGGCCACCTCCAGCTCACGATCATGGTTGGTGCCCATTTCCAGGATGTAGCGCAAGCTGAAGAGGTCGTTGGTGGGGTTCACCACGCTCACCAGTTCCACGCCGTTCTTCAGGGGTGTGCGCTGAATGGCCGTGGCATAGTCGATGAACTCCGGGGCCATGGTGGCACTGGGCATCTTCTCCCATTCGGTACGCCAGGCGCTCTGTCCTTCGCGTTTGATATCGATGGGGGTGATCTTGGGCTTGTCCACCTTGTGCACATCGCCCTTCTCGCCGATCCGCTTGTACACGCCCACGTAGTTGTCGCCCAGGTGGGCATTGGCGAAGGCGACCACTTCGGCCTTGGTGATGGCGGCCATGCGATCGTAGAGGTCGACCTCCTCGCTCCAACGTTTCTTCAGGATGAAGGCATCGGTCATGGCCCCGGCGCTGCGTGCGTTGTTCTCTCCCCAGCTCCGCATGCGTCGCTGGCGATAGTCGTTCACCACGGCTTCGATCAGCCACTCGTCGAAGTTCCCGTTGCGCAAGGCGTTCACCTCAGCCAGCAGGAGGTCGCGCACCTGGTCCAGGGTCTGGCCTTCCTTGGGTTCGCCGTTGAGCTGGAGCACGGAGTAGTCGTTGGATACGTTGACCCAGGCACCGGCGCTTAGCACTTTCTGGGCCTGCAGCAGATCGAGGTCGATAAGGCCCGCACTACCATTGGAAAGCAGCCCTTGGATGAGCTGCAGCATGATCGGGTCCGGTGTATGGTACCCACCGAAACGCCAGGCGAGGTCCACCCATTCGGCCTCCGGCCCGAAGACCTCGGCCACCTCGGGCCGTGTGATGGGCGTTTCTGGTGTGTAGGTGAAATCGGGCACATAGCCTTTCTCCCACTTGCCGAAGTACTTATCCACCAAGGCGATGGTGCGATCGAAGTCGATATCGCCGGCGAGGATCACGGCCATGTTGTTGGGCACGTAATAGGTATCGAAGAACTCATGGATCTTCACCATGCTGGGGTTCTTCAGGTGCTCACCAGTGCCCAATGTGGTCTGTGTACCATAGGGATGGTGGGGATACAGCATCTCCGTCAACCGCTTATAGGCGCGGCGACCGTCGTTGTCCTGCGCACGATTGAACTCCTCGTAAACGGTCTCCAGCTCGGTGTGGAAAAGTCGGAGCACGGCTTCCTGCATGCGTTCACTCTCCACAGCCATCCAGCGCTCCAACTCATCGCTGGGGATGTCGTTGATGTACACGGTACGTTCGGTGCTGGTGTATGCGTTGGTGCCGCGCGCGCCCAGGCTCTTGATCATTCGATCGTACTCGTTGGGCACGGCGAACCCTGCGGCCAAGAAGCTGAGGCTGTCGATGCGCTTGTAGATGCGTGCGCGCTGGGCTTCGTCGGCAGTGTTCCTCCGCTCCTCGTAGGCATCGCTGATGGCCTTGAGCAAGGCGCTTTCGCGCTCCCAGTCCTTGGTGGCGATGCGGCTGGTCCCTTTGAAGAGCATGTGCTCCAGGTAGTGGGCCAGGCCGGTGGCATCGGCAGGGTCGTTCTTGCTACCGGCCCTAACGGCGATGTTGGTCTGGATGCGCGGGGCATCGGTATTGCGGCTCAGCCACACCTGCAGGCCGTTGTCCAGGGTATAGATGCGCGCTTGGAGCGGATCACCAGGAACGGAGGTGAAGGTGTAGGACTTCTGGGCTTGAACGGTGGCGAGGCCCGAGGCCGCCATGATGCCGACAACGATGGAACGCATGATCGAGAGGTATGGGGTACGAAGGTCCGGAAAACACCGGAACATCCGACCGACGCGGTCAACCGTGCATGGTGGGCGCAACACCGTAGCGTGCCACCACTTCGGCTTCGTAGGCCAGGAACTCCTTCCAGCGGGCATCCACATCCACACGCCCCCCGAACCGCCGGGCGAAACCGATGAAGGTGGTGTAGTGGCCGGCCTCGCTCACCATCAACTCTCGGTAAAAGGTGCGCAGGTCCTCATCCGGGGCTTCCTCGCTCAACATCTTGAACCGTTCGCAGCTGCGGGCCTCGATCATGGCGCTGAAAAGCAACCGGTCCACCAAACGTTCTTCGCGCGAACCGTCCTTGCGCACGAACAGGAGCAGTTCGTTCACGTAGTTATCCTTCCGTTCCGGTCCGAGGACCCAGCCGCGGGCCACGATCCGTTGGTGGACCATGCCGAAGTGCTCCACCTCCTCCTGGCAGATCCGGGTGAGCTCGCCCACCAGTTCGGTCAGGTCAGGGTACCGCACCATCATGCTCATGACATTGCTGGCGGCCTTCATCTCGCACCAGGCGTGGTCGGTGAGCAGTTCCGATAGATCCTGCTTCACCAGTCGGGCCCAACGGGGGTCGGTGGGGAGTTGTAGGCCGAGCATGGGGCAAAGATGCGGAGGTGAAGCCTCTTCCACGCACGGACAGCGCCGATGATGGTCGGGAGCACCGAGGTACCTTCGCGGGCATTCCCATCCCAAGCGCCCATGACCCTTCAGCAGTTGCAGTACATCGTGGCCGTGGTCGAAACAGGCCAGTTCAGCCGTGCGGCAACGGCCTGCCATGTAACGCAACCGACGCTCACCACCATGGTGCGCAAATTGGAGGATGAGCTTGGAGTGACCCTGTTCGACCGGAGGTCCACGCCGATCCGCCCCACCACCGACGGGGAGGCGCTGCTTGCCCAAGCGCGGGTGGTGCTACGCGAGGCCGCACAGATGAAGGCCCTGGTGAAGGAGTTGAGGACCGGCACCTCGGGCACTTACCGGATCGGCATCATCCCCACCTTGGCGCCCTATCTGCTACCGCTGTTCCTGGCCCGGTTCGCGGATGAGCACCCGCATGCGAAGCTCGTGATCGACGAGCAACGTACGAGCCGGATCCTGGCCGGGCTGCGGTCGGGAGGGCTGGACATCGGCATCCTGGCCGGCCCCTTGAATGATGAGGACCTGGAAACCATCGCGCTCTTCCGCGAGCCCTTCCTCGCCTATCTGCCCGCCGGCCACCCCTTGTTGAAGCAGCGTCGCATTGACCGGAAAGACCTGCGCAAGGCGCCATTGTGGGTGTTGAGCGAGGGACACTGCTTGCGGGACCAGACCCTTGGCATCTGCCAGCACCCGAGTTCCGCGGGTCACGAGAACATCGTATACAGCACGGGCAGCATAGAGACATTGAAGCGCATGGTGAACAGCGGATCGGGGCTCACTCTGGTACCCGAGCTCTCCACCACCCCCGAGGACCGCCATGTCCGCCGGTTCGTTGCGCCAGAGCCTGTGCGGGAGGTGGTGCTGGCCGTGCGCAAGCCGTTCGTCCGACGCAAGGCCATCGAAGCGCTGACGCGGTCCATTCGGAGCGCACTTCCCTCACGTCTGCGCAGCACCACGCTGGCCACGGAAGTGATCGAAGGCATTCGCCCTTGAGGGCACCGCTCACTCGTCTGTGCGAGGCGTGTACTCCGGCGGCAGCATTTCCGGCGATACGGGAAGGTCCGGCACTTCGGGGATCACCACGGCGAAGTGTGCTGGAGGCATGGCCTGTCCGACCTTGGGCGCGGTGAGCTTGGAGACCACCGTACCGGCCACCCCACCGTGCGCAATGGTGCGGTGCGGGAACAGCACCCCCGCGATGGGCTGCCAGTCGAAGTAGTCGACCACCTGCTGATAGGCCCTGCCGTTCATGTACTGGTCTTGGATCTCGCGCACTTTCAATCCGGACTCCACATCGAAGTACTGGTAGAAGGTGGTGCCTGACCTGAGGGTGAGCGCCAACTTGTACGCGGCATGTCCGTTGATGTCGGTGCTTCCAAGGAGGCGGCTCTGTTCAAGCACCTCGCCGTATGCCATTTCGGGGATCGGACGACCGCGGTGCAGCACCATCTCATGGCCCGCATCGGTGAGCTCTCCGCTGTTCTCTCCATCGGAGTAGAGAACACGGCTCCCGTCGAAGATAATCTCTTCAGTGAGCGCACCATTGCGTTTCTGGCGCATGCGGTATTGGCCTGGGGCGAACCATTCCGATCGTTCCGTCGGTTGTCCGTGCTGCTCGGCGAGCAGCACCCATTCCAAGTGACGCAGGGGCGCGATCCGTTCACGACCTCCGATCGCGTGCAGATAGGTCTCCACCACCTGTTCGGCGGTGCGGCCTGGCACGGGGGTCAGCACCTCCTGCCAGGGTTCGGCATCCACGGTAAGTTGCACCACTTCGCCGTCTGGAGCGAACTTCGCCAGGCCGTCCTTGATCCGTGCCCAGTCGCCCACGACCAGGATCACGGCCTGATCGGGATAGAGGAACGCCGATGCGGCATCCTGCACCTGCTGCGTGGTGATCACGGCCAGCCGGGTGAGATAGGTGGCGTAGTGGTCGGTCGGCAGGTCATTGAGCTTGGTGTTCAGTGCGAAACGCGCTATGGTACGCGGATCTTCGAGGCTACGGCCGAAGCCGCCCATCATGCTGCTGCGTGCCAGGTCGAGTTCGGCGGGGGCCACGGGTGCGGACCGCATGCCTTCCATCTCGGCAAGGATCTCGGTCACGGCACTGTCGGTGACCTCCGTACGCACACTGGCGGTGGCCACGAAGCTGCTGTTGTGACGATCCACATCGAGGCTGGAATAGCACCCGTAGGTGAAGCCGTGCTTCTCGCGGAGGTTCTGCATCAGTCGCGCGTTGAAGATGCCACCGCCCAGGATGGTGTTCATCACCTGGGCTTGCTGTGCGCGGAGGTCCTTGGGCACCAACGGCAGTGGGAACATCACCCTGATCACGGACTGTGCGGCCTGCGGGCGGTCCACCACGTACACTTTGCGCACGCGGCCTGGCACGGAAGGGTTCTTCAGCGGGATCACGAAGCCCAAGCCCTCCACCACGGTGCGGCCATGCTCGTCGGTGCTTACGGATGAGGCCTTGGGCTTCCATTTCCCGAAATGGGACTTGGCCAGCTCCTTCGCCTCCTTCTCGGTGATATCGCCTACGAAGACGAGGTATCCATTCTCCGGACGGAAGAAATGGCGATGATAGGCTTCCATCAGCGGGCGCTGGATCCGCGAAAGCGTACGTTCGGTGGTCACCTCGCCATATGGGTGTGTGCGGCCGAACATCATGGCGCGGCCCACGGTCTCGGCCACGGCCTCGGGGTCGTCCTGGCGCTGCTGCACCATGGCTTTGGCGCGGACCAAGGCGCTGGACAGCTCCTTCTCGGGGAAGGTGGGGTTCTTCACCACATCGCCGATGATCGCCATCAAGGGGAGGAGGTTCTTCTTCAGTGCGCTGGCGAACAGACCATCGTTGCTGGTGAACAGGCTGGCACCGATGGCATCCACCTCGCGGTCGATGTCGGCCTTGGATCGGTCGCCAGCCCCGGTCATCAGCAGCTCGCCGAAGAGGTCCACATAGCCTGCCTTCTCCCCTTGCACGATGGGGGGCACATCGAACCGGACCTGAACGCTCACCAAGGGGAATTTATGGTCCTCCACCACGATCAGGCGCATGCCGTTGGGCAGTACCGAAGTGGTATGGTCGCCGATCTGGACAATGGGTGCGGGGCCTGGGGCAGGTGGCCGGGTGCGGTCGAATTGAGCGGTCATCAGCATAGGTAGGAGCATGGCACCCATGGCAGCCATGGGGTGCCTTAGGCGGCGAACAGGAGCGGTGGATCCGCGCTTCATGGGCTCAGTTGGTGGGTACCGGCAGGTAATGCAGCACCACACGGTTATCGTTCACGAAATAGGTCCTTGCGGCACGTTGCAGGTCGTCCGTGGTGAGTGCCAGATAGCGATCGATCTCGGTGTTGATCAGCCCCGTGCCGCCCAACAGCACATGGGCATTGGCCAGGTTGTGGGCGATCCCGGCCACCCGGCTGTTGTCGGCGATCAGCTCCGTTTCGAGCTGGGCCTTGAGGCGCGCCAGCTCGGCCTCGGTGATCGGAGTGCTGGCCAAGGCTTCGATCTCCTTCTGCATGGCCGCCTCCAGCTCAGGAGCGGTGGTCTTGCCGTTGGAAATGGCGAAGAGCATGGCGATGCCCGGTTGTTCGAACGGGAAGTTGAACGCACCGCAGTACACCGCCAACTGTTGTCGGTCCTTCAGCGAAGTGTTCATCCGCGCGCTGTTGCCACCGGACAGCAACCGGTTGAGCAGTTCCACCGCATAGAAATCCGGTGTGCCATTGGCGGGGATCCGGTAGCCCATGACCACGGCCGGGAGTTGGATGCGATCGTACACCACATCGCGCACCTCGCCGTCCAACGGGGGCTCCACGATGGTGGGCTGCACCACCGGCTCACCTTTCGGGATCTCCCCGAAAAAGCGTTCCACCAGGGTTCGGGCCCGCGCCGGATCGATGTCGCCCGCCACGACCAGGGTGGCGTTGTTGGGTACGTAGAACTTCTTATAGAAGGCCTGATAGTCGGCCTCGCTGGCCGCATTGAGGTCTTCCATGTAGCCGATGGTGGGCCACTGGTAGGGATGTTCGGTGAAGGCACGCTTGAGCACTTCCATGGTGAGCGTCCCGTAGGGCTGGTTCTCGTACCGTTGCCTACGCTCCTCCTTCACCACCTCGCGCTGGGTATCCACCCCCACCTGATCCACCTTGGCATGGAGCATGCGTTCACTTTCGAGCCAAAGGCCGAGTTCGAGCTGGTTGCTCGGCAGCACCTCATAGTAGTAGGTACGATCGCCGTTGGTGTTGGCATTGAGCACACCGCCCGCTTGCTCCACCAACTTGCTGAATTCACCACGCTCGATATTGGCACTTCCCTCGAACAACAGATGCTCGAAGAAATGGGCGAACCCACGACGATCAGCTTCTTCGTTCTTGCTGCCGACATGGTACATGACACTGACGGCCACGATGGGGGTGCCGTGATCTTCGTGCAGGATCACATGCAACCCATTGTGGAGGTCGAATTCGGAAAAGGCGATGGCTGGTTTCTGTGCTTCAGCGGTTTCAGCGAGCATGGGCAAGGACAAAGCGATGAACAACGTTCTCATGGATCCAGTTGGAACAGGCGGGGGGCAATTTATGCCATCCACAGGACGGACCACGCGGAACCGCTCGAAC
>SSGN01000086.1 GCA_008016945.1 Flavobacteriales bacterium
GCGGAGATCCGTTGGTACGGGGTGTGGAAGGGAGGGGCCGAGGTGGACGATGAAGGGCGCCTTGCCCCCCCCCCGCCGAACTATGCCATCGTGCCCGGATACACCCGCGACAGCCTTTTCGCGCTCAGTGAACGCGTGCGTGCATTGGCCAACCTCCCCCCTGCGGACTCGCTGGCCGAGGTGGGCCGCATCAACGCCAAGTTCGACCACTATGCCGCGTTGTACAAGGAACAGGCCCCCTTCAACTACCATGTGCTGAGCAGGCTGCGTATGCTTTGGAACCAGGTGGACCAACATGGCGCGGAAAGCATCATCGTAAGGCCGTTCTCCACCTTGCCCTGGTGGCTGCAGCTGTTCAAAGCCACGCAGCCCTTCTTCTACCTGTTCGCGTACTCCTTCGGCTCGATCGCGGTGCTCGCTCTCCTGTGGAACTGGAGGAAGGCACCAACGCTGCTGCACATCTGGGCACCCATGGTGGTGGCCTTCACCACCCTGATCTATCCCATCGTACTACGCATGTGCGAATGGCGGTACATGGTCCACCAGTTCCCTTTCGCGCTCATGCTCGGCATCTGTTCCCTCGCCTCACTTTTCGACCGGCAGCGGAACGGACCTCCCCGGACCGCCGATCGATGAGGATGCCCCATGTTCATGGGGGCGTCACTTCAAGAACGGAGCCATTTCCATGACGTTTTCCCGTTCTTTGGGCCGGTGCCACCATTGACCGATGAAACACCTACTCAAGAGCCTCTATAAGGCCCTGCCGTTCAAGCGGGAGATCTTCCACGTGGTGCGAGCGGTGCTCCCACTGCCCGAACCCGTCTTCAAACACCTCCACTTCACCGGTCCTTTCACGGTGAAGGTGGGCGACCGCTCGTCCTTCCGCATCATGCACCACGGGCACATGATCGAGAACGAACTGTTCTGGCGCGGTCTCAAGGGTTGGGAACGGGTCTCCTTCGAGCTGTGGCGCAGGCTCTGCCCAACGGCCGATACGATCCTCGATATCGGCGCCAACACCGGCGTGTACGCCCTGATCGCCCAGGCCACCAATCCACAGGCCACCGTGATCGCCGTGGAACCCGTGCAGCGGATCTTCGACAAACTATCCCTGAACGCACGGATGAACGGGGACCAGGTCCGTGCCATTCGTGCTGCGGTGACCGACCATACGGGAACCGCCATCCTGTACGACCAACCGGCACACGAGCACGTGCTTTCTGTTTCCTTGGACCCCGAATGGAACAAGGAAAGCCCATGGCTCCGGCCCGTAGAGGTGCCCTGCACCACGGTGGTGGACCTGCTCCGCGCCCATGGCTTGGCAAAGGCCGACCTGCTGAAGATCGATGTGGAGACCCATGAACCCGCCGTGCTTAACGGATGTGGCACCTTGATCCGCGAGCACAGGCCCACCATGCTGATCGAACTGCTCAACGATGATGTGGCCCGACGCGTGGCCGCCCAAGTGGAGGGACTGGGCTACGAATTCTACGATGTGGATGATGTGACCTGGCCGCCTCGGCGCGTGGAGGTACTAGGCCGCAGCCGCCATTTCAACTTCCTGATCTGTCAGCCACAGGTGGCACGCGCCATCGGCCTTTGAGCATCGGGCTTCCCGCCATGTCCACCAGACCGAACACCATCTTCATCTTCTCGCTGGAGCCCTGGGGCGACATGTGGTATTCCAAGCACCACTATGCCGCCTGCCTCGCCAAGCGTTCGCCGGTGTACTTCATCAGCGTGCCCGACCGGTGGCGGTGGCGCGACCTGTTCTCCTTCAAGATCAAGGTCCGGGAGGTGGCGGACGGGCTTCACGTGGTCGAATACCGGAACAACCTCCCCATCCGGCTTCTTCCCGCCTGGCTGGCGGCCTTGGTGTTCCACCTCAATGCCCTGAAACTTCTTCGACTGGTCCCGGGCGAGAACGCCCTGTTCTGGTGTTTCCACCCCACCCGAATGCTGGATGGTCCGCTGCTCCGAAAGCGGGGGAGCAAGATCATCTACCACGTGGTGGACCCGTATCAGAATCTGCCCAACGACGACCGTTTCGCGCGGCGTGCCGACCTGGTGGTGGGGATCAACCCATGGTACGTGGACTACTACCAACGCCGGAACCCGAACTGCCTCTTGATCCCCCACGGCGTGCGCCGGATGGATCGCTCGCAGGAGGCCCGCCCATGGACGGACGAACGTGTCCACGGCGACTATGCGGTGATGGCCGCCGGCATCAACCATTATACCAACTACCCGCTCCTGATCGATGTGGCCACGGCGTTCCCAAAGCTCCACTTGGTGATCGTTGGGCAACTCTTCCACGTGGATGAACACATCGAAGAGATCCGCCAGCGGCTCTTCGCGATGCCGAACGTGTCCTTCATCGGCGTGAAACACCCTGATGAGCTACGGACGATCATCCACGGGGCGAAGGTGGGCCTGGTGACCTACGATTTCGAACCCACGCGCAGCGTTCCCGTTTCCGGGGTGCGTACCCCGCTGAAGGCGATCACCTACCTCGCACAGAACTGCCCGGTGGTCTCCACACTGAACAGCTATGTGCCCACCTTGGAAGGTCAGGGCTGCTTCAAAGCGGAGAACGCCACACATTTCGTGCAGTTGATCGGCGAAGTGCTCGATGGCACACGGAAAGTGAACAAGGTGGTGGTGGAACGGTACCTGGACGAAGTCGACTACGATCGATTGATCGATCGCGTTCTGGAACGGGTGTATGCCGGAGCACCTGCCGCACCCGAACAGGACCGCACGGACCAGCGACCTTGTGTTCCGGCGGAGTGCCCAGTGCTCATCGTATCCAACGAGGAGTGGAACGGGCCGCGTTATAGCAAGCATCGGTACGCCCTGGCGCTGCAGAAACACCGGCAGGTCTACTTCATCGATCCGGCCAGCCAGTGGCGCCCATCGCATTTCTTCCAGTGGCTCGTAAGGTCGCGTTCCACGCCCGAAGGTGTCATCGTGCTCTCCTACCGGAACCTGATCCCGTTGCTGGGTGGCCGACTTGCTTGGATCAACGACCGCGTGATCGCTCGCCGTTTGCGCCGCTATGTGAGCCAGGAACACACGGAGAAACCCTTGTTCTGGTCGTTCGACCCCGCACGTCTGCTGAATCCGCGGCACCTGGGGGCATCGCGATCGGTGTATCACTGTGTGGACGATCATACCAACCGAAGAGAGGAGGAACGCGAACTCGCCCGGAACGCCGACCACGTCCTCTGCATCGCGCGGGAACTCATGGAACGGTTCATCACGTGCAACGATTCGGTGCAATTCGTGCCACATGGCCTTTCCGACACGGACTTCGACAGCCTCCTGCCAACGAACGGCCTGCCCGCGCCCCGAGGCTATGCCCTGTACATCGGCAACATCAATGATCGACACGATTTCGCCCTCTGGGAACGTCTTTTCGCTGCCCACCCGGACCAGCATTTCGTGATCGTGGGCCCTTGGAACGTGACCGACCCGGTGGGGCGCCGCCTGTACGAGGAGCGCCCATACCCGAACGTCCATTTCCTCCGCCCGGTGAGGTACGAAATGCTCGCCCCCTTGATCGCGGGATCGGGATGTGGGTTCCTCTTCTTGAAGCGCGAGCATCCGGCGAACCGCATCTCGAGCCAGAAGGTGGTGCAGTTCATGGCCCAGGGAAAGCCCTTCTTCTGCAGTTGGCTCTCGGAATACGCGGACCGTCGGCACCTGGTGCACATGAGCGACAGCCACGAGGAGGCCTTGGAACAATTCGCCGCGTGGCACCACCATGGCGAACGGCCCGAAGCACGCGAACAACGCCTGGCATTCGCCAACACCCTGCGATTCGACCACCTCATCGAGCACTTGCCCTTCCGGCTATGACCGAAACCCCATTGCACCATACGCGCTCCATGCCCGGGGTGATCATGCGCCCGGTCCGGCAAGATGCCCCGCCAAGGACCGTGCGACCCCGCGTTGGTCCGCATCCTGGTCGGGTATCTTTCGGGATCCGCGGGAACCGTGCCACCATGGTCAGTAACGCACCGATCAACACCACCCACCGAGATCGAACATGAGGCGAGGGCTCTTCTACACCTTGCTGACCCAAGCCCCCACGCTGCTGCTGTACTTCGTGGCCAGCACCTTGATGACCCGCATGCTCGGCGAGGTGGGCCGCGGCGAATATGCGTTGATCACCAATTTCGGTGCGCTCCTGGCCATGGTCATGGGGCTGAACATCGGAGGTGGGATCACCTACTTCGTGGCACGGGCGGCCGATAACGTTCGCGAGACGATCAGTGCGGCCCTCGCTGTACTTCTGATCAACATCGTGCTGGCACCGTTGATCCTTGGCGTGATCTCCTTGAATGGCACACTCACCGAACTGTTCATGCCCGACACAAGGCAACACTGGACCTACTGGGCCTTCGTTTGTCTCTTCGTGATCCAAAGCCTGGTGAACAACACCGTTTCCGGTGTGCTGCTCGGGTTGAAGAAGTTCGCCGCGCTCAATACCATGAGCGTGCTCAATGCCGGCTTGAGCGCATTGGGCATGCTGGTCCTCTTCATGATACCCCAGGTGAAAGAGGATGCGTTCCTGTGGATCCTGGTGGCCACCACCGTGACAAGCACCGTGGTGACACTGACATGGTGTGCGATGTATCTCTTCCATGTGCGGATGCTCCCCGGACCGAACTGGTCCTGGGCCGTACTGAAGCCCATCCTCGCGTTCTCCATGTTAGGCCATCTGAGCAACTTGATCAACCTGGTGAACTACCGGTTCGATGTATGGGTGGTGGACCAGCACCATGGTGTGGCGCAACTCGGTCTGTATGCGGTGGCTGTGGGATTAGGGCAGCTCCTGTTCAATGTGCCCGATCCGTTCTCCAGGGTGGTCCAACCCTTCCTCTTCGGGCAACGGACCGATGCGATGCTGGCACGGTTCAAAGCCGTGGCCCGCCTGAACTTCACGGTGCTGGCGCTCCTCGCGCTGGGTATGGCCGCCACCGCGCCATGGATCGTACCCCTGCTCTTCGGAGCGGAATTCGCCCCCTCAGTGGCACCGCTCCGCCTGTTGCTGCCGGGCATCGTTCTTTCGGGCGCCGCCAAGTTGTTGGCCCAGTTGGTGATCCAAGGCGGGCTGCAGCACTTCAACCTGATGGCCACAGCGATCGCGGCGGTGGTCACCGTGGTCCTGGACCTGGTGCTGATCCCCACCTGGGGGATCCATGGTGCAGCCGTTGCCAGCACGGTGGCCTATAGCGTGGTGCTCCTGATCATCCTGAGCACGATCCGGTCGCGCATGGGCATCGCGATCCACGACATGTTCATCCTTCACCGTGCCGATATCGCACTGCTCCGGCAACGCCTTCCAGGGGATGGGCCGAAATAATGGATCACCGAATTCCAGGAGGGATGATGGAACATGGCCCGATACTGTGCTTGGTGGGATGGTGGCCCGAACCGGGCAGCGTGGCGGGGATCTTCATCTTGGAACACCTCCAAGCCATTGCACGACACCGGGCCGTGGAGGTGGTGTACACCACGGTGGAGAAGAGCCACCGTCCGGTGCCGACGATCACGATCCGAACCGGCATCGAAGCGGGCCTCACCGTACATCGGATCCAGATACGGACACCGATACGGCGCTACGGCGTACCGACGATCCTGGTCCGCATGGCCTACAAGCGCTTGTTGCGGCGCGTACCCAAACCGGCACTGGTGCACATCCACGTACGTACCGACGAAACGGCCTGCGGCACCGGGATCGCCAGGGCATTGGGCGTGCCCGTGGTGGTCACCGAGCACAATTCGTTCTATCACCTCGGCATCCGTGCCCTACCCCCCAAGGCCCAGGCCACGGAACGTGCGCGCATCGCCCGGTGGTTCGCCGACCCCGTCATCGCCCGGGTGATGCCCGTTTCGAAGGACCTGGCCCGTGTGCTGGTGAACGACCATGGCGTGCGCGAGGACCTGGTGACGGTGATCCCCAATGTGGCAGCCGATGTGTTCCATGCCGGCCCTCCCCCACCCCCAGGACCATTCCGCATGCTGTTGGCCGCGGTTTGGCGTCCACCAAAGGACCATGATGTGTTCATTCGGGCGATGCGCGAACTGCCCGATACGGTACGCCGGTCGTGCATCGTGGAATGGGCGGGCTATGGACCGGACATGGCCACGATCGTTCAACGCTGTGCCGCGGAACTGCCCGACGTGGACATCCGCTTCCCCGGCCTGCTCTCCAAGAGCGAAATGGCCGATGCGATGCGGCAGGCACATCTTTTCATTCTCCCCACCATGGCGGACAACCTCCCGTGCGTGGTACTGGAAAGCCACTGCTGTGGTACCCCCGTGCTCAGCATGCGGGTGAACGGCCTACCCGAGCTGATCGACGACACCAATGGCGTTCTCATTCCACCCTCTTCGCCCCAAGCCCTGGCCAAGGCTTTGGAGGAGCTGATGACCGGAAAGCACCGCTTCGATCGCCAAACCATCGCGAACACCGCGCGGCAACGATACGCCGCCTCCGCCGTGGGCGCCCGGATCGACCAGGTGTACAGGGAGGTGCTCGGTGTGAAGGCCGATGAGCTCGGCTGATCGCCGCCGTGTTGCCATCACCTCGAGGAAACACCATCGGAACATCCGATGCCCGCCGATCCGCTCGCCCATTCTCCACTTGCCATCATCGATCGGTCCGTTCCGTACGTCCCGCTACGAAACCGGTCCTCGGTATCGGCCGATATGGAACCATATCGCGGCGTTGATCGGTCGCGTATCCGTCGGGGGCACGAACACCAGGATATCACACGAACCGCAACGACCAGGCGCCCGCTTCCAACGGCAGGAACTCCAACTGAGCCGTCGGGTTCTCCTGCTTCCACCGTTCGGCGATGCGGCTCTCGTGCGCCCGTGAACCATCGTCCATCAACACCCGGCTGCCCGCGGTGAAACGGTCGCGCAACAAGGGCACCGCAGGGTACCGCGCTTGATCCTGCACGCTTTCCGGAGGGCCATCCACCACCAACAGCTCGATCCGCGCAGGCAGGTCGGCCCGGCGGTGGTCGTACCAACGATGAACGACGCCATTGATGCGATGCTCCACCAAGGGGGCATGCACCACGCTCACGAAATCATCCAACCCGAGTTGCCGCACCATGTTGCGCGTGCGCTCGGCGTAGGTCGGTTCATGCTCCAAGGACACCACTTTACCCCGGCCCAACTGTTGCAGACACAACCCGATGATGACCGTGGACACCCCGCTGCTCGCCTCCACCACATGTGCGGGCTTCTCGCGAAGGATGTGATCGGCGATCTCGCGCAACAGGTCGGGGGATGAAGCCCACCCCCGGGTAGCTGGCAATGGTGCAGTGGGTTTCAGCACCCAGAACAGGCCGATCAACGCCTCGACCTGGGAAAAGGTGGCCCTGTTATCCACCAGGGTGCGCCCGAAAAGGCGGATGGATAGGCCACGGGCTTCCACAAGCAGCCCGGCCAAGAAAATGCCCATCAAGGTGATCAGCGTTGGCAGCACATACCGTTGGTCCACCTCGCCCAGCAGGAAGCCCAAGCCCCCGATCAGCACGGGTACGCCCACCACCACCAGCCACTGCCTGCCGTTCATACGTGCCATGCACCCTGCGTATGGGCACAAGAATAAACAAACGGCCGTACAGGAAGCAAACCCCGTGCAGCTCCCCCGTCCACCTCGTGCAGCCCGTCAGATTGACTACCATTGCACACCCATCAACACCATGACAGGACCCTTAGGAACCCGTGGCCGCCCCGCCCTGCGGTGCAAGGAGGTTCGGAGCGACCAACCAAGCGGTGATCGCCTCCATGTCCGGGAAGGAGATCGTCCGGTGCCCATGGCGTGGCACCCATGACCCAGGCCGATCGACCACCGATGCACGTGCTGCACACCTTCGCGAACAACACCACGGTGCCCTACCTCACCTGGTTCACCGACCGCGCCGTGGCAGAAGGCGCGCCGCGCTACAGCTTCATCATCATGCATCGGGAACGGCCGAAGATGATGGACGAGATGCGCGCCAAGGGCTTCGAGGTGGTGTGGATCCCCTACGATGACGGGAAGCGCAAGCGCGGCATGCTGCGTGCCCTGCCACTGCTCTGGTGGCACATCCTGCGGCTGAAGCCCGATATCGTCCACGTGAACCTGTTCGACGACAGCCTACCCGGACTGATGGCCGCATGGTTCGCCGGGGTACGGCGCCGGGTGATCACCCGGCAGGATACCGGCTTCCACTGGATGCATGCACCGCGCTGGGTGGCCTTGGACCGCTGGAACAACCGCATGGCCACCCGGATCATCGCCATTTCCGAGGAGAACAGGCGCTTCATGATCGACAAGGAACAGGCCCCGCCGGAGAAGGTGGTCCTGGTCCACAACGGCATTCCTCCGGACCGGTTCACCCGGCAACACCCCGAGGTGATGCAGGATCTCCGCACCCGATTCGGCATCGGACCCGACCACCTGGTGATCGGGAACGTGGCCCGGCACGTGGAATGGAAGGGCCATCGCCATGTGATCCAGGCCGCTGCCCTCCTGGTGGCCACCCATCCGAACGCGCGCTTCCTGCTCTGTGGCGCCGGTGCGGGACGCGAGGCCATGGAACGATTGGCCCTGGACCTCGGCCTCCACGACCACGTCACCTTCATCGACCGCATCGAGCCCGAGCACATGCCCTCCTTCTACGGCATCCTCGACCTGTACATCCACGGCGCCACCTTGGAGCCCTTCGGGCTGGTGTACGCCGAGGCCATGCTGAACGGCATTCCCGTGGTGAGCACACGAACCGGTGCCGCGCTCGATGCCATCACCGACGGAGAGAGCGGGATCCTGGTGCCTGAGGCCAATGGTGCGGCCCTGGCCCAGGGGGTGCTGCGGCTGCTGGCCTTGGACCGGAAGGCCGTTGGCCGGGCCGGACGCGATGCCGCCAGGAACCTCTTCGTTTTCGACCGTATGTGGCAAGGCACCATGGCTGTCTATAACGACCTGATGAGGAAATGACCCAAGAACCGCTCATCACCGTGATCACACCGGCGTACAATGCCGCTGCGTACATCGAGGAAGCCCTGCGGTCGGTGCTGGCACAAACACACCGGAACCTGGAACTGATCGTGGTGGACGATGGCTCGAAGGACGCCACGGCCACCATCACCCGATCGCTGGGCGACCCACGGATATGCGTGATCTCGCAATCCAATGGTGGTGTTTCGGCGGCCAGGAACACCGGCCTCGGCCTGGCCAAGGGCGAATACATCACTTTCCACGATGCCGATGATGGCATGGAGCCCACCAACCTGGCCGAAAAGCTCCGGGCCGTGCAGGAACACCAGGTGGACTGGGTGTTCGGCGACCTGATCCTCTGCGACCCGCAGCTTCGACAGACCGGCATCATGCGGGGGACGGATGGGGATGTGGTCCGGACCGTCCTGCTCGGCATCGACACTGCCGTACCCGGCACCAGCAGCAACATCTTTCTCAAGGCCCGTTGTTTCGACAAGGGATATCGTTTCCCACTGAACCTCTCCAACGCCGCGGATCAGCACCTGGTGCTCTCCATGGCGAGCGCGTATCCATACCGCCACATCCCACGGGCGCTCACGCGCTATCGCGTCCTATCCACGAGCATGAGCAAGAACGTGGCGTTGTACGAAGCCGATCATCTGCGGCTGCATGCGGCCGCGGCGGCCATGGGCCTGCTCGATGACCCCGGGTTCGCGCGGATCTGCCGCGCCAACGCCTGCTGGTCCATCGGTGGAAGCTGGTGGGTGAACGGGCGTGCACCGGCCAAGGCGATCCCCTGGTTGCTCCGTGCGGTGATCACCGACCCCCGGGTGTTGCTGCGCAGGCTACAACGCGGGCGCAAGGGGCGTTCGGCCTGACCGACACCTCAGCCGCGGGACGCCTTGCAATGCTGTTCCCACGCCCAGGCCGAACGCATCATCTCACTCAGGTCGCGTTTCGCCTTCCAGCCCAACAACCGCTCGGACTTGGTGGTGTCCGACCAAATGGCCCCGACATCGCCAGCCCGCCTTGGCCCCAGCACATGGTTCACTTTCACCCCGGTCACTTGCTCGAAGGCCGTGATCGCCTCCAGCACGCTCACGCCATCACCGGTCCCCAGGTTGATGATCTCATGCCGATCCTCCATGGCCCCCCCCATCGTACGGTGCAACGCCGCGATATGCGCATCGGCGATATCGCTCACATGCACATAGTCGCGTATGCACGAGCCATCGCGCGTGTCGTAATCGGTGCCGTGCACGTACATCCGGGGCAAACGGCCGCTGGCCGCAAGCGTGACCACGGGCACCAGGCTGCTCGGCGCGTTCTTGGGGTCCTCGCCGTTGAGGCCGCTGCTGTGCGCGCCCGCCGGGTTGAAATACCGCAGGGAGATCGCGTTCATCCGGGGATCGATGCGCACATGGTCGGCCACGATACGCTCGCCGATCTGCTTGGTGTAGGCGTAAGGTGATTCGGCGTGCCCCAACGGCGTTCCCTCGCTCACCGGGAGCGATGCGATGTTGCCATACACCGAGCACGACGAGGAGAAGATGAACCGCTGCACGCCGTGCGCCGTACAGGCCTTCAGCACATTGAGGAGCGAAGCGATGTTGTTGTGGTAGTACTTGTGTGGATCGGCCACCGACTCGGGCACGGACTTGTACGCGGCGAAATGAATGACCCCGGCGATGGGGCCTTCTGCGGCGAACACCCGTTCAACGGCATCCATCACGCAGAGGTCCACCGCATGGTTCCGGACCCGATGGCCGGTGATGGTCTCGATCCGGTCGAACACCGAGGGATCCGCATTGCCGAAGTGATCCAGGGACACCACTTCGCCCTTCCATGCGGCCAGCAGCTCGATGATGGTGTGCGAACCGATGTAACCGGCACCTCCGGTCACCAATACCTTACCGTTGTCCATTGCCATAGATGCTGCGGTAGATCGTTTCCGCGATGCCAAAGTTGCGATACTTCTCGGCCAATGGCCTGATGCGCTGGTAAAGTGCTTCGTGGCCTTCGGCCAGCAAGGCATCCATTTCCAACACCGCACGTCGGTAGCTGTCCGTGGAAAGCCCCTGCAGCACCACCCCGGCCCTGGCCTCGGCGATGATCCGCGAATCGTCGGAGATATCGGGGTTGATCAGCACCGGCAGCCCCAGCGCCCAGTACTCACCATCCTTGATCGGCGTACAGTAGCGCTTGGTGGGCACGCTGCGCACGGGGGTGAGCGCGAAGTCGCCCAACCCCATGTACAGGGGCACTTCCGCATGGGGCACGAAACGGATGGTGAACATGGAGGGATCCAGGCCCGCGGTGCGCATGTAGGGCTCCAGCTCCTCGGCACCATGGGCGGTGAGCAGCAGCGCATGGAAGCGCTCCCCCCAATGGTCCCGTGCCACCCGCAGCAGATCGAACACCTCTTGGTCCAGGTAGATCCCGCCGAACTTACCGGCGTACACCGCCACGAGCTTCCCCTCGAGCCCCATGCGGCGCAGCAGCTCGGGCGACTTCCGGTGCGCCCAGGAGAATCGGTCCAGGTCCACACAGGCGGGCTTCACGAAGAAGCGCTCGCACGACACGCCGAATTTCTCCCGCGCATAGCCCCGCATCCCCTCGGCACAGGCGATGTGCGCCACCGCACGGCGGCTCTGCGACCTTTCGGACCGGAACAAGGTGCGGAACGCCATGCCGGAGCGCCGCCAGGTCCCGTTCTCCACCATGGCCTCGGCATGCGGCTCGTAACTGTCCAACACCAACGGCCTTCCCGAAAGCACCGAGAGCAGGTGGCCGATCATGCCGGCAGGCGTACACCAGGCATGGATGGTGCGCACCTGTTCCCTGCGGATCACGCGCAAGCCATGCCAGAGCAGGCGCGCCATCATGGCGAGGGCCGCTGGGCCGAAGGGCACGTACCGGAACGCGTGCAGCTGGATCCCTGGCTCCACGGATCGGCTCCCTTCCCGCCCATCCTTTTCCAACGTGAAGAGGTGGATGACACTCCCCGGCGGAAGCACCTTGCGCATGATGCGCAGGTAGGGCAGCGTATAGGTCTGCACCAACGCATCGGCGAAGCTCCAGTAGGTGAGCACGAGCACCGCATGGGGACGCGCTCCATAGCCCGTCGAGGTCTCTACTGCCGGAACGCTGTTCTGGACCTCCTTCATCGACCGGTGGGTTGACCGACCTTGTTCGGTGCGGGTGCCTTCCGCTTGCGTCGGACCACGTCCACGATATCCTTGATATGGCCCGTGCCCATGCGGAACTCCCGAAGGTCGAACTTGAGGTTCCGTTGTTCCATAGCCCGTTTCACGCGGGCGAGGTACACCACGATGACCATGGTGCTGATGTAGAACGGGACCATCGGGATCTTGAACCGGACCAACGCTCCGAAGTTGGGGGTGGTGACCCCCACGATGAAGGCGAACAGGATGGAGAAGACGATCGTCATCAGCAACAGAGGCGTTCCCAGCAGGCTTTGTACGAAGAAGCGGGGGCCTGCCCGGAGGATGGCCAGGATGGTGACACCCAGGATCCAGAGGTTCTCCAACCCGCTCAGGCGCATCATCACGTTCCGCGCCTCCCACAAGTAGGGTCTGAAAAGCGCTGCGTTCACCGCAACGGGGAACTTCGACAACACACCGGTCCAGGTACCATCGAACTCGCCCAGTTCAAAGGAGTTCTTGCCATACGCGGCGGCGTTCGAGAGATCACCCTGGGTCACCTGGATGGTCACCAAGGCATCCTCCAAGGCGAATTTGTCCAACATGCTTCCCAGACGGCTCAGCACCAACACGCTCACCCCCACCATGGAGACGATACCGATGGGTAGCAAGACGAACCGGAACAGGAGGTTGCGCACCTTGACCACCCTGAAGTACAGGAGCCAGAGCACGGTGGCCGGGAACAACACCATGAAGATGTACGGCTTGATGGCGATGAGCATGAGCCCGCTGATCGCCACACCCACATAGTTCCAATGCAGCCGCCGTCGTTTGAAGAAAGCCTCATCCACCGCGTGCACCCACCAACAGGTGGCGCTGAAGGTGAAGGTGTCCTTGAGGATCGCCGACCCCCAGAAGATGACCGATGGCATGAACAGGAAGGCGATCGCAAGCTGCCGATACAGCTGGGGGTAGTAGCTCACGAAGGTGCGATAGCACGCCCACGGGCCATAGAACGACATGCTGGCCACCAACAAGGCGGTGACGAGGAAGCTCTTGAACGTGAAGAATGAGAATACGCTCACCAGCCGGATCACCGTGAAGGTCCGATCCTCGAAGAACAGATATTGAAGGGGCTTCGCCGTGCTGAGCGTGTACTTGGACCATGCCTCCATGGAATTGTCGCCCATCATCTGGTGCAGATACTCCATGGGGTTCTCCACGGCCAGGTTGCGCATCGCCAGAGCCGAGAAGTAATAGCCCGCAGCATCGCCCCCAGCGTAGTAGTAGAAGTAGATCAGGGTGAACGCCATGCCCCCGAACACCTTGGCCAGCATGCCCCAGACATAGTACTGGTACTCCGGCGCCTTCTTGATCATGATCGCCTTGGTGCGCGCGAACGACACGTAGAGCAGGAAGACATACAGGCCACCGAGCAGCCACTCCCAATAAGCGATCTCGACCTCGCCGAAGTAGTAGACGCTGATCAGGGGGGCCATCGATCAACCTTGGCGGCCTAACCAGACCGTGAGTTGCATACCGCGGCCGGTGCGCGCCATGTACCAGGTCAGCAAGGGGCTGATGAACGCCGGGGCGTAGGTCTGGCACACGTCGTAATAATGGCGCAACAGCCGATACCCCGTTCGCCTGCCATCCTGCGCGAAGCTCTCCGGGCTGAATTCGTACAAGTGATAGGGCCTGTGCATAGGGCTGATGTTCGCCACATGGTCCAGCCCTTGCAACCGATACACCGCATTGAACAGGCTGTTCATCAACCAGCGCGACGATGGCACCTCGATGTGCATGACGCCACCGGGTGCCAGCCACCCCATGGCCTTGCGGACGCTCTCATGCGGATCATAGAGATGTTCCAGCACCGCACCGAAGGTGATCAGATCGAATGTCCCTGGGGGATAGTCCACATCCTCGATACCACCGATGCGCAAACGTTCCGGACGGATCCCCATTTGTCCGATGGCCCGTGCATGGAACGGTTCAGAGGGCTCGAACCCATGTGCTTCGAAGCCCGCCTTTTCCAAGGCGATCATGGCTTTGCCAAGACCTGCGCCGATATCCAGCGCGCGCATCGTACCCGAACGTGGGCCGAGCAACTCCTTCGCATGGTCGATCTCGCGCTGGAAATACCCCGGAACCACGTTGAAGTATTCCGGTCGCCAATAATCCTCCGGCGGTACGCCATAGTGATCCTGGATGTCGAAGGGTACGGGCTGCGGGTCGGCGAACACCAGCCGGCAACGGGTACAGCGTACAACGGTGGTGGTGATGGAACGCTGCTTGCGCGGGAACTTGCCCTGTGGTCGGTCGGCGCGCCTTCCCAGGACCTCATGCGCGCTCGTCGGCGACCCGCACATGTTGCAGGCCTCCACGGGCTTGAAGGTGTATCGTGAAATGGCGTGGGTAAGGGACATGGGCAGCACGAGGTATCCGGGCCGGGCGAAGGTAGACTTCTGCGGTCGCCGATCCGCGCCAACGACCGTCGACGGCATCAATGGTGGTAGGGGCTTCCTTGCAGGATGGCCGTGGCCCGATACAGCTGTTCGGCGAAAAGCACCCGCACCAGCTGGTGCGGAAAGGTCATCGCGGAGAGCGCCAGCACCAGATCGGCCCGTTCGCGGACCTCATCCGTCATACCATACGCACCACCCACCACGAACACCACCTTGCGCACCCCTTGATCGCGCCAAGACCCCAGGCGCCCGGCGAAACCAACGCTCGTGAGCGGCGTGCCGCGCTCGTCCAGCACCACGACGCGCTCACCGGGCTTCAGCGCCGACATAATTCGCTCACATTCAACCCGTTGCTGGTACGCCACCTCGCCCTTTCCCGCCTCGGGCAGCACCGTTTGCTCCACCGAGAAGCCGCGCGGCAGCCTTCCGAGGTAGTGCGTCACCAGGTCCGATACCGGCCCACGGTCCGTTCGCCCCACCATTAACAACCTGAGTTCCATGCCCGTACAACTGTTCGTAATTCTCCGACCGGCACTCTGATCCGTGGCCCGGTATTTGCCAAATTTCGCCACAAATGAAACGATCGATGTCCAGATCAGCCCTGTTGTTCGCTCTCCTGCTCTCGGTCTTCGGGCTGCGTGCCCAGGATGGTGTGAAAGACCAGGTCGTTCAAGCCATGCGCACCGGCAACTCCAAGGAGCTGGCCGCACATTTCATCGCCAATATCGACCTCACCGTGAAGGAGACCTCCGACGTGTACAGCAAGGCCCAGGCCGAGCAGATCGTCCGGAAGTTCTTCAACGACAACCCGCCGATCGACCTGGTGATCGAGCACAGCGGGGTGAGCAAAGTGGGCGATAAGTACTACATCGGCATCCTGCGCACCCGGACCGGGTATTTCCGGGTGACGTTCTTCCTGAAGAAGGCCGACTCCGGGTTCCAAGTGAAGCAACTCCGGATCGAGAACAGCAAGAACGACTTCTGACCGTGCTTCCACCAGACACCGACACCCTCATCGCCCTGGCCTTCCGCGAGGATATCGGCGATGGGGACCATACCTCGCTGAGCACCATCCCGGCCAACGCACGTGGCGCCGCACGCCTGTTGGTGAAGAGCGATGGCGTGCTGGCCGGCGTGGAGCTGGCACAGGCCGTGGCCGCACACTTGGACCCCGCCCTCGCCTTCCGGGTGTACCTGGAGGACGGTGCGCTGGTGAAACACGGCGATATCGCCTTCAACCTGATCGGCGCCACGCGCAGCATCCTGATGGTGGAGCGCGTCCTGCTCAACTTCATGCAGCGCATGAGCGGCATCGCCACCATGACCCGCCGGTACGTGGAGGCCGTGGAAGGTACCGGCTGCCGCATCCTCGACACCCGGAAGACCACACCCGGCCTGCGCGGCGTGGAGAAATGGGCGGTACGCCTGGGCGGCGGCCACAACCACCGCCAGGGGCTGTACGACATGATCATGATCAAGGACAACCACCACGACTTCGCCGGTGGCATACCCTTGGCCATCGCGGCCGCCAAAGACTACCTGGCACGCACAGGCCGTTCCCTGCCCATCGAGGTGGAGACCCGCAACCTCGACGAGGTGCAACAGGTGCTGGACACGGGTGGCGTACAACGCATCATGCTGGACAACTTCACACCCGATCTCCTTCGCCAGGCCGTGCAACGGATCGATCGCCGGTACGAGACGGAAGCCTCCGGGGGCATCAACCTGAACACCGTGCGCGCCTTCGCCGAAACCGGGGTCGACTTCGTTTCCGTGGGCGCCCTCACCCATTCGGTACCCAGCCTCGACCTGAGCCTGAAAGCCCTTTGAGGAATGAACGAGCGGCTCAAGCGCAGGCTCCTCTATTCCCGGCAGAACCGCCGCATGATCGGCTGGGCAAAACGCATCATCCTCCCGGGGTTCGAAGGGTTCAGCCTGTACGAGATCAGCCGGTTCTTCTTCAACGCGCTCTTCGAGGGCAACCTCATCACCCGGGCTTCCGCCATCTCCTTCAAGGTGTTCCTCGCCTTCTTCCCCGCCGTGCTGGTGATGCTCACCATGATCCCCTACGTGCCCATCGCCGATCTCCAGACCAAGCTGCTGGCCACCTTCCACGACATGCTGCCCCAGGAGGTGTACGCCTTCATTGAAAGCACCCTGCACGACCTGTTGATCCGCAAGCATGGCGCCCTGCTCTCGGTCAGCTTCCTGGTGGGGGTGTACATGGCCAGCAACAGCATCGATGCCATCCTGGTGGGATTCAGCGGCAGCGCCAACCACACCACCTGGCATTCGGCCCTGAAACAGCGCCTGTTGAGCCTGGGGCTGCTCATGGCCCTCTCCATCCTCACCCTCATCGCCATCCCCCTGCTCACCTTCAGCGGTTCGCTCATCTACCGCCTGGAGGAGGTCGGCTTCTTCTCCAGCTACTTCCAGGTGGCCGCCCTGTTCGCCGCCAAGTGGGTTGTTTCCATCCTGGTGGTGGTGATGTTCGTTTCCCTGCTCTACAATGCCGGCGACCCCACCACGCGCCGATTCAGGCTCTTCACCCCGGGGGCCATCCTTGCGGTGGTGCTGATCATGGTGGTCTCCCAGGCGCTGGCCTTCATGTTCTCGTACATCACCGACTACAACGCCCTATACGGCTCCATCGGTGCCATCCTCGCGGTGCAGCTCTGGCTCTACTTCAACATGATCGTGCTCTTGGTGGGTTACGAGCTGAACACCAGCATCGTGCGCGCCCGCATCCAACGCCGCGAACGCCTCGAGCTACGCCGCCGACCCGTGGCCTAAGGAACTGTTCGGCCCTTCGCCCTGGTCGTCCGGCAAGGCCCGGGCAGCCCCATGGTCCGTCGATCGGGCCCCGCCCATGCCTCCCGACAACCGCGCCTCAGTAACTTGGGCCACACCATGCGGCACCTCCTTTTCCTGCTCACGGCTTGTGCCGCGCTGTTGCTCGAGGCACAACCCTTCGATGCCAAGCACCCGCCCAACACCTACCGCAACGCCGACAATCCGCACTACTGGAAGAACCGCCCCCCCCACCCCGGCTACTGGCAACAAGACGTCCACTACGTGATCAAAGGGCGCATGGACGACCAGACCGACGTGCTCACCGCCGAACTCGCCCTCACCTACTGGAACAACTCGCCGGACACGCTTCGGGAGGTCTTCTTCCACCTGTACCAGGAAGCCTTCGTTGAAGGCTCGTACCTCGAACGCTTGGAAGGTGGGCTACGCGCCACGCACGGTGGCCCGGTGGCGTACGCTGGCACCCGCATCACCTCGCTCACCCAGGAAAGCGCCGAGCTGGAACGCACCCAGGACAACACCGTGTTGCATGTGCGCCTGCGCGATGCACTGCCACCGGGCGACCGCACCACCTTCCGTATATCCTTCAGCACCCACTGGACCACCGACGTGTACCGCCGGATGAAGCTCTTCAACAGTTGGGGACAGAAGCACTACGATGGCGTACACTGGTACCCGCGCATGGCCGTATATGACGCACGCTTCGGCTGGGATACACAGCAGCACCTGGGGCATGAGTTCTACGGCGACTTCGGCACCTTCGATGTGGAACTGGATCTTCCCCACCACTACGTGCTCGACGCCACAGGCTGGCTGCAGAACGAACACGAGGTGTTGCCCCCCGCGCTCAAGCAACAACTCGCCCTGACCAACTTCAAGGACAAGCCATGGAACAGTGCGCCCTCCGTGATCACCGCACCCGAGCCCGGCAAACGCAAGGTGTGGAAGTTCCACGCGGAGAACGTGCACGACTTCGCTTGGACCGCCGACCCCACCTACCGCATCGGCGAAGCGGAGTGGAAGGGGATCAAGTGCGTGGCCTTGGTGCAAGAACCCCATGCCAGCGGGTGGCAGAACGCCGCCGAATACACCGCGCGCATCATCGCGTGTTACAGCACGGACTTCGGCCACTACGCCTACCCGAAGATGATCGTGGCCGATGCCCGCGACGGCATGGAGTACCCGATGTTGACCCTGGACGGCGGTCGTGACCCCGACTACCGGGGCCTGCTCGCGCATGAAGTGGGCCACAACTGGTTCTACGGCATGGTGGGCAACAACGAGACCTACCGCGCCTTCCTCGATGAAGGCTTCACCCAGTTCCTCACCGCGTGGGCCTTGGAGTCGATCGATGGCGACACCGTGGTGACGGACACCCCCGCCACCGCGTACGAACGCCGATACACGTTGCCGGAACGTCCGCGTGAGGCGGAGGCCTACAGCGCATACCAGTACGATGCCGTGCGCGACCAACTGCCGCCGATCAATGTGCACAGCGACGAGTTCGGCCACCATGCCGGCTTCGGCTACGGCTATGGCCATGTGTACACCAAGACCGCGACCATGCTGTACAACCTCCAGTACACCTTGGGGGATAGCCTCTTCCTCGCCGCCATGCAGCACTACTTCGACCAGTGGCGCATGTGCCATCCCTATCCCGAGGACTTCCGCCAGAGCATCATCGACTTCACCAAGGTGGACCTCAACTGGTTCTTCGACCAGTGGATCGATACCGACAAACGGATCGACTATGCCGTGCGTGGGGTGCAACGCCGCATGAAGGACAGCGGCCAACGGATCCACCTACGGCGCAAAGGCAGCCTGCAGATGCCATTGGACCTCCGCGTGATCGCCCGCGACGGAAGCACCCACGACTTCCACATCCCCAACACCTGGTTCACCAAGCGGACCGATGCCACGGTACTGCCGCGCTGGATCGGCTACGATGCGCTCCAACGCGACCACATCGTCGAGGTGAACATCCCCTCCGGGATCGACCAAGTGATCATCGACCCCACCAACAGGCTGGCCGATGCGTACAAGGTGAACGACCAGCTGCGCCCACCGGTGAGCGTGCAGTTCGACCACCACGTCCAGAACCGACCGGATCGCAACACCTATGAGGCCTTCGTGCGTCCCGACCTGTGGTGGAACGGTTACGATGGTGCCAAAGTGGGCGTACACCTGAACAGCAGCTACCTCGAATACAAGCACCGCATCCATTTCACCGCATGGCTGAACACGGGCATGGGGCAGGTGCTGCCACCCGGAAGCAATGTCCGCATGGACTCCATCCCCGGCAACCGCAACACGGCATACGACGCCTTCTCCTTCAACTTCCGCTACGAGAACGGCACGGAGAGGATCGTGAAAGGTTCGTCGGTGTTCGTGGAGGCGCGTATGCTGGACGGGCTGGAGCGGTACGGCGCGGGCTGGCGCTGGTCGCTGCCCAACGAAAAGACCGAGGTCCAGGCCAAACTCACCTACCTGCTGCGCCGGGACAGCACGGACCTCACCTACCTGCTTTACCCGGACCTCTGGGACCTGAACCGACTGAACGGGTACTTCGATGTGGCCATGAACCACCGCTATTCCCATGGGCGCGGCAGCGGCACCATCAGCATGCACCTGCGCAACAGCGCGGTAGGCTCGGCGGCCAACTATGCACAAGCCCGGCTGTCCGCGGTGAACAGCACGCACTTCGGCGGTTTGGAAGTGCGCACGCGCGGCTTCGCCCAGTTCGGCACAGGCGACACGCCCCGCGAGAGCTCGCTGTACCTGAGCGGAGCATCGCCCGAGGAGCTGATGGAGAACAAGTACGTGCGCAGCATCGGTTTCGTGCCGTATGATTGGCTGGGCTATGGAACGGGAGTGAACCACTTCGCGCAGGGCGGCGGGCTGGGCCTGCGCGGCTACGCCGGGTACCTGGCCCCGGAGCTGGATGCCGATGGACAGCTGATCACCACCTACCAAGGCAACACGGGCCTCAGCGCATCGGCCGAAGTGGACCTCGACGGCCTCGTGCACTTCACCCCCCGGGCCTTGGCGCGCTACCTGCACCTCGACATGTACCTCTTCGGCGATGTGGGCATGATGGGCTACCGCCGCGAGCGCGCCAACGGCCAGGAATTACGACTGGCCGAACCACGAGCCGATGCGGGCGTGGGCGCTGCGCTCACCATCAAGCGCTTCGGCCCACTGGTGGACATCAAACCACTGACGATCCGTTTCGACATGCCCCTGTTCCTCTCCGCAACACCGGCAACGGACACCGACAACCTGGCCTTCCGCTACGTGGTGGCCGTTGGCCGTAGCTTCTGATGAAGGATGCAATTGTCCGCGACCAGCGATCAGCAGGCTGCATTACTGAGGCCGCATCAAGGAGCCCGTGCCTTGGGATGGCGGAGAATCGTGAGGGCAGTGACAGTGTGAAGGTGGTAGTGCCTTTTCACCACCATCACCTTTTTCTCCACCTTCACCTTGGCGCCGGATCTTCGCCACCGGCTGCGTGCTGACCACGGACAACTCATTCCCCCATGCGAAACCTTGCCACTCTCCTCGCCCTCATCTTCACCACGGCCCTTTCTGCACAGGATATCACCGGTCGCTGGGTGACGATCGATGACAACACGGGCAAGCGGCGTTCGGTGGTGGAGATCACCCTGAAGAACGGAAAGGCCTCTGGCCGCATCGTGGAGATCTTCGACAAGAGCAAGGTGAACAATACCTGCGAGGTCTGCACCGATGATCGCAAAGGCAAGCGGGTGCTGGGCATGGAGATCATCCGCGACATGGAGAAGGATGGCGACGAATGGGAGGATGGCACCATCCTGGACCCGGACAACGGCAAGGTCTACGATTGTAAACTCTGGGTGGAGAACGGCCGATTGATGGTGCGTGGGTACGTGGCCTTCTTCTTCAGGACCCAGACCTGGGTGCGTGAGTAGCCCGCACCACGCACGTGCCACCGCACTAGAGCCATGCGACCAAGCCCGCCCCCTGCCGCGATCGCCTACGTGTACCCACGTCGGTTCCACTTCGTCTCCAAGGACATCGAAGCGTTGAGCCGTGAAGTCGACGTAAGGGAACATCGGTTCAGCACAGGTGCGGCATGGCATCTGCCCTGGGACCTGCTACGCCAACTCGTCTTCCTGCTCCGCTGCAAGTGGCGCGGTATACGCGTGGTTATCGCCCACTTCGCTGGCCACCACACGGTACTCCCCGTGCTCCTCGGGTTCCGCACGCACATCATCATCGCGGGCAGCGATGCCTGTTCGTTCCCCGGCATCGACTACGGCAGCTTCCGGAAACCACTGATGCGCGCTGCCATGGCCTTCTCCATGCGCCGCGCCACGCGCCTGCTTCCCGTACACCGCAGCCTGGAGCGCTTCGAGAACCGCTTCAGCGACTACGGCCAACGCGAGCAGGGCTATGCGCATTTCGTTCGCGGCCCCATCGCACCGAGCGTGGCGATACCCTATGGATTCGATCAACGGCACTGGGCAGCAGGCCACGCGCCGAGGCGAGCGCGCTCCGTGGCCTGTGTCGCCACCGGGGCGGCCCACGGCAATGCGGTGCACTTCCGCAAGGGGGTGGACCTGTTGATCGAAGCGGCTCGCCGCCTACCCGACCACACCTTCACGATCATCGGGGTGGCCGACATCCGGTCGTACACGGACCTGCCGAGCAACGTACGGATGATGGGCGCCTGCACACCGCAAGAGGTCCATGAGGTGCTGGCCTGCCATACCCTCTATGCACAGCCCTCGGTGATGGAGGGTTTCCCCAACGCGCTCTGCGAGGCGATGCTCGCCGGATGCCTGCCCGTGGTGTCCGACATCACCTCCATGCCGGAGATCATCGGGGCGAGCGGCGTGGTGGTGCACGAACGTTCCGCCGAAGCGTTGGTGGCCGCGATCGTCCGATCCACCACGATGGAACCCGCCGAACAGGAACGATCGAGGGCCCTGGCCATGGCCCAGGTGCTGCCCTTCACCCTGGAAAGGCGTATCGCGGCGCTGCTACACCTGGTGCGCACGACCTGAGGCCGAACATGAACCCGATCTCCTGCATCTTTGGACCATGGGCCTGAAGAAAGCTTGGCGCGAATGGTTGGGGCATGTGGCACGTTTCGGTGTGTGGAAAGGCACGCGCATCGTACAGCTGAAGAGCCAACGGAGCAACACCTTGGCAGCCATCGACGTGCCCGGCGGCGGAGGCCCCTTCCACGTTCGGCCAGGCACTTCGGACATGGCCATCTTCGACGAGATCTTCTACAGCAAGTACCTCCCGCGCGACCGATCGTACACCACCGTCATGGACCTGGGTGCCAACATCGGCTGTACGGTGCGCTACTGGAAGATGCTGAACCCCGACTGCTCGGTGGTCGCCGTTGAGCCCGACCCGGAGAACTTCGCGCTGCTGAGCCAGAACACGGCACGGCTGAAGGACATCCACGTGGTACGCGCCGGTGTATGGCCAACCGCCGGCACCCTCGACCTGTCCAAGGAAGGTGTGGGGCATTCGGCCGTTCGCACCACCGCCACCACCGAAGGCTCCACCCCGGCCGTGACCATACCCGGGCTCATGGAACGCTTCGGCCTCACCCACCTCGACCTGTTGAAGATCGACATCGAAGGCTCTGAACTCGAACTCTTCACCCAAGGTGACCACACGTGGATCGAGAAGGTGGACACCATCGCCATCGAACTCCACGACCATTGGCGCCCCGGCTGTGGCGACGCCTTCTTCAAGGCCATCGCACCGTACCGCTGGACCTACTCCATCGTTGGCTATACACTGGTGTGCACGAAGTTGGATCCGCAGGTGGTGAAGTGAAGGGAACAAGAGGGTGGACGCGGTTCCTTCGCCTCCTCGCACGTGGCGAACAGCACACCTCTTCGATACCGCCTCACGTTCGGCCTGCGTCAGCACGTGTCCGCAAGCGCGCCGCGAACTCCATCAATTCGGTGGTAAGCCCCAAGGCGTACGCTATGATCCAGTAGGCCGCGGTGGTCAACACCCCAAGGAGGATCAGGTCCATCAACGGCTGCCCGGTGAGCGGCACCCACGCAAGAGCGAAGCATAGGACCACGATCGTCCCGACAACGACCAAGGATCGCCTATCGAACGGCCACAGCCCGTATCGTTCCCAAAGGAACCAGGTGCGGAAGACATTGACCGCGGTGAGCGCGATGAGCGTGGACCATGCCGCTCCCACGATGCCCATGCTGCGGATCAGGAAGAACCCCGCGATACCGTTGATGGCCAGCATGGCGAAACTGCTGAGCGCATCGAGCCGGAACGCCCTGGACATGCTGATGATGCCCACCCCCAGCTGCACCGCGCTGGTAAGGAGGTAGGCCAGGCCGATCACCAGCACCACATCCACCGCGTTGCTGTACTCCGCCGGGAGCAGGGCGAAGAGCTCATCGACCCCCACCCAGATGAGCACGAAGAAATAACCGCTCACCAACAACTGGATGAGCGATGAACGCCGGTACAAGGTCGCGATCAGGTCCATGTCGCGCCGCTTCCAGGCATCGGCCAGCAAGGGCACCGCCGCCTGCTGCAAGGCCCGCGCCGGGGTGGCGATGACCGAGCCGAAGTAGAACGCCACGGCGTAGTGTGCCACGTGCGTGAGCGCGTTGGTACCAAGCAGTGCGCCGATCATGAGCTGGTCCATGTTGCCCAGCACGATGCCCGCCATGCTCGCCGACAGGGTGAACGCGCTATAGGTGGCCATGCTCCGTTTCAGCCGGCGCGGGAACCAGCGCTGCGCCCATCCGAGGTGCCACGCCCCGGCACGCTTGAGGTCCAGCACAAGAAGGAAGGTGCACAGCACGAACACGGCGGTGTACAGCACCATGAACCGGCCGAAGGGCATGGGCGACCAGGCCTGGAAGCCGATCAAGAGGGTCTGCAGCACCCGCAGGACGAACTCGCGGATGAACGTGGGTTGCACCGTACGCCGCAGTGCCCTGCTGTAGCTGCGCAACAGGATGAAGTAGACCTCGCTCAGGACCAACGGCAGCACCAACAGGCCATACGTTCCGTAGAGCGCGTTACGGTCGGCGAAGACCTGGGTGAGGTGGCCATGCAGCACGGCCAGCACCAGGCACGCGAGCAGCCCCACCACCGTTGCGAACACGAGCAGCTGGCCCAGGATGCCCCGGTGCGCGCGGGTGGGATCACGGAAATACGGGAAGTAGCGGATCACCGTGTTCTCCCCGCCGAACTGCGCCATCTGCGCGGCGATGGTGGCGATGGAGACCAGCAACCGCGTGAGTCCGAACTCGTCGGCCGCCAACACCCGCGGGTACAACACCACCACGTTGACGAACCCCAAGGCGATGCCCAGGTAGGCGAGCACCGTGTTCTGCGTGGCCTGTCTGGCGATGATCCCCATCCGTGGTGTGCGAAAGTAGGCCGCTATCGGCCCCGGGTGGCACAACCGTTCAGCACGTCGGCCATGGCCCGCGCCAGCTCCCGGCGATCGTACCGCTCCATGCCCTGCCCCACGACGGGGGTGGTGGTCCCGAACAGCGCCCGGATGCGGGCATGGTGGTCCAGACCGGGTGCATAGGGGAACACCGGATGCACATCGCCCAACACACGGGCCACATCGCCCGTGCACGGCCCCACCGCGAGGATGGGGCGGCCCACGGAGAGGTACTCGTACAACTTGCCCGGCAGGATGCCCGCGCTGTTGGGCGTGTCGTTGATCGGCAGCAGCAGCACCCGTGCACGTTGCATCTCGCGCATGGCCTCGGCATGGCTCACCCGACCCAGGCGCTCGATGTGGCCACCCAGGCCGGCCGCCGTGGCGCTCTCCACCACGCTGTGGTCCACGGGCCCCACGAAGCGCAGTACGAAGGTTTCGCGGAAGGCCGGATCCTGTTGGCCTATGGCGGCCAGGGCCCGCCATAGGCCGGGCAGGTCGCGTGTGGCGCTCATGGAGCCGATGTGCACCAGGCTGTTCCGCTCATCCAACGCCACGGTCGTCCTCGGCACATCCGCACGATCGAACCCATTGGTGACCACCGCCACGTTCTTCGCGCCCAGCGCCTCCAAGTCCTTGGCCCAGCTCCAGCTCACGGTGACCACGCGGTCGGCGGTGGTGAGCACCTCGCGTTCCAGCCGGTGGTGCTTCCGGTCCGCCCAGGTGGTGAGCGCAAGCTGCCCATAGAAATCGATGCCTGTCCACGGGTCGCGGAAGTCGGCGATCCAGGGTAGGCCGGTGGCGCGTTGCAAGCCCCGTGCGATGAGGTGCATGCTGTGTGGCGGTCCGGTGCTGATGATCGCATCGACCGGGTGCTTCCGCACGTAGTCCTTCAGGTACCGGATGGATGGCTTCACCCACCATACGCGTGCGTCGGGAATGAAGAAGTTGCTGCGCACCCACAACGCGATGTCCTCTTTCCAGCCACCGGTGCGCTTCTCGCTGAGGAAGGCGGTCTGCACCCGCTCGCTCTGTGCACGCCCGGTGAAGCGTTTGTACAGCGAGAAGGGTTCGGTGATCGGGTGCTTCACCACTTCCACAGCGGCACCCACATCCTTCAACAAACCCGGATCCTCGGCCACCACTTCGGGGTTCTCCGGGGTGTACACCACCGGCTGCCAGCCGAACTCGGGCAGGTACTTGCTCATCTTCAACCAGCGGTACACCCCGGCCCCTCCGTTCGGCGGCCAGTAGTAGCTGATGATGAGGACGCGCTTCATTCCTTGCGCCAGGCCGAACGCGCTTGGCGCGCCAAGGCGCCCAGGGCCAGCAGCAGCACCAGGGCACTGGCGGCCATCATGTACGGCCGTGAGGTGTGGAACGGCTTGCTGTGGATGCTGAAGACCACCTCATGCTCGCCGGCAGGCACCCGCAGGCCGCGCAACACGTGATCCACACGCGCATGCTCCACGGGTTGGCCGTCGAGGGTGGCGTGCCAATCGGGTCCGTACCAGATCTCGCTGAACACCACCACGCCACCGGCCTGTGAACGGACCTTGTAGGTGAGCGCGTTGGTCCGGTAGCTGATGAGCTCTGCGCTGGCCGATGGATCGGGCGTTACGGGTGCATCGCCGATCACGGAGCGGTACCGCTCATCCACCAACGCGGTGCGCGCGGGATCGAAGTCGCCCAAGGCCATGATCTCGGCATCGGCATCCTTCTCCCATTGCACTTGGTCCACGAACCAGGCGGCCCCCATGGCATGCGTGTTCAGGATCGGCGGACGTTCGGGGTTGTACACGATGTAGCGCGTGTTGAGCATGTTGAGCACGCCCTCCTTGGCCAGCAGGCTATCCACCTGTGCCATCGAGGTGCCGCTCTGCAACAGCCCGCCGATCCGTTGCATGGCGCCTCCAAGCTGGAACTCGATCAGTTCCTGGTAGCGTTTCAACTTGGCCCCGTGGTAACCGCCGAGGCTGCGGTGGAAGTAGCTCACCTGCGTGCTGTTGAACGGATTGTTCAGTGAAAGCACGCGATACCCTCCATTGTGGCGGCGCAGGCTCTGGAACCGTGCGGCCAGTTCCTCGTCCGCCTTCAGCACCTTGTTTGCTCCGCTCTTCGCCTTCTTCTCCTCCTTCAAGCGCGCCACCACGGCTTGGTGCGCCTCTTCGGCCGCGGGGTTCCATTCGGCCTCCAGGATGGCCTTGTCGCTCGCTGTGGGGGTGAACGGCTTGTTCAGGTCGTCGAGATCGGCCCATTGCACATACCGCCCCTTGTCCTTCTCGTTGTGCATGTAGCGCTTGTCCACCGTCCACTGGTCGAGCAGCACCAACGCCCCCAGGCCAACGAGGAGCACCGTGCGGCCCACCACTTTGCGGCCGAAGAGGAACAGCAGGATCCCGATGCCCAGCACGAAGGCGAAGCTGCGCCACACATCGGCGGTGAAGATGCCGATGCGGACCTCCTTCAGCGAATCCACGAACAGGCTGATGCGATCGGCCATTTCCGGTGAATCCGCCGCTTGTTGGGTGAGCATGGCGCGCTCCTGGTCGCTCACGAAGCTGAAGAGCTTGTCCGGTGCGATCCCGAAGGCGAGGAGCAATACGAGCACGGCACCCACACCGATCATCGCGCGCTTCTCCATCACCTTGTCCCAGCCGCCGTTCTTCAGCAGCCGGTCCACGTAGAGGGTGGCCATCACGGACACGGCCAACGACAATACCACGAGGATCATGGTCACCGAGCGGAACTTGTCGTAGCCGGGCACATGGTCCAGGAAGAAGTCGGTGAGCGGCATGTGGTTGCGGCCCCAGGAGAGCATGAGGGTGAGCAGCAAGGCGCTGAACAGGGTGTACAGCAGGCTATCGCGCATGAGCACCAGGCCGGCCGCGAGGTAGATGAGGAGCAGCCCACCAGCGAGGAGCGACGCCTTGATGCCCATGACCTGCACGGCATTGTCCAGCTCGTTGAAGGGTGCCGCATTGGCGATGCCCACCTGGAGCAGGAGCAGCACCACCGCGCCGGCGATCCACCAACGGTCGCGCCCTTGGGCCTGCAGCAACAACAGGAGCATGAGCACCACGATGATGGCCCCGGCGTATTGCGGGCCGGCGGTGCTTAGCTGATCACCCCAGTAGCGGTTCATCTGGGCGATGTTCTGCCGCAGGCGTGGGTCGGCCTTGGCCACTTCGGGACCGTTGCCGATCATGCTGCTGAACCCGCCCTTGGCATCGGGCACCAGGAAGGTGAGCGACTCCTGCTTCCCATAGCTGTACTGCGTCACGTAATCGCGATCGAGACCGGCGGTGCGCAGCCCTTCGTCCTTCGTGCCATCGGGCAGGATGGTGAGCTCGCTCTTCCCCCTGGTGCTGTACTTGCCGTATTCCACGGTGCTCCACAACATGCCCAGGTTCGAGACCAGGGCGAGGGCCACGGCCACCACCCCCAGCCCCGAGCGTATGGCGAACTCCGGCAACGCCTTCTCCCGGAACGCACGTACCACTTCGGCAAGCACGAAGAGCAGCAACAGGAACGCCAGGTAGTAGGTGATCTGCACGTGGTTCACCATCACCTCGAGCCCGAGGAAAAGCGCCAGGAGCGAAGCCCCGGTCCACTTATCGCCCCGGTAGAGCAGGTACAGCGCCCCGAACACCAGAGGCATGTAGCCGATGGCGTTGGCCTTGCTGGTATGGCCGGCGGGGAGGATCACGAAGAAGTAGCTGCTGAAGGCGAAGGCGATGGCCCCCACCACGCTGAGCCACGGATCCACCTTGAGGATGCGCAGGAGCACGTACATGCCCAGCAGGTACAGGAACAGGAAGTTGGCCGGACGGGGCAGGAAGCCGTGGAACGCATCGTCCACCACGGAGAGCAGGTTGGCCGTCCACTTCACCATGATCTGGTAGGCCGGCATGCCACTGAACATGCTGCCGGTCCAGAGCGCTTCCTCGCCGGTGGCGTCGCGGTGCTCGTTGACCTCCTGGGCCATGCCCTTCCATTGCTTGATGTCGTGCTGGTCCAGACCCTTGCCCTCGAGCACCGGACTGAAATAGGTGAGGCACAGGGCGTAGAACAGGGCGAGCGCCGCGAGTACGGGCACCAGGCGCTTCCAGGGAATGGTGGACATGGGGGGTGGGGGCTACTTGATCTCCTCGAAATCGGCATCCACGATGGAACCGCTTTGGCGTGTTCGGCCATGGCGTTCATCGGCTCGTTCGATCCGGACATCGCCACGCGGGCGCTGTGGCGTGTTGGTGGTGTGCGTGGGCGGTGCCTGGTGCGCGCGCTGGTACCGCACGATCAGGCGGAGCACCCACCAGGCGACCACCAGCACGAGGATGGTGCGCAGGGTGCCGTTGAAGCTGGCTTCGATCAGGGTCATGAGAAGCGGCCAAAGATAGTCCCCGGGCTTCTGGCCGGGTGCTCGATCACACCAGCATCCGACCTTGCTTTTGCTGAGCCGACATGAAAGGATCGGTCGATCGCTGGGCGCAGGAGCGAGAGTCAGCGAGCGCGGCCGCTCGAACCCCACGCTTTCGCGTGCGGCTCAGAAAAGCGGCTCCCTCCCGATCTGCCTGCAGTATTGGTTCACCTTGTTCACGGTGGCGAGGAACGGACCTTGCTTGCTCTGGAACGCATAGTGGGGATCCTGGACGGACTTGTACAGATCGTGATAGTCCAGGAATGCCGAGCGGAACTCGGATCGTTCGAAGATGGCATCGAGGCGGCCCCACTGCTGCTGAAAGACCAGATGGGTCAGGTACAATTCCACGACCTCCCGTCGCTTATCCACCCAGAGGTTGGTGTGGAGCAGGAATTCCGGTTGGATGCGATCGGCGATCGCGAACTCCTTGTTCCAAACGCATGCGGTGGCAATGCTGCTCAGAACAAAGGCCCGTTGCTCCGATATGTCCTTCAATTCCGCGAGGCTGTATTCACGGTCCGTGCAGTCCATGGCCCACCAACGCGCATGTGCCAGATGGGCGGCGGCAAGCGCTCCTGCCGGGTCTTGCCCGGTCTTTATGGCATCCAAGAGAACGGGTACGGGGTCATGCGCTTCCGGGTCGGCTCCCGCGAACTTGGAGTAGATCGCCGTTCCCGTTCGTTCCGCATCGATGGCCGCGGAACGGAGGGGGGCATCCGGTGCATTTTGATCAAATTCCAGGAAGTACCAATCCATGATGTTCAGGTACTCCATCCGCGTGGTATCCACCATGCCGAAGAGCGCACCCTCCTGGTAGAACTTCGCATATCGCCAGGCCTGAATGGTCTTATCCGCATCCAGTTGCCAAACCTCATCGGGATGCTTGAAAAGGTCGTCCAGCATGTTCACCACGCTCAACTTGGCCTCGTCCACTATGCAATGGTCAAAGACCTTGCGGGGCAGGAAGACAACACCTCCGAGATGGTTGGTCAAGATCTTGTCCGGTCGATGCCCCACCTGGGCATTCTCTTGTTCCTTTCTGCTCTGCTCAGTCTGCTCGGTCTCTGGATGAAGGATCCTCTGGATGGAGGCTTTGGTGTGGTCCTTCCGGGAACGAAGCCCGAAGGATGGTTCCACGCGTGCGATCGATCGGAAACAGTTGCGGCATACCCGCTCGCCGTCCTTCAGATAGCCAGCTCCGAAGTTCGGCGAGTTCCAGAAGGTCAATGGTGTACCGCATCCCGCGCACTCTTCCTGCTGTTTGGCCATGGTGAAGGTCCTTGTTCTGGTTCTTGTGATCGTTACCCCACCTCCCCCACCAAGCGCTTCGCATCCGCCAAGGTGTACGCCCCCTCCACGCGGTTCTGGTCGAAGACCATGAAGTAGCGGACGTGGGGACCGCACTGGTCCTGCCAGATCTTGCCCAGGCGGGCTTTGGCGGCGCTGTCGCTGTTGTCGCGGTCGTCGCCCTTGGTCTCCAGCACGATCACCTTGCCGCTCTTGGTGAGCAGGATGAAGTCCGGGTAGTGGTTGTTGCTGTAGCCGTTGATGGAGAAGCCTTTGCCCCGGCCCAGGTTGCGGTGCCAGCAGGCGATGTTGGAGAGGCCGCCCAGTTCGCTGATGGCGCGGGCTTCGAAGTTGTTCATCTCGCCTTCGCGTTCGTAGAGGCTGTTGGCGATGCTGGGGCCCAGACGGCCGGGCACGAGCTTCTCGGAGAAGCGCCACTGCGGCTCGGTGCGCAGCTTGCCCACTTGCAACATTTCCTTGAAACGCTGCTCGGCATAGGCATCGGCGAGGCCCTGCACCTTGCGGCGGATGCGGCTGGTATAGGCCAGCGGGCGTTGCAACACATCGTGCAACTGCTCGGTGCTGAACTGCTCCAGCAACCGCACCACGTACCGCTTCAGTTCCTGGTCGGCGATGGGCCACATGTCGCCGATGCGGGCCAGCACCTGGTCGGCCACGTCGTTCAGGCGGGCCTCGGCGGGCTTGGCCAGGATGTACGCCATCACCGGCTCGCGTACCTCGCTTTGCAGGATCTTCCTAAAAGCCGGGTTCACCTGCCCGCCCGTGGTGCCTTCGAGGTCCACCGCGTAGAGTTCGCTCTCTATGCTCTCCCAATCGATCTCGGTGTTCTGGGCGCTCAGGCGGAAGTCCTTGAGCAAGGGTTCCTGGCTCAGTTCGTCCCACGAGGCTTCGTCGCCGGTGAAGATGTTGCCGGGCACCTGCACCACGAAGCGCGGCAGCCTGATGCCCTTGGCCAGCGCGGCCACATCGTCGCGCATGCTGTAGCGGTACACCTGGTCGCCCATTTCCTGCAAGATCGGGTCTTCGGGGTCATCGGCCGCGCGTTGCACCTCGGCCTCCAGCTCGGCGTTCCGGGCCAGGGCCTGTTGTTCAATGGCGCTCACATCCGGCGTGGCGGGGGGTGCGGCGGTGGCCGCGTTGAAGGTGAGGGGCCGCAGGTCCAGGTCATCGGCCGGTGCCTCGTTGCCGAGCAAGTCGGTCTGCACGGCCGCCAGCTTGTCCTGTTCTTTCTCAACCTCGGTGCGCGTGTCCACGGCGCGGTAGTCCTTGTCGCTGAAACCGCTTTCCTGCAAGGCCTTCACGATGCCCTGCAGGGTGTCCTGGAACTTGGCGCTGGCCGTGAGCACGTAGCTCATGTTGAGCATGGGGTTGCTGTGGCGCATCACGAAGGGCTGGCGTAGCACACGCCCCAGGATCTGTTCCACATCCACCGCGCTGCTCTTGTCCGCCAGGGATGCCAGGATGTACGCGTAGGGACAGTCCCAGCCTTCCTTCAGCGCATTGATGGTGATGATGTACTTCACCGGACAGTCCGGCGCCATCAGGTCCACGCCCTTCAGTTCATCCTTGTCGGCGGTCTTGATCCTGATCTCCGCTTCGGGGATGCCCGCCTGCATCAGCAGGTGCTTCACCTTCTCGAAGGTGACGTTCTCCTCGCCGGTGCGGGGTTGCGCCTGGAAGAGCACGATGGGGCGTATGCGTTTGCCGCCGGCCTGGTGCTCCTGATCCGCGATGGCTTGCAGGCGTTGGCGCAGGTGCAAGGCGTTCTCGATCACCTCGTGCCGGTGGTGCTGGTTGTACACGATCACCGGCAGCTTCACCATGTGCTCTTTCTTCAGCTCCAGTGCGGGCACCAGGCCGATGATGTTGCTGTTCTGCTTGGGCGTGGCGGTGAGGTCCAGTACGAAGCTGGGGTTGAGGTCCTTGAGCATGTCCACGCTCAGGTCGCTCTCGGCGTTGTGGCTCTCGTCCACCACCACCACGGGGTTCAGGTGGCGGATCACGTTGATAAGCGCCGTGTCGTCCGTGCCGGGTTTGATGTGCGCCGTGTCGTTGCCGTACAGTTCGCGGAAACCGGCCAGCTGCCCGTTCTCCTGGAACACCTTGCGGTCCTCTTTGCGGCGGGCGCGCAGACTGGCGAAGCTCATCACGATGATGCTGAGCTGTTCCTGTACGCTGGTGGGGCTGAACCCGGCTCCCATGAGCAGCTGGTCCTTCTCGTACACCTCCACCCGGTTGCGGAAGAGCTGGTTGAGCTTCTGGCGGTAGGGATGCTCCGGATCGCTGAGGGTGCGTACCGTTTGCTGCAGCAGGTTGCTCCAGGGCACCAGCCACACCACGGCGCGCGGCGCGCTGGGGCCGTAGTGGTCGAAGATGGTCTTCAGCGCGTTCACCGCGATGAAGGTCTTGCCGCCTGCGGTGGGCACCTTCACGCACAGGTGGATGGCGCCGGGCACGTTGTCCTGGTAGGGCCGCATGCCTTTGCGGCTGAGCGGGTCGTAGGGCCCTGCCTTTTGCTCCCACCAGCTGTTGTAGGTCCGGGCAGGATCGGCCAGGTGCTGGAAGTGGTCCAGGTACGAACCCAGGTCGTCGATCACGCGCTGTTGGTAGGGCTTCAGTTCCATCAGGCGTCGGGGGCGTTCAGGGTGGCGGGCAGCATCAGCAGGAAGGGCAGCGCTTGCGCATGGTCCAGGGTCTGGTATTCCAGGCCCAGCGCGCGGATAGCGCGGTAGTAGGCCTGGTGGTGCTGGTAGTAGTGGCGTTCGCTGGGGAGCAGCCACGCCTTGGGGCCCAGCTTGTCGGCCAGGAACCACTTCTCCAGCAGGCGGGCGCAGCGGCCGTTGCCATCATCGAAGGGGTGGATCTTCACGAACACCAGGTGCAGCAGGGCCGCGTAGTGGAACACCTCGGCCAGCGCGAGTTCCGTGCCTTGCAACTGCGCCAGGTCGGCGAAGAGCTTGTCCAGTTCCGCGTCCACCATGCTGGGCGGCGCGGCCACGTATTCGATGCGGCCATCGGCCGTGGTCACGTACATGTTGTCGGTGCGCACACGACCGCCGCGCCCTTCGGGCAGGATGTGTCGGGTGAGCATGCGGTGGGCCTCCAGCAAGCTGGAGCGATCGCAGCGGCGGCCTTGGGCGTATTGGTAGGCGGCGTAGAGGTCGTCGATCTTCTGGGTGTGGTCCGGGCGGAAGGGGATGCCGAAGCGTTTGTGCTTCACGTAGCTGTCCAGTTCGATCTCCTCGCCCTCGATCTTGCTGGAGAACACCGCCGATACCGAGGTGTAGAAGCTGAAGCTCTCCACGGACAACGCGCTGTCCTGCAAGCTGCGGAAGCGCTCCAGCGGAACCGCCGCCACCGCCTGCCGGTAAGGCTCCAGCAGCAGCGTGGGGAGGATCTGGAGTTGCCGTTCCATGGATGATCGCTTACGAATACTGTTACCTCTTCACTTTCTCACGTTCTCTCTTCCTCTCTTCTTCACTCCTTCACTCCTTCACTTCTTCACTCCTTCTCTTCCTCTCTTCCTCTCTTCCTCTCTTCTTCACTCCTTCACTTCTTCACTCCTTCTCTTTCTCTCTTTCTCTCCTCTTCACTTTCTCTCTTCCTCACTCTCTCACTTTCTCACTTTCTCTCTTCCCCTCTTCCTCACCTTCCTTCAAAAGCGGCTGATGTCCCGCGGGATCTTCTTGAACACGATGCCGTGCTGCTCCAGGAATTTCTTCGGCAGCAAGCAGTTGTCGGCGTAGATGAGCGTGGGTGCGCCCTTCACTGGCAGGGTGGCCAGCAGCTCGTGGTCCAGGGTGGTGAGGCGTTCCGGCTCGTACACGAAGTAGAGGGCCATGCCTTCGTGGGTGCCGAGCAGGTACGGGTTGTTTGCAAGGCCCTTGCCACGGGCCGCTTTGCCGTTGGCCGCTGGTGCGGAGGCCGGCAGGGGGGATCGCGTTTCGCTGTACCAGATGTATTCGCGGATGCGCTCGGTGCCCACGGCCTCGTTCAGGTTCTGGTCGGCGTTGAAGAGCGGCTGGCCCAGGGTGTAGTAGTCGAAGGCGCCGCCCGTGCCCTCCACCGCTTTCTTGCCTTCGCCGTAGCCCTGCATCACCCGCCTCACGCGCTCGGCGGTGATGCTCTCCGCATAGTCCATCATCTCCACCAGGATGAATTTGCGGTTGCCACCATCCTGCTTGTTCAGGTTCAGCACCGCGTGGGCGGTCGCTCCGGAGCCTGCAAATGAGTCTAATATGATAGAATCTTTCTCTGATGCAATCTCTAAAACACGGTGAATAAGCTCGTGTGGCTTGGGCGTTTCGAATACAGCCTGACCATCGAAAATCTCTTTCAGTTCGTTCTTGGCTCCTTCATTCGTGGAAACGTCATTAGCGAACCAAAGAGTCTCTGGCACAAGACCTCTTTCCTTTGAGTGTAGGTATGTTTTTATCCTTGGCACTCCGTTGCCATCGGAGCCGAACCAAATTTTACCTGCATCAATTTCTCCGTTCATAATGTCTTCGGTATACACCCAGCACCTTCCACTCGGGAGTGTGTGCTTCTTGCCAATAGGCGCCATTAGCTCGTAGAATTGGCTTGCAGTCGCATGCCCTGCTTGTGCCGTGGCCGGATCCGATTTCCATGGCCCTCTTGGGTCGTTGTCTGGGTTCTTGTATCGTGCTAAAGCATCCGGTGTCATGGTAAGCAAGCGCACCTTGGCGCCAAGAGCATTACTGTCCTTTCGATAGGCCAATATGTAGTCGTGCCTGTACGATACTTCCTTTCGATTCTCTCGATTAGTACGCTTCTCCCAGATGAAGTTGGAGATGCGATTTGCCGTGCCGAAGATTTCATCTAGGATTAGCTGAAGATGGCCGAGTTCATTATCGTCAATTGAAACGAAGATGGCTCCATCGGGACGAAGCAACCTATGGAGCAACACGAGGCGCGGATACATCATGCAGAGCCACTTGTCGTGTCGGCTCAGGTCCTCGCCCTCCTTTCCCACATTGACC
>SSGN01000089.1 GCA_008016945.1 Flavobacteriales bacterium
ACGTCTGGGGCGGGTCGTGAAGCGTGTCACCGGTGGCAACTGAAGGCACCCTCCGCATCGTGGTCGCGGCCCCGGCCGAGAACGCCTGGAGCGAAACCTTCATCGCCGCTCATATCGACCGCTTGTCGAAGGTGGAACTGCTGGTCTCCGGCGGCGTACCCCCGCGCAATGCCTCGCACGGCGGGCCATTGGTGCGCACCCATGGCCTCCTGGCCTATTGGGACCGGTTCGTGGGCAAACGCTTCGGCGGCCAGCCGGGCCTGGCGGAACACCGCCTCGCCCATCGGTTGGAGCGGCTTCGGCCCGATGTGGTCCTGGCCGAGTACGGTAACATGGGAGCCGAGATCGTGGAGGCGTGTAGGAGCGCTGGCGTGCCGTTGGTGGCGCATTTCCACGGTTTTGATGCACACCGCACCGACTACATTGCGCAGTATGGCAACTACCGCGAGTTGTTCCGTTACGCGAGCGCCTTGGTGGTGGTGAGCCGGGCCATGGAGGCTCAGCTGCTCAGGATCGGCGCGCCACGCGAGAAAGTGGTGTACAACTGTTACGGCATCGATGTGGATCGCTTCACACCGGGGCGGCCCGATCTGGCACCACCGCATTTCCTGGCGGTTGGGCGGTTCGCCGAGAAGAAGGCACCGCACCTCACCATCCGCGCGTTCAGCCAGGTGGTGGCCCAACGGCCGCAGGCACGGCTCACCATGGTGGGCCAAGGCCGCCTCTGGCAGCAGTGCCGTGCGCTCGTTGACGAACTCGGGTTGCAGGAGAGCGTAGACCTCTGCGGTGTGAAGACACCCGATGCGATCGTGGACCTGATGCACGCCAGCCGTGCCTTCGTGCAGCACAGCGTGGTCACTGCGAGCAACGATCACGAGGGCACCCCGCTCGCCGTGCTGGAGGCCATGGCCTCGGGCGTCCCCGTGGTGTCCACTCGCCATGCAGGCATCGCCGACGTGGTGGCGCACGAAGAGCGTGGCCTGCTATGCGCCGAGCATGATGTGGAGGCCATGGCCGCGCACATGATCCGCCTGGTGGACGACCCCGCGTTGGCCTTGGCCATGGGAACGGCCGGCCGGGCGTACACGGAAAAGGCGCACCGGGTGGAGGTGCAGGTGGTCAACCTGCAAGGTATCTTGCATCAGGCGGTCCACCGCGCATGATCCCACGCCGCATCCTATACCTCACGCACTACGCCGAACTCTACGGCGCCAATCGGTCCCTGCTGGACCTGTTGGTGGCGGCGAAGAACACGGGTGCCGTGGAACCATTCGTGGTGCTGGCCGCTGATGGTCCGTTGTGTGCGGAACTCGAACGCGCGGACATCGCCCACGCCGTGGTGCCCTTCGTGCCCTGGATGCATAAACGGGTGTACTCCGGTGGAGCGCATCACCGCCTGGTGCAGCGCATGCGCTTTCGCAGGCAGGCCCGCGAGCGGGACCGCGTCAACAACGGGCTGCTCCCTGCCATCGTGGACCTTGGGCGGAAGCACGGCGCGCAGGCCATCCACACCAACAGTGCGGTGATCGGCCTGGGCGGTCCGGTGGCGCGTGCGCTGGGCGTGCCCCACATCTGGCATATCCGCGAACTGCCCTTCCTGCACTATGGCTTCAGCGTGGATGGCGGCATGCGGCGCTATGCCCGCGAACTGCGGCAGGCACAGGCCGTTCTGGCCATCTCCCAAGCCGTGGTGGACGATATGCGGGCCTTCACCCGCGGCATCGGCAATGTCCATCTCGTGCCCGATGGGGTCATCACCACCGCGCGTTGGCAACTACTGGGCGGCAAGGCGGTGGCGCCGACCCCGGAAGCCGGATTCCACTTCCTCTTGGCCGCGCTCTTCCACGCATCCAAAGGACAGGCCGAGGCGGTGGAGGCCTTCGCAGAAGTGTACCGGATGCACCCCCAAGTACGGCTTTGCCTGGCCGGCGGTGGACGCAGCGACGACCTGCGGGCCTTGGTCCGGCGCCTGGGCCTGGAGGCGGTGGTGCGCTTCCCGGGTTTCGTGGACGACATCATCCCGTTGATGACACGTTCGCACGTATTGCTTCAATGCTCCCGACACGAAGCGTTGGGAAGGGTCACGTTGGAAGCCATGGCCTGTGGTCTGCCCGTGATCGGTCATGCCTCGGGAGCCACACCGGAGCTCATGGAGGATGAAGTGACCGGATCGCTCTACGATCGGCCCGAGCGGCTCGTGCAGCACATGGTCCGGCTGGTCCAGGATGAGCCCTTGCGCGTGCGCATGGGCGAAGCGGGTCGGGCGCGCATACCCGGCCACTACACCGTGGAAGCCATGTTGGAGCGTACCCTGGCGCGCTACGAAAGCGTCCTCAACGGATGATCCGCCATGGGGCCACGCATCAGCATCATCACCCCCAGCTACCAGCAGCGCACCTACCTGGAGGAATGCCTGCGCTCCGTGCACGAGCAAGCATACCCGCACCTCGAACACATCGTGGTGGATGGGGGCAGCGACGATGGATCGCGGGAGGTGATCGATAAGCACGCGCAGCGGTTGGCCTGGTGGTGCAGCGAGGCTGATCAGGGCCAGAGCCACGCCATCAACAAGGGATTGCAGCACGCCACCGGTGGGGTGTTCAGCTGGCTCAACAGTGATGACCGGCTTCTGCCCGGTGCGTTGAAGGCCGTGGGCGATGCGTTCGCCGCCGATCCGCACCTCGTGGTGCTCGAAGGCCACCGGTTGTTGGAGACGCCCGACGGCGTGCAGGAACGTGCGCCCTTGAACGATGCTGCCCGTCCCGATGCGCTCTTCATCGCGCCGGTGGTGAACCAACAGTCCACCTTCTACCGCATGGATGCCGTGCAGGCCATGGGGGGGGTGGATCCGGTGCTCCACTACGCCATGGACCTCGATCTCTGGTGGCGTGTGCTGTTCACCTACGGAACGGAACATGTCCGCACCATCCCGCAGGACCTGGCCGTGTTCCGGCTTCAGCCCCAGAGCAAGACCATGCGCGGTACGGAGGCCTTCGTCACCGAAACGGCCGCACTGTTGCGGGCCATGGCCAGGGCCACGGAACAATCCGATCTCGAAGCGCTGCTCGTGGCGTGGTACCCCGACATGCCGGAGGTGCGCCCCTCCAACGCACGACCGCACCACGCGGCCCTCGTACGTCGCATGGTGTTCCGCTTCCTGATCAAGTGGAACGGTACCGTGGGGAACGAACACCGGTTCCTGCTGTTGCGTCGGCTGCGCGCGCTGGTCGGCGATCATCCCGGCCTGGTCGAGCGGGACCTGGCCGAACGGTGGGAAGGTATGCGGCGTGGACTGGCCATGCCTACTTGGAGCTTGTATCGTACCGGGCGAAAGCTCGGGCTTTGGTCCGCATGAAGGCTTCGGTGGTCATACCCGTGTACAACAAAGCGCCCTGGCTCAAGGAGTGCTTGGAGAGCGTCTTCGCCCAGACCTTCACCGATTTCGAGATCGTCGCGGTCGATGATGCGAGCACCGATGGAAGCCTCGAAGTGCTGCGCTCCTTCCGCGATCCGCGTCTGTGCATCATTGAGCTCCCGCACAACGTGGGGCCGGGCGGTGCCGCGCAACGCGGTATGGATGCCGCACAGGGCGAATACATCATTCGGGTCGACGCCGATGATGTCATGTATCCCGACCGTTTCGCGGTACAGGTGGAGGTGCTCGATGCCCACCCCTCCGTCGGCGCCACCAGCGGCCATATCCGGCTGATGAACGAACCCGGTGTGCTGCATCGGGTGGAACGCTCCGATGAGGCGGCCAAGGCCCGCATGCTCTTCGGCGTACCGTTGAACCAACCCGCAACGGCCTACCGTACCGCAGTGCTGCGTCGGCACGATGTACGGTTCAGCGATACCTGGCCCCGCTATGGCGAGGATTGGATGCACCAGCTCGAACTCGCGCGCCATACGCGCTTCCTCAACCTCGATCGGCCGTTGATCCACTATCGCAAAGGGACCATGAACATCGCCCACGGCCGCGACCGGATCGCGGATCAGCGGGCATTGGCGCGGTACGTGTTCGATCGTCTCGGATGGCCCCTCACCGACGTGCAACGTGATCTGCACCTGGCCACGGTGAAGTGTTTTCCACGTCCATTCACCGTGGCCGATGTCGAGGCGTACAAGGCGTGGCTCGCCCGACTGTCGCAGTTGAACCGGGAACGAGGCACCTTCGATCAGGCCGCGCTCGATGCGCAGCTCGCTTATCACTGGGACGCCCTTTTCTACCACCTGCCCGCGTTCGGGGTCGGTGTGGCACTGCGACATAGGCGCCTATCCCCGCGCTGGACATGGGAGAAATGGCGTTACTTGCTATCCTCGGCCCTCGTGGGTCGCGCTATGTGGCGATGAAGGAACTCTGGCTGTTCACCACGCGTTTCCCTTACGGCTTCCGCGAAGCTTTCTTGGAGAACGAGCTGCCCGTGCTTTGCGAAAGGTTCGAGCGGGTGGTGATCTTTCCGGAGCATCCCGAAGGGGCCTTGCGTCCGATCCCTGCCAATGCCGAGGTACGGTTGCCGGTGAGCGATCCGTTCGCCAGCGCGGGTGTGGTGGGCATGATGCGCCATTTCGGTGTGGTGGCGGAGCTCATCGGTTCCTTGATGAAGGACGCGCCATCGTGGCGGATCCTGAAGGCGCAATGGCCGTATCTGCGTGCCCGTATCGCGCAGTTCATCCACCGTGCGGAGGTGCTCAAGCGCGATGTGATGCCGCACTATGATCCGGGGCGGGTGGTGGTCTATGCCTATTGGACACACGATTGGACCACGGTGCTCGGCATCGTACGCCGCGCGTTCCCCGGACTGCGTTTCTTCAGCCGTGCGCATGGGTTCGATATCTACGAGGAACAGAACACCAACGGCTGGATCCCGTTCCGATCCTTCCAGCTCCGTCATGTGGAGCGCGTTCACTGCGCATCGCGCACGGGCATGGAGCATCTGCAGCATCGCCATCCACGCCTTGCGGACCGATTCACCTTGGCGCGCTTGGGTACCACCGATCATGGTCCGGGGCCGCATGATCCCACGGGTCCTCTGAAGGTGGTCAGTTGTTCGTTCCTGATCCCGCGTAAGCGTGTGCTGCTGCTGGTAGAGGCCCTCGCCCAGTTACGCACGCCGGTGAAGTGGGTCCACTTCGGAGGTGGGGTGGAGGAGGAGCGAGTGCGTGAGGCGGCCGCGAAGCTGCCCGCCCATGTACAGGTGGAGTTCAAGGGCATGGCGCAGAACGCCGAAATCATGGCGTGGTACCGCACGCATCCGGTGGATGTGTTCGTGCACCTCGCCCGGCTCGAAGGTGGCGTGGCCGTTGCCGCCCAGGAGGCTGCGAGCTTCGGCATACCGGTGGTCGCGGCGGACTCCGGTGGCGTGCGCGACCTCATGGACGGGCGAACGGGTGTGCTGCTCGCGCAGGATTCCACGGCCGGTGAGGTGGCCGCCCTGCTGGAGGGGTTCAAGGCCGGGCCGATGTCCGGTGCGGACTTCCGGGCGGGCGTGCGGGCCGCGTGGGCGGAGGGCTTCGAGGCGCGCGCGGTGTTCCATCGCTTCGTGGACCGCATCCTCGCCGATGCCGAACAGCGGTAGGGAGCTACGTGATCGTTGATCCGCTTGCGGATCCTCTGCCTCCAAAGTGGTCGGTGCTACGCTCACCTGCTCTGCGTGCCTGGGCGTCTTCTGCGCCTCTGCGTTGAAGGAGCATGGGGGCCTGCGCTTGTGCGGTTCCGATCAGGGGCCGTACTTTGAACCGCTGAGCCCATGCGTGTGTCCGTCATCATACCTTGTTACAACGTGGAGGATCATGTGGAGGTGGCCGTGCGCTCGGTAATGGACCAGACCTACGCGGACCTCGATGTTTTCGCCGTGGACGATGGCTCCACCGATGGTACCCGGGCGAAGCTGGAGGCCCTGGAACGGTCCTACCCCGGGCGCTTCCGATGGGTGGGCGGGCCGCGACGCGGTGCCTGTGCGGCGCGTAACATCGGATTGGCCAACACCACGGGGGAGTACGTTCAGTTCCTCGATGCGGATGATGCCATCCTCACCGACAAGATCTTCCGACAGGTCGACCTGGCCAAGGCCACGGACATGCCCGATATCATCGTGGCCGATTTCCTCAATGTGTACGAGGACGGCCGTGAGGAGAAGATCACCAGCACCGCCGACAAGGTGTGGATGGCACTCCTACGGACCCAGCTGGGTACCACCAGTGCCGACCTGTTCAAGCGCTCCAGCATACAAGCGGTGGGCGGTTGGAACGAGGAGCAATTGAGCAGTCAGGATTACGAACTGATGTTCCGGATGTTGAAGAACGGAGCCACCGTCCGTTGGGACCCGCACGTGAGCAGCCTGGTGCTGAAACGAAGTCAGGGCTCCATCAGCCGCACGGGCTTGAGTGAGAATTGGAAACGCTACATCGCCTTGCGCCGGGCCATCAGGGAACATCTGCACGCCACCGACCCGCAGGGATACCAGCAGGAGATATCCACCGCCGACCAAGTGTTGTTCATGGCCATACGGGTGTTGGCCAAGCAGGAGCCGACGGAAGCCTATGCCTTGTTCAATGCGGTGATGCCCAAGGGTTTCGTGCCGGACAGAGCGTCGGCTACCACGGCCCTGTACACCTTTTGGTTCAGGATCCTGGGCTTCCGCACCACCGATACATTGGCCCGGGCGTTCGGTCGGCTGCGTCATCGGGGTCGGCATCAGCGTGCCTGAGTTCGCGTTAGTCTGCGCATCTTCGCACCGATCCCCGCATGATGAAGAAACTGTTGGTGGTCGTGGGGACACGGCCGAATTTCATCAAGGTGACCCGGATGCGGTCCGTGGCCGCTGCCCGTGGCGATTGGGAGGTGAAGCTGGTGCACACCGGCCAGCATTTCGACGATCGTATGAGCACCGTGTTCTTCGAGCAGTTCGGGCTGGTTCCCGATCATTGGCTCGGGATCCACCCCGGCACCCCGAACACCCAGATGGCTCACATCATGCTCGGTCTGGAGCGGGTGGTGCAGGAGGAGAAGCCGGATGCCATGATGGTGGTGGGCGATGTCAACAGTACGCTTGCTGCAGCCATCACCGCCAATAAATGCGGCATCCATTTGGTTCACCTCGAAAGCGGTCTGCGGAGCAACGACCGGGGCATGCCGGAGGAGATCAACAGGATCCTCACCGATCGCATCACGGAGACCTTCCTGGTCACCGAACCCAGTGGCACGGACAACCTCTTGGCAGAAGGCGTGGACCCCGCACGGATCCACTTCACCGGCAACACCATGATCGATACGCTGGTGGCCTTCGAGGATCGGATCCAAGCCTCGGATGTGTTGGAAAGGCTGGGTCTCGGAAGCGGAGGCCAGGTGCTGATGACGATCCATCGCCCGGCCACCGTGGACGATCCCGATCGCTTGAACGACCTCGTACACCTCATCGAACACGTGGCGAAGGATCATCCAGTGGTGTTCCCCGTGCATCCACGTACACTCGGCAACTTGCAACGCTTCGGCCTGCACGAGCGCCTCATGGCGGTCAAGGGCCTGCATCTGGGTGAGCCGATGGATTACTTCGCCTTCCAGAAGCTCATCGCCACGTGCGCCTTCGTCATCACCGATAGCGGAGGGATCCAGGAAGAGACCACCTTCCGCCGCATCCCTTGCCTCACCGTGCGGCCCAACACCGAGCGGCCCGTAACGGTGACCGAGGGCACCAACGAACTGATGACCTTCGATGTGGATGCCATGCGGGCCATGATCGCGCGCATCCACGACGGCACCTTCAAGGAAGGGCGCATCCCCGAGAAATGGGATGGCCATGCCACCGAACGCGTGTTCGAAGCTTTGTCCGCCATCCGGTGATCCTCTACTTCACCTACAACGATCAGCCTTCGGGCGTGTACTGGAGCCAGGTCACCGATGTGGTGGACCACATGCAGGCTTTGGATGGCCAACGCATACGCCTGGTGGCGCTGGTCAGTGGTAGAGGATACTTCGCCACGCGCCGTGCCATCCATGCCCATGCACCGTCGGCATGGGTACTTCCCATGGTGCCCAAGATGCGCTTCTGGCGTTGGAACCTGGTGCTGTTGGCCTGGGCCTGTTGTTGGTCGCGTCCATCGGGCATCATCGCGCGCGGTGTCTTCGCCACATGGATGGCCCAACGGATGCGGGGCTTGGGACTGTGCCGCCGGGTATGCTTCGATGGGCGTGGAGCCTATGCCGCGGAATGGGAAGAGTACCGGCTGATCGACGATGATGCCCTGATCGCCCAGTGCAGACCCTTGGAGCATGGCGCCATCCACCACTCGGACATGCGCCTTGCGGTGAGCCATGCACTGGTGGATCATTGGCGCGAGCGGTACGGTTGGAAGGGCGAGGAATACGTAGTGATCCCCTGTGCGCTCGGCACGGATCATGCCCGCACCATCACCCAAGGCCTCCGGACCTCCTCAGGGGCTGCCGTAAGCGACCCTGCGGTGCGGAGCGAGGTGGTCCTTGTCTACAGCGGCAGTACGGCCGGCTGGCAGTCCTTCGAGCTGTTGAAGCGCCTGCTGGTGCCCCTGCTTGAGGCGCAACCCCGGCTGCGGGTGTTGTTCCTGTCCAAGCCCGATGCGAACAACCAAGCGCTGAAGACGCTGTTCCCGGGAAGGGTGGAGGTGCGCTGGGCCAAACCTGCTGACGTGGCCGCGATCCTGGCCGGATGTGATCATGGGTTGATGATCCGCGAGGATACGCTCACCAACAGGGTGGCGTCGCCCACCAAGTTCGCCGAATACCTTGCGGCGGGGCTGCCCGTCCTCATCTCGGCCCACATCGGCGACTTCAGTACCACGGTACGCGCGAACGATCTCGGGCTGGTCTGGAACGAAGGCACTGCGCTCCCCCCGCTGGAGCCTACTGGCGATGCCCGACGGGCGCGGTTGCGGGCTTATGCTGCCGACCACCTCACCAAGAGCGCCTTCGATACGGCCTACCGGCGGATCCTGCAGGCGCTCAGCTAACGCGTTCGTTGGCGCCATACCCCGTATTTTCGCGGCTGCCATGGCGAACGGAACACGCGTATTGATCACCGGAGGAGCGGGCTTCATCGGTTCAGCCCTCAGCACCCACTTGCAGCAGGAAGGGTATGAGGTGCATGTACTGGACAACCTCTCGTTCGGCCTTCGACACCTGGCCGCCGTACCCGATGATCGGTTCCACCACGTGGATATCCGCGATCGGGAAGGGGTGGTGCGCACCCTCACCGCCGTGGCGCCCGAACGTGTGCTGCATTTGGCGGCCGTCCATTTCATCCCCTACTGCAACCAGCATCCGGTGGAGGCCTCGGAGATCAACATCCTGGGGACCATCAACGTGCTGGATGCGTGTGAGCGGGCGGGCGTGGAACAGGTGTTCGTGGCCAGTACGGCAGCGGTGTACCCCATCGCCGATGGCGCCATGAGTGAGACCCACGCCCCGGTCCGATGGACATCTATGGCATCACCAAGCTGGCCACGGAGAAGCTTGTGAGCGAATTCCACCTGCGTACGGGGATCGCCACCATCATCGGCCGTTTCTTCAATGCGTTCGGCCCCAACGAGACCAACCCGCATCTGATCCCCGAGATCCAGAAGCAGGTCTTGGCGGGTGCGCGCACGCTCAAGCTCGGCAACCTCGATCCCAAGCGCGATTTCATCCACACCGAGGACATGAGCCGCGCCATGGGTGCGTTGCTCCGCGCGCATACCGGAGGGCACGAGGTGTTCAACATCGGCCGGGGAATCGAGTACAGCGTACGCGAGATCGTGGATGCCTTCGCGCGCCAGCTCGGCGAACCGCTCACCATCGAAGTGGACCCTGCACGGGTCCGCAAGGTGGAGCGCATGCACCTGCTGGCCGACGTGGAGAAGCTCAAACGCGTGACCGGCTGGGAACCCCGCTGGGGCATCGACGAAGGCGTGGCAACGTTGCTGAAGGAAGAGATCCTGCACCGGGCGTGATCCACGTCGCTCTCTGTACCGATGGCGTCTTTCCGCAGGCGATGGGCGGCATGCAGCGGCATTCGCGCTTGTTGGCCGAGCACCTCGCCGCCACAGGGCGCGTTCGGCTCACGGTGATCCATCCGCATCAGCCGGGCCTCTTCGACCGTGGGCTCGGGATCGAGGAGGTGGCCATCGCTCCCTTGGATACCGAACGTTTCTATCTGGGCGAGTTATGGAGGTACAGTGGCCGCGTGGCCAGGGAACTCGACCGTCTGCGACCCGATGTGATCCTGTCCCAAGGGTTCTGTGTGTGGAAGGGCATCGACCGGTTCACCGATCGCCTGATCATGCACCCCCACGGGTTGGAGATGTACCAAGGCCTCACCCGCAAGGAACGTTGGCTTGGAACGCCGTTCCGAAAGGCGGTGCGGTACATGGCGCGTCGCAGTGCGGTGGTGGTCTCGTTGGGTGGCCTGCTCACCGGCATCCTTCAACGGGAAGTACGGAACTCCCGGGCACGGGTCCAGGTGATCCCCAACGCGGTGGATGTGCCGCCCGCGGTGGCGTACGTACCCGGCAGCACCCCCCTGCGCATGCTCTTCGTGGGCCGCTTCGCCTTCAACAAGGGGCTGGACCTGCTGTTGGCCGTGGCGCGCAGGCTGGAGCGCGAAGGGCGTGTGGACCAGGTGCGGTTCGAGCTGGCCGGCGACGGTCCGTTGCGCGCTGCGATCCAGGCCGAAGGAGTACCGGCGAACGTGGTATTGCTCGGACGGGTCGAGGATGAGGAACTGTTCCGCCTTTATTCGGAGTGCGATGCCTTCATCCTGCCAACGCGTTTCGAAGGCATGCCTACCGTGGTGTTGGAGGCCATGGCCCGCAGCCGACCGATCATCGTAAGCGACGTGGGAGCCACCGCCGAGCTGGTGGATGCCTCTAACGGCCACTTGCTGCCCAGTGGGGATGCCGATGCCTTGTACGCGGCCGTGGTGGCGTTCATCGGGTCCACAACGGCGCAGCGCCGTGCGATGGGAGAGGCCTCGTACGCGCGCTGTGCGGAGCGCTTCGCATGGCCCATGGTCACCCAAGGGTTCGTTGAACTGTTCGAGTCCGTGGGCCGACGCCCCGAGCGGATCAGCGGCTGAAACAACAGCGGTATGGCACCGGAGCGCTGCCGGTGGATAGCCAGGTGCCCGCCGATTCGCAACCGTTCAGACCAGCGATCCGCCCTACGTTGTCCTCGTTGGCCGTGCTGTTGGTCCATTCCCAACTGTTGGTCATGCCCGAGAGCTGGAGGGCAAGGCTTCGTTGGCAGGCACCGATGAACTCGCCCCAGGTGCACAGCCTTCGGCCCACCGCCGCACAGGCCAACCCCGATTGGAAATAGTCGCCACTGCCCCGTTCGTTGGGTTCGATGCAGTACAGGTCGTTCACGGCCACCATGCCGCTCGGGCAGTTCCGCCGTAGGTCGTGGTTGCCGTTCAGTACATGGAACGCACCGTCGCCATACACCACGGAGAGCATGTGGCCCTCGGCCATGGCCGTGCCTACGAGCGGAACGCCTTCGTGCAACACGGGTAGCGGATCCGCCCCATTCACCGCGATGGCCACCGGCATGTCTTCCGAGGCGGGCACACGGATCACGAGGTAGGTGCCATTGGCGAGGGTGCCGCCCAAGGCGTCGCTTTCCACCGCCCAAGGAGTGGCCGCTACGGGTGTGGCATAGTGGATCGGACCGCGTTGGGCGATGCCTGCGGTAAGGGCATCGTTGGGGGCCGTGGATGGTGCGAGACCTTCCACCCGACGTACCGCGCCCTGAAGTTCGATGGGCTTGTCCACAAGGATCTGCGCGTGCAACGGTAGGGCCACCAGACCCAACATGGAGCAGATGTAGGGGATCGTGTTCATCGGGTCTTGAAGCAGCACCGGGTATCGCCGGTGATCAGCGACAGGGCGTTGGCCGAGCGCTGGCTCTGGCAGGTGTACCTGCCGGCCTGGTTGGCGGAGTGCGTGTGGTTCGAGGCGTCGTCGATCCATTCCCATTCATCGAACAGGCCGTTGAGCTGCGCTTGAAGCATGGCGCAGCCCGTGGCGTATTCATCCCAGGAACAGAGCTTGCCACCCCGTGCGGCACAATGGTCCACGGCTTGGTAGAACTTGAGGCCGGGCACGGTATTCACCTCCATGCATAGCGGTCCGGCGATGCGCAAGGTGCCCGGGGGGCATGTCGATGTGCTCGGGTTCAACAGCAACCACGCGCCATTGGCGAACAAGAGCTCGGCCACCGCACCCGCGCGTAGGGCAGCGGGTGGGAGGTCCTCGCCATCGGTCCGTAGGAGCGGCCGGGTGGCGTGTCCGGGAACGGCGATGGACATGGGGCCTTGGTTCTCCGCAGGAACGAGGCAACGGAGCAGGAGACCATCCGTGAGCGTGTCCAAGGCCGGTGCGATAGCCAGGGTCAGGATGTTGCCTTGCGCGGTAGCGGTGGCCCAATGTGCGGTGCCTGCGGCGTACACCGAGACCGGGATGGCGGCGGTGCCGGATACCGGTGCGGCCAGCCCGGAGAGCCGCGCTGTGGGATCACTCGCCGTGAAACGGATGCCCGTTCCGAGGGAGACCTGAGCCCAGATTTCCCATGGAAGGCACAGCGCAACGAGTGGGGCGATCCAGCGTTTCATCGGTCGATACAGCAGCGGAAACGTGCCGGTGTGGAGGGGGTGTTCTGTCCTCCGAAATCGCAACCGGAGCCGACGTTCCCCTCGGCGTCGATCCCGACACCAACGAGCTTGGCTCCATTGCTGTAGTTGGCCGCATGGTCCACCCATTCAGCTTCGAGCACGGTGCCGAAGAACCCTGGCAGCACGTGGCATGCTCGGCTCCATTCGCTGAGGGTGCACAACCGCGCGTCCTGCTCCACGCAGGCCGATACCGCGTTGAAGAACGTGGCTGTGGTTCGTGGATCGTTCTCGATGCACAAGCCGTGGTGGGGGGAGGAATACCCCGAAGGGCATGGCAGATGGGTGGCGCTCACCAGTTGGAAGTAGGTGCCATCGAAGATCAACCGGACGGGAACGCCGGGGCGGAGGTCTCCGGCCCGGAGGGGGGTGTTCTCTTGTTTCACGATGAAACGGGGGCCGAGCCCGTTCAACTCCAATGTGGTGGCCTCGGTATTGGCCGCAGCCGGTATCACCGTCACCACCATGCCCGCGGTGTATTCCGAAGGCGCCGGTACCAGTTCGCCGATCAAGGCGGTGGTTCCGGTGACCGTGGCGCGTGCGTAGGCTTGCGTTCGCACCGCATCCACGCTCACCGCATCACCGGCGGCAACGGGGGCTTCCAACCCGATCACTTGCCTGTCGTCGGGTGCCTGTCCGGTAAGGATGATCGGCCCGGGTAGCTCCCATTGGCCATGTCCGGCGAAAGCAAGGACGAGCAACACGGCGCTGGCGCTCCTCCGGTACAACGAGGTGTTTGCCATTCGTCGCCCTCGGAGAGCAGCGCGGCGCATCGGTTTCATCGCGAGTAGCAGCAGCGGAAAGTGCGGTCGATACTGCCGGTGATGAAGGCGTTGCCCGCGCTCAGGCAGCTGCCCACACCCACCACCCGTGCACAGTTGTTCTCGTTGGAGGCATCGCCGGTCCACTCCCATGAACTCGTCGGCTGGAGCATCCCGATCTCCGTGGCCCGTTGACAGGCGGTGACGAATTCACCCCAATCGCACAAGCGCATGCCCACGTTCCCACAGGTGGTCATCGCCGTGAACAGATCGGTGGCGGCATGTTTCTCCGGTTCGATACAGTACGCTTCGTTCACCATCACTGTGCCTTCTATGCACGGACGGCGTGGCCGGATGCTCCCGTTCATCAGCTGGAACGCGGCGCCGTCCATCACCACCGAGAGGGCGGTCCCGGCCGGGATGTCCTCGCCGTTCACGCGCTCGTTGGGCCTGGCCAGCAGTGCATAGGGTCCGTGGCCGTTCACCATCAGGTCCACGTCACCAGCGGTGGGGTTGGGGGCGATGAGCACCAGGTGCGTTCCCGCCGGAGGGGCCGTGTCGAGCGCATCGAGGTCGATCGTCCAGGTGTTACCCATGGCCGGTGTGGCCAGTCGGAACGAACCTGTGCGTTCCACCTCTGCGGTAAGCACCGCATCCGTGGTGGTGGCGATATTAAGGCCGGTGAGTTGGCGGTCCTCAGGAGCAGCCCCGGTAAGCACCACGGGCCTTTCGGTGGCCACTTGGGCGTTCACCGCAACGGCGAGAACGTTGGTGAGAAGGAAGGTCGGTAGACGCATTTTCATCGCGGAACGAAGCAGCAACGGGAGTGGCCGAGGGTCACGTTGTTGGGGTTGGCCCACCGCTCGGCCGTACAGGAGCTCAGTCCCACTTGCACGGCCGAGTTGGCGTGATTGGAAGAATCGTCGATCCACTCCCACGCATCGAGCAGACCGGTGAGCTGGTCCGCGTATTGGGTGCAAGCGATATAGAACTCATCCCAGCTGCAGAGCCGCCCCCCGAGGTTCGTGCAACGATCGGCAGCCGGGAACCACAGGGTGTTGCCTTGGTCCGCGCGTTCGATGCACAGCCGTTCACTGATGGCGACCGTACCGGGAGGGCATCCGTGTTCGACCAGGTTGGTGAGGATCCATCCATCACCGGCACGGACCACTTCCACCACGGCGCCTTGTACGATCTGTCCGCGTGCCGGGTCGAGCCCATCCGGCCTACGCAAGGGAGAGGGCGCCAGTCCCACACAGGCCAGGGTGGCCGGGCCATGGACAGCGGCCGGAGCCACGAAGCGCAGTACCGTCCCATCACGGTGGTCCGTCAGTGGGGCGGAAGGCTGAAGGGTCACGGCCATGCCGTTAACCGTAGCCGTGGCCCAGGTGGTGGTGCCGATCAGTGATGCCGATACGGTCACGGCGGCGTCTTGGGACGCTGGTGCACCAAGCCCTTCCACGGCTCGTTCCGCGTCCTGCCCCGTGAAGTGGATCCGGGTGTCCACGGACACCTGGCCATGGGCCATGGACAGGAGTATCGCCGCGATGCTGGTAAGGAGCGGTTTCATCGGTTGTAGCAGCAGCGGATCAGGTTCAGGTTAAGGGGAGCGTGTGAGTTGCCATATTCACATGCGATGCCCTGCATGATTTCGGGCCCGTTGTATCCTTGTCCCATCACCTTGGCGTCGTTGGGGTTGTTCGCCGCATCCTCCAGCCATTCGTAGGCGACCACCGTGGGTAGGAATACCGGATTCCTACGGCACGCGCTGGACCACTCGCCGAAAGTGCATAGGCGACCACCGCGTGCGGTGCAGGTGTTCACGGCATTGTAGTACGTGTCCGTGCCACGGGGCTCCGCATCGATGCAGTACAAGGCGCTGCCGGCGATGGTGCCCGCTGGGCACGGTCTTGCATTCCAGTTCAGGACCTGGTACCTGCTGCCATCGAAGATCACCCGACTGGGGACCCCTACAGGTAGGTCCGCACTATCCACGGCGACCTCGCCCCACTTCACCAATGGGTAGGCTCCGGTGCCACCCAGGTCGAGGCTGGCACCAGCGCTGTTCGCCGCTTGCGGGATGATGGTGAGTAGCATCCCGGGTACCAAGGTGGTGGGACCAGGTTGCAGCTCACCGACCAGGATGTCCGTGCCCGTGGTGGTGGTTGTCGTCAACACCTGGCTACGGGCCGCTTCCACGTTCACGGCCGCGTCGAGTTGTACGGGGTCTGCCAGTCCGAGCACTTGGCGGTCCGTGTCTTCGGTGCCGTTCAGGACCAGCCTTACCGGTAGTTCCAATTGGGCGATCGCGGACCAAGGCGATAGGGCCGTGAGGGCCACGAACAAGAGAGGACGGATCATTCTTTGCGCAACTTGATGGTGGTGCGTTGCCCGATACGGAGGAAGTAGGGACCATTTGCCAAACCGCTCAAGTCCATGCTGGCGAAGGTGCTGGACCGTTGGTGCATGGCCGGGGTCACCAAGCGGCCCAGACCGTCGAATAGGTCAAGCTCCTCCAATGCCGCGCCGTCCTTCACTTGGATGAAGAGAGGGCCGTGGGTCAGGGTGGGCCAGACCTCCACTCCGTTCCTCGCCACCAAGGATGCCGATGCCGTAGGGGCATCCTGGTCGAAGGCGGTGATGAAGTCCCATGGTGCGGGCAGGGTGGCGCTCACCGTGTACTGTGCGGCATCGTTGGTGCTTGCGAGCGAAGACCACGGGCCGTCTTCCTGTGTTGACTGATACAGACCGATGGCCGAACCCGAGAGGCCGTTCAGTTCGGTGGCATCGTAAGAGAGGACCACATCGACAGGTGCCGAACCACCGCCTGGAGCCTCCAACCTGAACCACCGGGCGATGCTCGGGTCGCCTTCGGGAAAGACCCGTGCCAGGTGTCCGCGGGTCACGGTGATGGGACCGGTGGCGGTGTTGGTGGTGAGGGATAGTCCGAGACCACCGGGAGCGGTGGCGTTGAAAGGTCCGTCCGTGGCGGTGACAGCCATCTCCACGCCGCTGCCGGAGATCGGGGACCCTACCGGCTCCACCACCACGGCCTGGGTGCCCAGGTCGATCAGGCCATCGTTGATCAGCGCGCCAGCCGGACCGATGGTGAATTGGAGCGGACCCGTGAACCGTAAGGTTGTGCCCTCCTGCACGTGCATGGTCCCGTTGGAAAGCGTGGCTTGCTGTGCGAAGGAGGCTGGGGCGGCGGCGAGCAGAGCAAAGAGGAATGGAGCGCGTACCATATCGCCCAAAGATAGCCCCAGCGCCTTATTGCAATGGGGGGATGGTTAGTTTTGGCACCAAAGCCAGAGCACATGGACCTGAAGGGAGCGATCGCCGACCACATGGGGCACTTTTCGGTATACGATATCCCGAACGTGCTCTTCGTGTTGATCGCCTCGCTGGTGTTCGGTTATGTGACCGCGCGTTGGGGGGCTGGCCAGGAAGGTGCCCAAGTGCGGCAAAGTGCCCTGTGGGCCAGTACGGCGGCCATGGCCGCTGCGCTCGTGCGTTCGCAGCTCCCATTGGCCACCCTCGTGCTCGCCGCTGCCGTGCTCGTCGGGCGCCGCAGTGGTGAGGAGGGCGATAGCACCTTGCTCACCATGCTGCTCATCGGCATCGGCTGTGGCTCCGGGGCTTCCGTCATCGTCGGTATCGCCCTGGTGGTCTTCATTCCGATCATGCGCTGGGCGCATCGTAGGGCGAAGCAGGGTTGATGATGTTCCCGAAAGGCGACCGGAATACGCTGCTGGCCATGGCTGCGGCCTTGGTCTTGGCTTTCGTCGGTGTGGCCTGGGTGGGGCATGCGCCGATGCCGGTGGGCGTGGTGCGGGATCAGCCGGCAGCGAACCTGCTTCCGGATCAAGCCTATCCACGGTCCACCGAAGAGGTGGTATTGAAGGCCGGAGCTTCGGGCCAGGTCTATGTGGCCCATGGTGCCGATGGTGGGTTCGAACTCCACCGTGCTGGCGAAAGTGTCGCACAGGGTGTCGATCGGGTCGCGGTGGCCCGGCTGTTGGCCACACCGACCTCCCTCAACTGGCGACATCCGCTGATCGGATCGCCAGCGGCTGAGATCCTCCGCGTGGCCGACGCCCTGCCCGGAGGGCGTGGTCCCGAGCGCCTTTACACCTTGTTGCAGCAGCACCATGGTGGGCTCCCCGTGGTGTCCATCCAGTTGCCCACCGATGCTTTGGTGGGTCCCGATTCCGGCCTGCTCGTGGTGGGCAATGCCATTCTTCAAGCCCCCGCCAAGGTCCTGTTGGCCGAGGTGCGTGATCCCAAGTGGTGGAAATACCCGGGGAACTTCCACATGCGCGGCAAAGCATGGGAGCGGGTGGGTAGGGTCCAGTACATCGAACCCGATGGCACCACCGGCTTCGAAAGACCGGTGCGGATACGGGTGAACGGACAGATGACCAGGGGGTTCCCTCAGCATGCGCTCCGGCTCTCCTTCGATGATCCGTTGTCCTTCGATCTTTTCGATGAGGAACCGACGAGCGGCTACGAGGCGCTTATCCTGCGTGCAGGAGGGAACGATCAGATCAAGGCCATGCTGCGCGACGTGTTCCAGCACGCGCTGTGCGAAGGACTACCGTTCGAGACCTCGGGACACCGGACCTGTGTGGTGTACATCAACGGTGCGTATTGGGGCGTGCATCATCTGCGACCAAGGATGGATGAGAAGGAGATCGCCCGGCGGTACGGGATCAAGAAGAAGCGGATCACGATCCTGGAGGACGAAGCCCGGCTCTACCACGGTGATCCGGCGGAGGTGCCGTGGTTCGAACGCTTCGCCAGACGCACCGCAGCGTGGGATGGAACGTCCAACGCATGGGCGGATACCTTGGAGGCGCATCTGGATGTGGAAGGCTTCCTCACCTACATGGCCACCCAAATGGTCTTCGGCAATATGGATTGGCCCAATCAGAACGTACGCTTCTGGCGGTATTCCGGCGAGCCAGGCAAGGAACGCCCCTTGGATGGCCGCTGGTATTTCATCATGGGCGATTCGGACCTGGGATATGGTGCCTTGGGTTCTCCGCACGATGACATGTTCCTGCGGGTGAAGGCCATGGACGTCCCCGTGACCCAACTCTTCCGGGGTATGATGCGTGCACCGCGGTACAAGGCTCGGTTCGTTGCCATTGCCCGGGGCCTGGTTCACGGCCCGCTCGCAACGCCACGGGCCTTGGAGGTCCTGGATCGTATCGCGGCACACATGGAACCCGAAATGGGACGCCACACCGCGCGTTGGCGCAAACCGGCCGACCCGATGGTCTGGAAGGCGCATTTGGACGTGATGCGCACCTACGCCCACCAACGCAGCCTCGCCGTGCTGGAGCAACTGGAGGCCTTTGAGCAGCTCAACGTGAAGGAATACCTGCCATGAGGGACTATTTCGCACGTAACTATCAGCTGTACATCCTGGTCCTGTTGTACATCGTGGTGGGCGTGTATGCGAAGCCCTTCCTGTTCGTGTTGATGCCCTTCTCGGTCTTCTTCCTGAAGTCGCGCGACCTCTGGGCGGACATGCTCTTCGGCTTCATCATCACGCTGGTGCTTTCGGACATCACCCCTTGGTTCTTCAAGATGCAGGTGTTCAAGGGCGCGAAGAACATGTACATCGTGGCGTTGGCGGCGATCTTCCTGTTGGAACGCCATCGATTCGTGCCCTTCTCCCAGGTGTTCAAGATCTTCGTGCCCTTCTTCTTTTACAGCCTGTTCCCACTGGTCTTCTCCAATAACCTGGTGGTCGCGGTGCAGAAGACCCTCTCCTACGCGCTGTTGTACCTGGTCATTCCCAACTATGTGCTGTACAATTTCCGCATGTTCGGATGGGACTTCTTCAAGAACCTGGTGCGATTCATGGCAGTGATCCTGCTCTCCGGATACTTCGTGCTCTGGTTCCACGGCGAGTTCTATGCGTACATGATCGGGCGTTTCCGAGGGCTCTTCGGAAACCCCAATGGTATGGCCATCTTCTGCTTCCTGCTCATCGTGCTCACCGCCACGTTGAACTCGCTCAATCGCCAACTTTTCACCTGGAAGGACAAGCTCTTCGTGTACGGCACGGCGGTGTACTTCCTGCTCATGTCCGGGTCGCGGTCGTCCGTGGTGGCCGTGCTCATCTTCCTGATCTTCGGTCGCTTCTTCTCATCGAGTCCGTTCATCGGGTTCATGATGCTGTTCGCCATCTTCGGGCTATCGGAGGTGATCTTGAGCAATCTTGAACCGATCGTGCACTTCCTGGGGATCGAAGAGTACGTCCGTCTGAATACGCTGGAGAGTGGTAGCGGCCGGTACTTCGCATGGGAGTTCGCCTGGAGGCATATACAGGAATATTTCGTCTTCGGTGGTGGCTTCGCTAACGACGAACGGATCATGCGCAAGCACCGCCTGTACTTGGAACGCATGGGACACCAGGGCGGGGTGCACAACACCTACCTCTCGTTCTGGCTCGATTTCGGGATCGTGGGCCTGCTCATCTTCCTACGAAGCTTCGTCCTCGTGTTCATCAAAGCCAGCAAACTCGTGCCGTTCAGCCTGGGCATCATGTTCGCCGTGATGTTCTCCATCATGTATGAATCGTGGCTGGTGAGTTCGCTCAACCCGTTCACCATCATCCTGCTCACCATCATCACCGTGGTCACCGAAGAAGAGATCGTGAATTGGCAGGATCACACTTCGGCGGATGACCAAGCAGAGGAGCCCGCCACACCTCATCCGGTGGTCATCAACCATTGATCCCCGTTCTCCTTACAGCCTATGAAACGACGTCTCATCATCATTCTCTCCCTGCTGGTCGCCGCGATCGTCGGTGGATCCTATGTGGGGGATCGCATGCTTAAAAGCAAGGGACACCCAGGGTTGAGGAAGTTCCTGCATCAATGGTGGGTCAACTACCCCGCTTCCTTCGCTGTGGAGCCCGAGGTAGTGGAGTTGAAGGTGGATCAGACCGACCTGGATGCGCTGGAGAACGTGGTCCATGCCGCCCGTGACCGGGGGGTGATCATGCGCGAAGGCAATGATTATGTGCCGGCCGAGTTCACCGCAGGTGGCAATACCTTCAAAGTGAAGGTGCGGATCAAAGGAAAGATGGCCGATCACGTCAAGGGCGACAAGTGGTCGTTCCGTGTCCAGGCCCGTAAGGACAATGGGTTCAAGGGCATGCAGCGCTTCTCCCTGCAGCACCCGGGCACCCGGAACTACCTCTGCGACTGGTTCTATCATCGGCTGATGAAGGGCGAGGGTATCATCGCGCTGCGTTATGGCTTCGTGCGGCTGCACTTCAATGGCGAAGACCTGGGCATCTACGCCTACGAGGAGCATTTCGGCCCGGAGCTGTTGGCCAACAACGATCGGTTGAAAGGCCCGCTGTTCCGCTTCGATCCCGGATTGTTCTGGCAGCATCGCTTGAACATGATCGAGAAGGTGCGTTACAACGAGCCATTCGCGGCCTATCAGGCTGCCGAACTCGATGCCTTCGGGTCCGGCGACATGGAGAAGGATACCGTACAGCGGCGTTACTTCGAGGAAGCGGTGGCCCTGATGGATGCCTTCCGGCGCGGTGTTCTTCCTGCGGCGCAGGTCTTCGACGCGGACAAGATCGCGCGGCGCCACGCCATTCTCGACCTCGTGGGCGGCCACCACAGCATGGATTGGAGCGATGTGAAGTTCTACTATGATCCATTGCTCAAACGCATCGAGCCGGTCGCCTACGAGAGTTTCAGCGCGTTCCCCATCCGCTCGTTGGCGGGATCCAACCGCTATGTGGGCGGGTTCAAGCAGTCCATGGACCTGCATGATGCTTACTTCAACGACACGGTCGTGTTCGCAGCGTATGTCCATCACCTGGAACGTGTATCACGCCCGGAGTTCCTCGACAGTGCCTTTACCGTGCTGGCACCGGCGTTGGACAGTGCGTCTGCCATGATCTACCGTGAGTTCCCGTACAAGGAGCTCGATCGCGACATCTACCGACACAACCAGATGATCATCCGGCGCATGCTCGATGTGCCCAAGGGTTTTCATGCTTACGCCGCACCGGCCACCGATAGTCTGCGCCTCACCATCGTCCCCATCGAGGGATTGCCCATCGAAGTGCTTGGCGCGGTGGCCGCGGATGGGCGCGTGTTGCCCATGGCGAAGCGGACCATCGTGCCCTGCCGCCCACCCGGCTCGGTAGGGACCCCGATGGAAGCACGGATCCCGCTGGACGACCGATGGCGCAGTAGCCCACCGCAGAAGGTGGAATTGCGCTACCGGGTTCTGGGTGCCACCACGGAGAAGACCCTCGAGGTCTTCCCATACGCTTATCTCGATAGTGTGTCGACACCGGCCTTCGCACCACCTTCGGGCTATGATGTGCGCACCGTTGCCTGGCTCGTGGTGGACGAAGGTGCCCGGACCATCGTGGTGAAGCCCGGAGCGCACATCGTTTCCGAGGATGTGTACATCCCAGCGGGATATTCGGTCAGGGCCGTTGCACCACTGCGCATCGATCTGGTCAAGGGTGCCCGCATCGTCTCGCGTTCGCCCATGCACTGGAAGGGCCTGGAGGATTCTCCGATCACCTTGCTGTCTTCCGACCAAGGCGGTGGCGGTCTGCTATTGGTATCCACGGGCGGTAGTAGTGTTTTCGAGCATGTGCGTATCGAAGGCTTTGGACCTACGGCTTCCACGGTGCCCTCCATCGTGTTGCAGGAAGCCCCGTCCCAGTGGGTGCGGTGTGCCCTGGGCGAAGTGCAGGCGCGTGACCTGATGCAGGTGGTGCGCGGCGCGGTCACCCTAACGGATTGCCGGTTCACCGGTGGCGCCGATCAGTTGAAGCTGGCCTATACCAATGCCTCCCTGGAGAAAGTGGAGCTTCGCGGTGCGGCCGATGATGCCCTCCTCGTGAAGGGAGGGGCGGCTCGGATCAGCGAGGCGGTGGTATATGCGGCCTCTGGCGATGCCTTGGCCGTGGACGAGGCCGCGACAGTGACCGTGGACCGGAGCACCTTGGAGGCCACGAAGGATGCGATCGAGGTCTCGGAGGGTGCAACGCTCGTCGTGGAAGGTGGCCGTATCACATCCGCGAAAGGGTCCGCGATCGAGGTCAAGCAACTCCATGCGCGGCACGGTCCATCGACAGTGACCCTCAAGGGAGCCGTGGTGGAGGCCAATGATCCTCCCAAGATCGGCAAGGGGAACAAGGTCACGATCAATGGTGGGGCACCAATGGGATCGACCGTACCATGAGAATGAAGCTCGTCACATCGGCGGTGGCGATGGCGACCTTGTCGCTGTGCGCACAACAGTCGCCCTATACCGGGCATCCGGTCCCGGGCCCGGACAGTACCGGCCGCTACCGATTGCTCATTAGTGGCCATCTCCACGGTGCCAGTTCAAGCGCTTCGGGATTCCCTGCGGCCACGGTACTGGCCAACCTGGACGCCATCAACGCCACGCGGGCCAACGTGTTCCTCAGCACCGGCGACCTTTTCCTGCTACCGGATCGGGATAGCGCACGGTACGCCACGTCGTTCTTCTCGCGCCTGGCCTTGCCGCTGTTCAATGCACCAGGGAACCACGATCTGGAGGGGAGGGCCTTCCGTGCGCCCATGCCCCAGCGCATCGATCTGGGCAATGATCGTATCCTGCTCTTCGACACGGAACGGGACAACAGCGACATCAAGGGCGATCAACTGGACCTGCTGCGTACCGTGGTGGACGAGGCCGCTGCAGGCCGGGTGAAACGGCTGTTCATCGTCTCGCACCGCCCGGTGTGGGCGGAGGACGAGGTGCGGTACGCCGCCTTGTTCTCCGGTAATACACGGTCACTCACCGGCTGCAACTACACGGGCACGGTGCTGCCGCTGCTGCGGCAGGCCGCCGCACAGGCCGAGGTGTTCTGGATCAGCGGAAGCATGGCGGGGCGCGCTCCGGCCAGCGTGTTCTTCCAGCCCCATGAGAAGAACATCACGTACATCCAATGCGCCGTGCGCGACCAGTTGCGTGATGCGTTGCTACTGGCCAATGTGGGACCGGATGGCGTGCAATGGTCGCTGCGTTCCCTCACCGGAGAACCCGTGGAGCCGGTTTCGACCTACGACGCTGCATGGTGGGAGGCTCGGCAGGGCAAGCGCGAGGCGTTCAACTGGCGGCGTATACCATATTTGGTGCGCAAGAACGTGACCAGTTCCGTGTTCTGGTACGGCGCGGCGACCATGTTGGTGCTCCTCGGGTTGGTGTGGTGGCTGCGCCGCAAGCGGTAGTATTTCGGGCGCGCCGTGCTGTACAACGGTGCGGAATACGACCCTGGTTTTCGAGCCGGTGGTCCACTGCCCTACGAAGGCCGTTCCCACCTGCTGTGTATTTTTACCGTCATATACACGAGCATGGCAAGGATATTGGTCACGGGGGGGGCGGGTTTCATCGCGAGCAATCTGGCGCTTAAGCTGGCAAGTGACCCAGCGAACGAAGTAGTTGTGGTGGATAACCTCCTCACGGGCGACGCGGTGAAGGTGAAGTCACCGCCCATGGCCAACCTCCATTTCATCAAGTGTGATGTGAATCGCTTCGAGGACATCAGCAGCGTGTTCTTCGCGTATCGGCCAGAGTTCGTGTTCCACTACGCCGCCGTGGTGGGGGTGAAGCGGACCACCGATAACCCCGTGATGGTGCTTCGGGATATCGACGGCATCCGAAACGTGCTGGACCTCTCCAAGAACACCGGAGTGAAGCGCGTGTTGTTCAGCAGCAGTAGCGAAGTGTACGGCGAGCCGGTGGAGATCCCGCAGAACGAACTGACCACCCCGCTCAATTCCAAAGTTCCGTACGCCATCGTGAAGAACATCGGGGAGGCATTCCTCCGCTCCTATCATCGGGAGTATGGTCTGGAGTACACCATCTTCAGGTTCTTCAATACCTATGGTCCGAAACAGAGCCGCGACTTCGTCGTGTCGAAGTTCCTCCGTGCCGCCATGGCTGGCGAGGATATCACGCTGTACGGGGACGGTTCGCAGACGCGGACCTTCTGTTATATCGACGATAACCTGGATGCCTGTCTCACGGCTTTCCACGAAGGCAGGGTGATCAACGACGTGGTCAACATCGGGTCCGACAAGGAGATCAGCATCAAGGCGCTCGCCGAGCTCATCATCGAACTCACCAATAGCCGTTCGCGCATCGTGCACCTTCCACCGTTGGAAGAAGGGGACATGACTCGGCGTATGCCCGATGTGACGCGGATGAACCAACTCCTCGGACGCGAACCGTTGCCATTGCGCGAAGGGCTCCTTCGGATCATCGCTGGGGTGCAGCGTTGATCGCACCGGTTCGTCCGAAGCGGGGTATTCAGTCATTCACCGATCGGAACGAAGGGGCTGCTGTGAAGCGACGGTACGGGATCGCCTTATCCGACGAGGTTGCTCAGGAGCCGGGCGAACAGGCGGGAGCAAGCCACGATGGTACCGACCCGGAACGGTGAATGTCCACCGGGTCCAGCAATAGGTCGCACAGTCGCTAAGTGAATGAACGGTCTCCGCACGGGCGCATCCGGGTGGCGACAAGAGCAGCGGTGATCAGGGGCGCAGCTTCCTCGCTTCTTCACTTCCTCGCGATCGAGGGGAACGGAACTCATCTGTATTGCCGCCTCAGTTCGGAGAGGGCCACATCGGTGTCCTTCATGTTCGCCCACCGGATCTCGAACGATCTGGCGTATGGGTAGGCACGAAAATGGAAAAGCCACCATGTAGGTGGCCTTTCCGTGAAGCGTTCTTTCGCTTAGAACTTGGCACGGGACTTCCGGCCCACGCGTTTGTTCCCGCGCATCCAGTTGTACCGCTGGCGATAGAAGTTGGATTGACCGCGAAGCACGTAGCTGTACGTAAGGGTCAGCGTCAAGTAGCTATCGTTGTGGGTGGGGTCCCCGCGTTGGTTCTCCTTCTTTGCAGAAGGGCCAGGCGTATCGTGGTAGCCATAGTTGTAGATCGAGGGCACATCCACACCAGCGGGTACCAAGGGACGTTGATCGTACAATTGGAAAGCAACACCACTGCGGCCATCGGGCAGCGCATCCGGGTCCTTATACGTGGTGCTCACATCGTCGATGTAATCGCTGAAGGTGGTGCGCCACCCCAGGTCCATACCGAAGCGGTGCCGACGGCGTTGGGTGAAGTGGAAGCCGATCCCCACGGGTACAGAGACGCCGATGGACGAATAGTCCACCAGTTCGGTGCGCATGGAACGCAGTGCGTAGAATTCCCCTTCCCGATTGACCTGGCCTTTGGGGCTGCTGTAGTACGCAGCGATGCCCACATAACCGAACAGGCGGAAATCCAACCGATAACGACCACGGCCACCGAGATCGTTGTCTTGGAAGATCGTGAACTCCGGACGCAGGTACCACTCCAGCATATCGTTCCGGAAGTTCAGGTTCCGACCCCGACGAGGGCGGTAGGTGGACAACTCGTCCGCACCTTGCACCCGCAGGTACAACAGGCCCGTGTTCACCGAGATCAAGCGGTTGATCTTCCGACGTGCGAAACCACCCACGGCCCACCGCGTTTGGCTCAACTTCATATCCCAAACGAAGTCGCGGCGTGGTTGGTTGGTACCCCCCATCTCACCCAAGTAGTTCGCCCCACCCAGGTGCATGCCGAAATCCCATGCATATTGGGCTGAGGCCGTGCTACCGATCAGGGTACACGCTCCGATGAGGATGGAGTTGCGTAGTGTTCTCAGGCTCATGGCGTTCAATGGCACTCCTCATGCCGAAGGGCAAACTTAACAAAGATCCCAAACCACCATCCCGTTGGTCGATAAGGATATCAACATTGCGGACCGAACGCAGTTGAACAACGGCGAATAGGCCCGGGTCGGGTAGTTTTGCACCCGATCAAGATGCTTCATACGCAGCGGGTAACAGAGTTGTTCGGGGTGCGGTACCCCATCGTTCAGGCCGGGATGATCTGGTGTTCAGGCTGGCGCCTGGCCTCGGCGGTGAGCAAGGCCGGCGGCCTGGGCGTCATCGGCTCGGGCTCCATGTACCCCGAGGTGCTGAAAGAGCATATCCGCAAGTACAAACTAGCCTGCAACGAACCTTTCGCCGTGAACGTACCCATGCTCTACCCGGACGTGGAACGGCACATGGCCACCATCATGGAGGAGGAGGTGCCCATCGTGATCACCTCGGCGGGCAACCCGGCCACCTGGACACGCCGGTTGAAGGATGCCGGGCACACCGTGGTGCACGTGGTCAGTAGCGTGAAGTTCGCATTGCGTGCCCAGGATGCCGGAGTGGATGCCGTGGTGGCCGAAGGCTTCGAGGCCGGAGGGCATAATGGTCGCGAGGAGACCACCACCATGGTGTTGGTGCCCATGGTGGCCGATGCGCTTTCCATTCCGGTGATCGCTGCCGGAGGCATCGCCAGTGGAAGAGCCATGCTGGCGGCCATGTGCCTGGGTGCCGAAGGAGTCCAGGTCGGCAGTCGGTTCGTATGTGCCCAGGAGTCTTCGGCCCACGAAGCTTTCAAGCAGGAGGTGGTGAGGGCAGGGGAAGGGTGTACTACACTTACGCTCAAGGAGTTGGCGCCTGTGAGATTGTTGCATAATCCGTTCTTCACGAAGGTGCGGGAGGCCTACGGGAAAGGCGCGTCGGTGGATGACCTGAAGGCGCTGCTCGGCCGTGCCCGTGCCAAGCGCGGCATGTTCGAGGGCGACCTGGTCGAAGGCGAACTGGAGATCGGCCAGGTCAGTGCGACCATCGACCGCATACAGCCTGCGGCCGAGATCATCGAGGAGATCATGGCGGAGTATCGCCAGGAGCTGGAGCGGTTGGTACAAGACACGAAAGCCTGCCACTGAGTGTTCGATCGTCGGCAACAAAACCAGCCACTTCTTCGTCTTTCATCCGTGGTGCGTTTTTTCCATAGCCGGTGGTCGGTGTTGATCATAGGTGTGGGCCTTGGGTTCCTCCGGCCGTACGTGGCGTTGGCCACGCTCCCGCCAACCGATGTGCGGTGTGCATCGGTGGCACAGAACGGCCAGGTCACCATCACCTGGTCGCCACCGGCCGATCCTCTCGGCGAGTTCGATCACTATCAGGTGTATAGTGCGATGTCCGCCACGGGGCCGTTCCTTCCAGTGGGCACCTTGCCTACGTTGGCGAGCTCATCCTTCACCGATCCGCTGGCCGATGGCCGCGTAGGGCCTGTGTTCTACTACCTCACCACGGTGACCAACGCGGTACCAGGGCAGGAATCCCTACCCGGCGACACGGTATCCACCATCCATGCACAGGTTTTCCAAAGCACACCGTTGGGGAGTGCGGATATCGCGTGGAACCATCTGGCCGTTCCCGCCGCCGCCGCCGCCGATAGCTTCACCGTATGGATGGAGTACCCGGTAGGTACCCTCCAGCGGATCGCCACCGTGGCAGGCGACCACTTCGCACACCGGCACGAGATCTCCATCTGCGAGGATTCGCTCACTTTCCACATCCGACGGGAAGGTCCGGGGTGCACCTCGGTGAGCAATTGGGCCGGTGATGTGTTCCGTGATGTCACGCCACCCTCCACCCCGGTGATGGCCTTGGTGTCTGTCGATACCAGTGCCGCTGGTGCTGGATTGACCACGGTGCACTGGGTCCCGAGCCCGCAGCCCGATACCGATGGTTATATCATCGTGTTCAACGCACCGGGAGGCCCGGCTATCATAGACACGGTGTGGGGCTGGGGCAGCAATAGTTACGAATGGGGCGATGCCACCCCTTGGATGGGGCCGGAGTCCTATTCCGTTGCGGCTTTCGATACCTGCATGACAGGGGTTCCACCAAGCCCGAATACCAGTGCCACACAGCCTTTTCACACCACGCTCTTTCTGGAGCACACGTACGACCCATGCGCCGGTGCGGTGACCTTGAGCTGGACCCCTTATGTCGGCTGGCCGGTACAGGAGTACACCGTATACGTCCAAATGGATGCCGGACCATGGGCCTCCGTACAGGTGGTGGGGGCAGGGAGTTCCACCGCACGGATCAGCGTGGCCCAATTCCACACCTATTGCTTCGCGGTCGTGGCCACCCAGGGGGGCGGACTGCCCAACTCCATGTCCAACCGCATTTGCGTGTTCACCGACCATCCGGGCCTGCCGGGGTTCAACTACCTGCGCACGGTCACCGTTACGGGCGCACAGGAGATCACCGTGGTGGATAGCGTGGATGCCATGGCCTTGGTGAGGGGGTACCGGATCGAGCGCTCGAAGAACGGCGCACCCTTCGTGGAGGTCGCATTCCTGGTCGCAGGCGGGGCGAGCGTGATCACCTATGTGGATACCGACGTGGAACCCGGCACCACGGGGTACCGGTACAGGGTGGTGGTGGTGGATGATTGTGGCCACGATGCGCTCATCAGCAACACGGGTTCCAGCATCGTTCTCACGGCCACCCCGGACCTTCACGGGGTGAATACTTTGGCATGGAACGGATACCAGCAATGGAATGGCGCCGTGGGTGGCTATACCATCTATCGTCGGATCGGCCAGGGGCCGGAGCAGGTGTTGCAGGTGGCGCCCCCTGCGCCGTGGACCATGGCGGATGATGTGAGCATGTACAGCACCGTTTCGGGTCTATTCTGCTATCGAGTGGAGGCATTCGAGGTGGGCGATCCGTCGGGGATCGATGCGGTGTCCAGCAGTAACGAAGCCTGTGCGGTGCAGGAGGAGCTCCTGTACATACCCAACGCCTTCGTCCTGGGGGGGTACAACCCGATCTTCAGGCCGGTCCTCTCCAACGCCAACGTCGCCACCTACGAGCTTTCCATCATCAACCGATGGGGGCAGGTCATCTGGACCACCACCGATCCGCACCAGGGGTGGGATGGCACGGCCGGTGGGCGGCAGGTACCCTTGGGGGTCTATGCCTATTACTGCAGGTTCCGCAATGGTGAAGGGCGCGAGCTGGAGGAACGGGGGACCGTGACCATGCTCACCGCGCTGGAATGAACCACTGCCGTACCTTTGTGCATGGAACGTTCAACGGCAGCACCGCACAAGAAGTCTCTACAGTCCGTTTCGTCCAATGGGACCGCCGGAAAGATCATCGGCGAAGGGCTGACCTACGATGATGTACTCCTGATCCCAGCGTACAGCGAAGTGCTGCCACGCGAGGTGGACATCCGTTCATGGTTCACGCGCAACATCCAGTTGAATGTCCCGGTGGTATCGGCCGCTATGGATACGGTGACCGGGGCCGAACTTGCGATCGCGATCGCTCAACAGGGCGGTATCGGGGTCATCCATAAGAACCAGACCATCGCCGCCCAAGCGGCCGAGGTCCGTCGGGTGAAGCGCTCGGAGAGCGGCATGATCCTCGATCCGGTGAAGCTGGACGAGAAGGCCCAGGTCGTGGATGCCTTGAAGCTCATGGCCGAGCACAAGATCGGAGGGATCCCCGTGGTGAACGCTCAGGACCGTCTGGTGGGTATCGTCACCAACCGCGACCTGCGTTTCGAGAAGGTGATGCAGCGGCCCGTGGCCGAGGTGATGACCAAGGAACGCATCATCACCGCCCAGCCACAGACCACCATGGCGCAGGCCGAAGAGATCCTACAGGAGTACAAGATCGAGAAGCTGCCGGTGGTCGATCCCGATGGGAAGCTCGTCGGATTGATCACCTACAAGGACATCATCAAGTTGAAACAGCGGCCCAATGCCTGCAAGGATCGGTTGGGAAGGCTGCGTGTGGCGGCCGCGGTGGGGGTCACCCGCGATACCATGGAACGGGCGAAGGCCTTGGTGGACGCAGGCGTGGATGCGCTTGTGATCGATACCGCACATGGCCATAGCAAAGGAGTGGTGGACATGCTGCGCGAAGTGAAGCGGCAGCTGCCCGGGGTGGATGTGATCGTGGGCAACGTGGCTACCGCCGCTGCCGCCCTCGCATTGGTCGAGGCCGGTGCCGATGCGGTGAAAGTGGGGATCGGGCCAGGCAGCATCTGCACCACCCGCGTCATCGCCGGGGTAGGCGTGCCCCAGTTGACGGCCGTGCTGGATTGTGCCGCGGCGTTGGAAGGCACGGGAGTTCCGGTCATTGCCGATGGCGGCGTTCGCTACACGGGCGACATCGTGAAGGCCATGGCCGCAGGAGCGGGCTCCGTCATGATCGGCAGCATGTTCGCCGGGGTGGAGGAGAGCCCGGGCGAAACGGTGATCTACGAAGGCCGTCGGTTCAAGACCTACCGGGGCATGGGAAGCATTGAAGCCATGCAACAAGGAAGCAAGGATCGCTACTTCCAGGATGCCGAGGACGATATCAAGAAACTCGTGCCGGAAGGCATCAGCGGCCGTGTGCCGTACAAGGGGAGATTGGACGAGGTCGTTCACCAACTGGTCGGTGGGCTCCGTGCGGGCATGGGATACTGCGGGGCGAGCGATATGGAGGCCTTGAAGAAGGCGTGCTTCATCAGGATCACCTCCGCAGGGGTCCGCGAAAGCCATCCGCACGATGTTCATATCACCCGCGAAGCCCCGAACTACTCCAACCGCTGACCATCGGACCAGCGATCCATGGCACTTGCGGATTGGGGAGGTGCTTCGATCAAATTAACGTCCTGAACAACCGAGCGTTGCACGGTTGAACGGTTACATTTGCGTCCCTTCGACCGGCTCGATCCGCCGGGCGGGGATCATCACGTGAACATGGAACGTATCTATCGCAATTGTGCTGCCATCGTGCTGATGGGCAGTATCGTGTTGGGTGCCCAGGCACAAACGACATCCACCGATCCGGTGATCATGAACGTGGATGGAAAGCCCGTGCTCCGCAGTGAGTTCGAGGCCATCTACAAGAAGAACAACAAGGACGCGCCGGTGACCAAGGAGGCCTTGGATGAATACCTGGACCTTTTCATCAATTACAAGTTGAAGGTCCGCGAAGCCGAAGCGTTGGGCATGGATACCATCGGCAAGTTCAAGACCGAACTGGATGGCTATCGCAAACAACTGGCACGTCCGTACCTGATCGATCGGGAACTGAACGATGCGTTGATGAAGGAGGCCTACGCACGCATGCAGGAAGAGGTGCGGGCGGCACACATCCTGGTGCAAGTGGATGCCGAAGCTTCCCCCGAGGATTCGCTCGCGGCATGGAAACGGATCAACGTGTTGCGGGACCGGGTGGTGAAAGGTGAGGACTTCGCCTCGGTGGCCAAAGGCCCCGGAGGCTCAGACGATCCCAGTGCCGCCAAGAACGGCGGTGATCTCGGCTGGTTCAGTGCCCTGCAGATGGTGTATCCCTTCGAGACCGCGGCATACAAGACCCAGGTGGGCGAAGTGAGCAAGCCGGTGCGCACCCGGTTCGGTTACCACATCATCAAGGTCGCCGACCGGCGCACGGCGCGGGGGCAGGTGAAGGTGGCCCATATCATGATGCGCAGCACGGATCAGGATAGCCCGGAGAAGCGCGCCACGGTCGAAAGCCGTATCCGCGAGGTGCACGCACAGATCGTGGGGGGCAAACTCCCCTTCAACGATGCCGCGCTCAAATACAGCGAGGACGAAAGCTCCAACACCAAGGGTGGTGAGCTCCCCATGTTCGGGACCGGCAAGATGATCGAGGAGTTCGAGGATGCCTCCTTCGCGCTCCAGAACGTGGGCGATATCTCGGCCCCGGTCCATTCCCGCTACGGTTGGCACATCATCCGCCTGGTGGAGAAGCAGCCACTCGCTTCGTTCGAGGCGACCAAGTCCGAACTGAAGAACAAGATCGCACGCGACAGCAGGGCGGAGATCACACAGCAAGCCTTCATCGCCCGCTTGCGTTCAGAGTACGGATACACCTCCTACCCGAAGAACGTAAGCGCCCTGCAGGCCTTGGTGGATACCAACATCTTCAAGAAGGGTTCCGCCATCAGCGATACCCTGTTGCGGAAGAACATGGTCGAGGGGCCTGTCGAGTTGAAAGGTGTGAAGTACCGCCGCGAACTGCTCGGGGCGATCAAAGGGGGCAAGCTCCTCAACGTGAAGAGCCGCCAGTACGATGAGATGACCCAGACCATGGATGATACCGTGGTGGTGCGCACCGTATCAGAAGGCTGGACCTACGATCGCAAGAAGGCGGAGAAACTCACCAAGCCGGTGTTCACCTTCAAGGGGGGCACCTATACCCAGAGGGATCTGCTCGACCATCTGGAGGCGCAACAGCGTCGCGAGCGGGTGATCCCCAAGGCCACCTACCTCAACGAACGTTTCGAGTCCATGGTGGATGAGCGGATCATGGCGTTCGAGGATGCGCACCTCGAAGAGAAGTACGCCGACTTCCGCCTCCTCATGAAGGAGTACCGTGATGGCATCCTCCTCTTCGAACTGACGGACCAGAAGGTATGGGGCAAAGCCGTACGAGATACCGCCGGGTTGGAAGCATACCACAGCGCCCATAAGGCCGACTTCGTGTGGGATACGCGCTACGAAGGCGACCTCTATGTGTGTAGCAATACGCAGGTGGCCAAGCAGGTCCGGGGCCTGTTGGCCAAGGGCAAGCGGGGTGCCGACCTCACCAACGTGGTGAACAAGGTGGATCCGCTTGCGCTCACGATCGAGAGCGGCCTGTTCACCGCCGAGCAGAAGCCTTATCTGAAGGGCATCGTCAAGCCCGGTCTGCAGGCCGATCAGAAACTGGACGACCGTGTCGTGGTGGCCGACATCAAAGGGGTGCGTGTGCCCGAACCCAAGACCTTGGAAGAGGCGCGTGGCCTCATCACCGCGGCGTACCAGGATGAACTGGAGAAGAACTGGCTCAAGGAACTCCGCGCGAAGTACACCGTGAGCGTGGATCCGGACGTGCTCCATTCCATCAAGTGAGATACGGGGTGCGCAACTTCGGAGGGTCTCCGATGCCAGTAGGCATGGCGGTGGGCGTTGCTCTGGGGTGCGTTGCATGCGGCGGGGTCGACGACGGCTTGGAGCGACCGGTGGCCCGGGCCTACGATCAACTACTGTCCTGGAGCGACCTGCGCCAGGTGGTGCCCCTGGAGGCCACGGTCGCTGATAGCACCGCCATGGCCGATCAATACATCGAGGCCTGGTTGAAGCAGCAGGTGGTCTTGCATGTGGCGGAGCAGAACCTGGCCGCGGAACGGCTCGACATGGAAGCGCAGCTGGAGGATTACCGCAGGTCCCTGGTGATCTTCAACTACGAACAGGCGCTCGTGGAGCAGAAGCTGGACACCGTGGTGGACCTGGCCGAGGTGGAACGATACTACCAGGAGCACGAAGCCAACTTCGAGTTGAAGGAGACCATCATCCGGATGCGCTGGTTCAAGGTGAATGAGCTCGACAAACGGGAGCTCAGAAAGATGGAGGAACGTTTCCTGAGAGGCACCGTGGACGACCTGCATGAACTGGAGTTGTGGCTCGCCAACAATGGCGTGTCCATCACCGATCGCACGCTGAGCTGGACACCGAGGTCCACGGCCATGGCGGAACTCGGCCTGCCAGCATCAGAGGCGGAGGCCGCTTTCACCAAGGAAGGGCGGCAGGTCATCCGGACCGATCACGGCGCCTGGTTCTACGATGTGGTCGAACTTCGCGCACAGAACAGCATCTCACCCATTGGCATGGTCCAGGCTGATATTCGTTCCATTTTGTTGAACCAACGCAAGATCCGGTTGATCGAGGACATGCGTTCGACCATCTATTCCCAAGCGATCGAGAACAAGGATGTGGAAAGGATCGCTCAATAACGCACTGTTCCTGTTGCTGCCCCTGATGGGAGCGGCGCAACCACAGGGAACCTTGATCGACCGCACGATCGCCGTGGTGGGTCGTGAGGCCATCCTGCACTCGCAGCTCAGCGTTCGTGTGGAGCAGGCCCGCCAGGGAGGTGCGCCCATGGATATGGCTGCCGTGTGCGGGGAACTGGAGGACCTGCTCTATGAGAAGCTCCTGCTGGAACAAGCCGCCATCGACAGTGTCGTGGTGGAACAGGCCCAGGTCGACGCCGAATTGGATCGCCGGGTGCGCTACTTCTCCGCCCAGCTTGGAGGCGACGAGAAGCTGGAGAAGTTCTACGGCAAGACCATCACGGAGATCCGTGCCGAGTTCCGGGAGCAGGTGGAGGATCAGCTCCTGGTGCAGAACATGCAGCAGCGGATCACAGCCGATGTGCGCGTGACCCCGAAGGATGTGCAGCGTTTCTACAACGCCATACCAGCGGACAGCGTACCACTGATCAACGCCGAGGTGGAGTATGCGGTGATCCTGCGCGAACCCAAGGCTGATGAGGCCGAGGAACGTCGGGTCCGTCGCAAGATCGAGGAGTACCGCGAGAGTGTACAGAAGGGCGAGAAGGAGATCTGCATCGTGGCCATGCTCTATTCCGAGGATCCCGGATCGGCCAAGGACTGCGGCGAGCTGGGCCTGGTGTCCCTGGGTACCATGGTGCCGGAGTTCGATGCCGTGGCCATGAGCCTCAAAGATGGCGAGGTGAGCCAGGTGTTCAAGACCCAGTATGGCTACCACTTCATGCAGATGGTGGAGCGCCGTGGTGAGTACTACAACGCCCGGCATGTCCTGATGCGGCCACAGGTAGGCAGTGTCGAACTTCAACGGGAACGCACGCTGCTGGACAGCCTGGTGCGCCTTGTGCGTTCGGGGAAGGAACAATTCGCGGCACTGGCTTCCACCTATTCGGGCGATGCGGAAAGCAAGGACCTCGGTGGTCTGGTGATCGAGCCGAACGCCAATTCGCCGAGATGGGACATGAGCGCCCTGGATCAACAGACCTTCTTCGTCCTCGATAAACTGAAGCCCGGCGAGGTGAGCGAACCGCAGCTCGTGGTGATGCCCGATGGGAGCAAGGCCTACCGTGTCCTTCAGCTCATTTCTCACACACCACCGCACCGTGCAAGCCTGAAGGATGACTATCGCATGGTGCAACAGGCCGCGGAAGGAAAGATGCGAGCGGCCACGGTGGATGAATGGGTCGGCAGCCACCTGGATGCCACCTATGTGCGTTTGAACGAAGACTACCACCAATGCCCATTCACCCATCCGTGGGTGAAAGCGCCAGCGGGTGAATAACCATCGACCTCACCATGGATGACGTACGTGCAGTAGAACGTTTCGGCGAGCAATACCGCAGGCTCAAAGCCGAGGTCAACAAGGCCATTGTGGGCCAGGACCAGGTGGTGGACCTCGTGCTCATGGGCATATTCAGCCGCGGCCACTGCCTGTTGGTCGGCGTGCCAGGCCTGGCCAAGACCCTCTTGGTGAACTCCGTTGCACAGGCCTTGGGCCTGTCCTTCAACAGGATCCAATTCACCCCGGACCTTATGCCGAGCGACATCATCGGATCCGAGGTGCTCGATCAGGATCGCCGTTTCCGTTTTGTGCGAGGTCCCATCTTCGCCAACATCATCCTGGCCGATGAGATCAACCGCACGCCGCCCAAGACCCAGGCCGCATTGCTCGAAGCCATGCAGGAGAAGGCGGTGACCGCCGCCGGTGCCACCCACCCGCTGCAAGAGCCGTTCTTCGTCCTGGCCACCCAGAACCCCATTGAACAAGAGGGCACTTATCCGCTGCCAGAAGCCCAATTGGATCGCTTCATGTTCAATATCTGGGTCGACTATCCCGCATACCAGGAGGAGCTGGCCATTGTGAAGGCCACCACCGGCGATTCCAAACCGCAACTGCAACCGGTCCTCACCGCCGAGGAGATCATCGCCTACCAAGGCCTGGTCCGGCGCATCCCGGTCACCGATAATGTGTTGGAATATGCGGTGAAGCTGGCCACACGTACGCGTCCGGGCACTCCCGACGCTACGGCCATGATCAAGGATCACGTGAGCTGGGGCGCCGGGCCGCGGGCATCGCAGTTCCTCGTGGTCGGTGCCAAGTGCCATGCATTGGCCCATGGGAAGTTCTCCCCCGACATCAGCGATGTGCAGGCCGTGGCGGTTCCCATCCTACGCCACCGGCTCGTGCGGAACTACAAGGCCGAGGCCGAAGGGGTCACCGTGGAACGGATCGTGTCCTCGATCCTTTGATAGGGCCAGATCGGCCCGAGACCGGCTTCGGAGTGGAACCTCGGTGGGGACACGATGGTTCTCCCGTCCGTTAGCCACCAAGAGCGGCCTAGGTTGCACGCTGATCCTGGCTGAAGGATTTTGATGCGGGAAAGCACCGCCTGTCCTATTTTTGATGGCGACTGCCCTGGGCGGATCACTTCCAGCGGCGGTCGTGGACGTATGCTACGCATGTTGCACACCCTGGTCCTTGGTACAGCTATCGGTATGGCCGCAGCACAAGAGTTGCCAATGGTGGACATCACCTTGGTCCAGACCGATGTGGATCGGTATGATGTCCGTGTTCGTCCTGATGGGCCGTTCAATGGCTTGTTCCATAGTTATTTGTTCACGCTGCGTTGGAGTGCCGATGCAACGGCCACCGGTCTGGACCTGGACCCCACCATGGATATGGAGGACATCAGTCTGTATCCGTTGCTTTCCGGCACCTTTGTCACCTCCAACGGCTACAAGTATGGGGCGTACACCGCAGAGTCCATCGTGTCCCTCTCCAGTGTAGGCCAGAGCTGGGAGGGTGGGGAGGAGGTGACCATCGCCACCGTACAGGTACTGGGCGGCATCGCCGATCTGCAGATCGCGAACGATGATTGGACCCATGCGAACAACGGAGACTACTATCTTTCGTTGAACGGGTACGAACGCCAGGGCGAGATCTATTCCACCAGCACGGACTTGTCGGCGATCGGCACGGCCGTCGACCAAGCGTTACGCTGCACCATGGAGGGTGATCGACTGAAGGTCGATCTAGTGATGGGCGAGGCCAGAATGTTGGACTATCAATTGGTCGATATGAGGGGTCGCGTGATCCGCGAAGGGGTCTTCGCCGTACCGGAAGGCAGGTCCACGCGAACCATGGATATTGGCCGCCCGGCCGCTGGAACGTACGCCTTTCAGGTGCGAGCCGAAGAGTGGGGCCAAAGCACACGGGTCAATATCATACACTGATGACAGCCAGGGTCATCGCGCTGGCACTGCTTGTTTCGCTGGTCGGCAGAACGGTGCTCGCTCAGGAGTGGACCGTGTTCAATATGGACAACAGTCCGATCCCCAGCACCACGGTGAAGGCATTGGTGGCGGATGGCGATGGAGGCCTCTGGGTGGGTACCGACTGGGGCCTGTGCCACTTCGATGGGGTGGCGGCGTGGACAGTTCACCAGGAAGACAATAGCCCCCTAGCCGAGAACGACATTCGTTGCTTGGCGCTGGACCATGATGGCAGGTTGTGGATAGGAACCGAATCCATGGGCTTGCAGGTGAAGGATGGAGACACCTGGACCTCCTACCTGCCCACCAACTCACCCCTTCCGGAGTATGACATCCGCGATCTCTTCATTGCGCACGACAATGCGGTATGGATCTGTACCGCAGGTGGACTCGTTCGGTTCGATGGTGCGGACTGGATCATCTACGATGACACACCCCAGAGCCACGATGGCGCGATCCTGAACACGGCCAACACCAATGCCGTTGCGGTGCGCGAAGACGGAGCCATCCTGATGGGGAGCTTCAATGGAGGGCTCCACTTCATCCAAGGCAGCAGTGTGGATGTCCTGACCTCCTTCGAGGACAACTTCTTTGATAACACGGCCGTGGATGTGGCTTTTCATCCCAGCACCGGTGAACGCTGGGTGGCCACACCAGCGGCAGGCTTGCTTCGGCAGCAAGGCCCATTGGTCGGGGGGCTTTGGACCCAATGGTATGGCGGTGTTGGATTCCCCACCAACGCGACCACGTCGATGTCCATCGACGGCGATGGTGATGTCTGGGTGGGTTCGCATATCGCGGGCGTCATCAAGGTGAGGGCCGATGGTACCTACCAGCAGTTCACGCAAGAGAACTCCGGTCTACCGGACAATACCGTGCGCAGTGTGCTGGCGACGGATGATGGAGCCCTCTGGGCGGGCACCTTCACCGGCGGGCTGGCACGATACATGGCGGCCGCCGGTGTTCAGGAAAAGGAGCGCCCCACTTCATTCGCCTATCCCAACCCTGCCCGCGATCGGCTTACCGTGAGTTGCCCAACTGGATGTCTCAACATGGAATGGTCTGTTTTTCAGGCGCATGGGGCCATGGTGAACAGCGGCCGTAGCAAGCACGAGAACCTGCACCTCGACGTCAGTGGCTATCCTTCGGGCATGTACCTGGTGGAGTTGCGCCGAGCAGATTCGGTCGAGCGGATCCGGGTGTTCGTCGCCAGATAATTCATATTCATTTTGGGCTGACCTCTTGACCTGCGTGGTGGGGGTAGTATAGTTTTACACGCCTTTGGGTGAAAAACTACGTCCACGCATGAAGTCGAACCTATCCTCGATCGCGGCCACGGTGGTACTGATGGTCCTGACGACCACCACGACCGCCCAGTGTACCTTGACCAACGCCACCAGCTGTGTTTGCGCCACGGCAGGGCAGACGGATTGTGACCTGTTGCCCGACATGACCATCAGCTGGAATGGGCTGTCCACGGTGAGTGGAGGCCCTTCAGAATACGCGCAGAACGATGGCTCCAACCCAGGGCGATTGCGGATCTCTGGATCCACACCCAACATCGGCAAGGGTAACCTCGAAGTGCGCGGGGTGTCGGGAGGGATCAGGGCATTCATCTGCGGCCAGGATACCATCTACGCATCAAGTGGTCAGCAGAGCTTCACCTGTCCGGGAGGTATCTCCCCGAAGCAGATCCTCTACCAACGGATCTACCATAAGAACGGGAACACCATGTCGTACCAGGATGTGAAGACCGGTACCATGACGTATCACCCCAATCACGCGCACTACCACGTGGACGATTGGACCACGATGACCTTGCGTATCCAGGATCCCAGTGAGCCGCTGCCGACCAAATGGCCGATCGTGGCCACCGGTGCCAAGATCGGTTTCTGCCTTATGGACTATTACACCTGCTGGACCGCAAGCGCCAATGGCCATTGCCGTACCAGTCAGGAGTGGCAACAGGGCACCGTGCTCAATACCCAGGGTCAGTTCCCCAACCGGGGCATGGGCAACGGGTACAACTGTAGTGCCGATTACCAAGGGATCTCCACGGGCCGTACCGACCTGTATGGTGAGTGGCTCGAAGGCATGTGGATCAACCTGCTGCCCAATCTGTGCAACGGCAACTATTGGATCGTGGCCGAGGTCGATCCCACCAACGTTTTCCAAGAAGAGAACGAGGCCAACAACTGGACGGCCATGCCATTCACCTTGGCTCTGCAACGCGCCGCGAACAGCGGTGGTTCCGCATTCATCAGTGCGAACAAGCGCCCCATCGTGGGAAATGGCCGTACGGTGACATTGACCGCTGCACCGGGCTACTCCTACCTCTGGAACACCGGTGCCACCACACGCAGCATCACCGTGGCGCAAGCGGGTTCATACTCCTGCACGGTGAATGCCCCTTGTGGCACCTCGCTGCAGACCGGCACCATCGTGGTCACCGCCATGGAAGCCCCCGCAGCACCCACCGCCACCGGGGCGGTGGTACTGGGCCCGGCAACGGCCGATCTGCATGCCACAGGTGACGATCCGCAGTGGTATACCGCCGCCAGTGGCGGTACGGCCATCGGTTCAGGCAACGATCTCACCACACCGGTGCTCTCCGAGACCACCACGTATTGGGTGAGCGATCGGAACACCACGGCCGGGAACACGTGGACCGTTGGCAAGACGTACAATGCCTCGCACGGATCCAACTACAACGGAAGGCAGTGGATGTATTTCGATGCCTATGAACCATTCACCATCAAGTCCGTTCGCGTGGTGGCTTCAGGGGTCGGTAACCGGCACTTCATTGTGGTGGATAATGTGGGTAACCTCATCGCCGAGAAGCAGATCGAGCTGTTGCCCGGTGATCAGATCGTGCAGTTGAACTTCAATATCCCCAAGGGCATTCAGCACAAGATCTCGGCGTACGACAGTGGTGCGCAAAGCAGTGGGACCCAACTCGTGTTCCAGGATATGCATTATAGTACCACGGGCGTTTCCTATCCTTACGCCATAGGTACCGTTGGTTCGATCACAGGTTCGACCTTGGGTGGTTCGGTGTACTTGTTCTTCTACGATTGGGAAGTTGCCACCGAGACCGTTGTCCAGGAGAGCGCTCGTGTGCCGGTGGTGGCCGAAGTGGTCACCGGTGTGATGCTCGACCTGAAGGCGTTCCTCGATGGTCCTTACGATGCGAATACCGGTAAGATGCACGATTCATTGCGGGTGAACGGACTGATCCCACTGACCGAACCATACGCGGCCATGGGTTTCCCACAAGTGGGTACGGGTGGTGAGTCGATCCCCGCTTCTCGGTTGACCGTGATCGGTGATGATGCGGTAGTGGATTGGGTGCGTGTGGAACTGCGTTCGGCCTCCACGCCATCCACCATCATCGCTACCCAGAGTGGTGTCATCACCCGGGCCGGCCAGGTCCTTTCGGCATCGGGAACTCCGATGCGCATCGGAGTGCCTGCCGGTAACTACCATGTGGTCCTGAGGCACCGGAACCACTTGGGGGTCATGACCGCAAGCCCGATCGAATTGGGTGTGACCACGACCACGATCGACCTACGAACGAGCATCACATCAACCTGGGGTACCGATGCTCAGCGTGCGTCCAATGGGGTCATGCGCCTGTGGTCGGGCGAGGTAGTGCGCGATGGGGTGGTGTCCTATACAGGTGGCAACAACGACCGTGACCGTATACTCCAGGTCATCGGAGGTACCGTGCCCACGAATGTGGTCGAAGGATATCTGCCGTCCGACGTTAATTTGGATGGATCGGTCAAGTACACCGGTGGTGCCAACGACCGTGACCCGATCTTGACTAACATTGGTGCCACGGTTCCAACGGGATCCCGTTTTGAGCAGCTTCCATAAGGCATCTTCCGTTACCCGTCCTTGAACAAAGCAAACAACCAGAATCCCATGCCCTTGACCTTACTTAGAAACATGATCAGCCGAGTGGGTCTGCTCCTGCTCGCCATGACAGGAGGAGGTGCCGCTATGGCACAACCCACGAGTGTGGATATTGACCTGCGAAGGAATGCCACAGGTGATTCACTCCTGCTTTATGTTCGGCCGAACGGACAAGGGTTCTCCCAGGTGGTCAGTGGCCTCACCTTCACCATCCGTTGGGAAGCTGCATCCAACGCGACTTTGGTGTCGCGCACGCAGTTCTGTCCGGAGGCTTTCTCCATCAGTGCATCCGGCGATGGGGAGATCGACAACGGGGCGTACACCTATCGGACCTATAATGCGTTCGGTGCAGCGCTCATCCAGAATGAATGTCCCGATCGGGCATGGGTCCAGAATGCCTGGAATCTGATCATGCGCATCAAGGTGGATAACGTGAACCAGTGCACGAACTTCAATGTCGTGAACGACGCTTACACCGCTGCGAACAACAAGAATTTCTATGTGTCGTTGGGCGGGGACCCGAAGACCGGGGTCATAGAACCCACCGTGGCCCAGTTGGGGGCCTGCACCACGGACTGTCTGGGTGTGATCGGCGGTAGCGCATTACCTGGTACGGCATGCAACGACAATAATGCTTGCACGACCAACGATACCTGGAACGTTTCCTGCCAATGTGTGGGTACCGCCATCGCTGGCCCGTCGATCACATCGAGCGGTAGCAACTCCCCGATCTGTGCCGGGTCCACCTTGAGCTTGAACGCTGTAGCCACCGGAAGCGGTACGATCACCTATAGCTGGAGCGGACCAGGATTCACCTCCGGGATCCAGAACCCAACGATCGCGAACGCCACCACAGCGGCTACCGGGGTTTACACCGTCACCGCTTCGAATGGTTGCGGAACCAATGCGACGGCAAACGTTTCCGTTACTGTAACGGCCGCGCCGACTGCGGGTAGCCTGAGCGGAGGCCAGAACATCTGCGTGGGTGGCAGCACCACCTTCAGCAGCACGGTGAGCGGTGGTACATGGAGCAGCTCGAACACGGGCGTGGCCACCATCAACAGCAGCACAGGAGCGATCACGGGCATGGGCGCGGGTACGGCCACGATGACCTATACGGTAGCGGGTACTGGCGGCTGCAGCAATGCCACGGCAACACGCACGGTAACGGTAACGGCCGCGCCAACTGCGGGTAGCCTGAGCGGTGGCCAGAGCATCTGCGTGGGTGGCAGCACCACCTTCAGCAGCACGGTGGGCGGGGGTACGTGGAACAGCTCGAACACGGGCGTGGCCACCATCAACAGCAGCACGGGAGTGATCACGGGCATGGGCGCGGGTACGGCCACGATGACCTATACGGTAGCGGGCACCGGCGGCTGCAGCAATGCCACGGCAACGCGTACGGTAACGGTAACGGCCGCGCCGACTGCGGGTAGCCTGAGCGGTGGTCAGAGCATCTGCGTGGGTGGCAGCACCACCTTCAGCAGCACGGTGGGCGGGGGTACGTGGAACAGCTCGAACACGGGCGTGGCCACCATCAACAGCAGCACGGGAGCGATCACGGGCATGGGCGCAGGTACGGCCACGATGACC
>SSGN01000143.1 GCA_008016945.1 Flavobacteriales bacterium
AACAGCGAGATCCGCTATCTCACGCCGATCGCGATCGAGACCAAGAAGGAGAAGTATTGCCGCTTCAAGAAGATGGGCATTACTTACATCGACTACAAGGATGAGGAATTCCTGCTCCGGTTCGTGAACGAACAGGGCAAGATCCTTCCCCGTCGCCTCACCGGTACCAGCCTCAAGTATCAGCGCAAGGTGGGTCAAGCCATCAAGCGTAGCCGCCACCTGGCTTTGATGCCTTACGTGGCCGATATGATGAAGTAACCTTCAACACGCCTACGAACATGGAAGTCATCCTGAAGAAAGACGTGGAGAACCTGGGCTACGCCAACGACGTGGTCAAGGTCCGTGAAGGTTATGCCCGCAACTTCCTCCTCCCCCGTGGCCTCGCCGTGAGCGCCACCGATAGCGAGAAGAAGCAGCTGGCCGAGACCATGAAGCAACGCGCCCACAAGGAGGCCAAGATCAAGGCGGAAGCCGAGAAGATGGCCAACGGGCTCGCCGACAAGACCCTGAAGATCGGCGCCAAGGCCGGTGAGAAGGGCAAGATCTTCGGCAGTGTCAACACCATCCAGATCGCCGATGCCATCCGTGCCCTCGGCTTCGAGGTGGATCGTAAGAACATCAAGCTGAAGGGCGAAGCCATCAAAGCACTCGGCAAGTACGAGGCCGAAGTGGCCTTCCACCGCGAGGTGGTCCGCACCATCCCGTTCGAGGTGGTGGAGGAGTGATCGCCGAACAACGAACACGTCGAAGGGGTCGCGGAAGCGACCCCTTCTTCATTCGGACCTTTTCCGCACCCGGCTCTATCGGTGTGGCCGACGTTTGCGGTGCTTCTTCCGCTCCGCACCGGCCTCCGCTCTGCGCGCTCGCGGGGGCTTCGGCTTGGCGCATGGCCGTGGCCCGAGGCCGCCCCCGCAACCACCCGGGAGGGTGGGGCTTTCCGCCATCGGCAGTCCATGCCACGGGCATCGCCATCAATGCTCGGCACGGGCCTCCTCGTGGTCCAGCCGCGCTTCCTGCTTCCGGATAAGTTCGATATCGAAGATGTTCTCCTTGCGGGCCAGGGTCAACGCTTCGCGCTGTGCTGCGATGGCCGCCAGCTGGTATTTCTCCAGCTCGTCCAGTTCGGCAGGCTGGGTGGGAAGCCCTTCCCCGTGCAGTTCCTGTAGCCCCGTGGCGGTGCTGTCCAACACACGCCGGTAGTTGGCCCGCAGGCGTTCCATCAGTTCGTCGCGCGGCACGTCGGCCCGGTTCAGCCGTTCCAATGCGGCCTGGGCCAGTTGGTGCCGCAAGGCCAGCTTCTGCTCTTCGGGGTTCAGCCGTGGGTCCACCTCCTCCAGCTTCAGCCAATGCACCACGAAGGGTAGGGTGATGCCTTGCAGCACCAAGGTGATCAGGATCACCACGAAGGTGATCAGGATGATGGTGGCCCGTTCCGGGAACGGTTCACCGTTGGGCAGGCTGATCGGTAGCGCCAAGGCCATGGCCAGGGAGATCACCCCGCGCATGCCCGCCCAGCTCAGCATCGTGGGTAGCCGCCATCCCGGAGAGGGCTCCTTGCGCCGGATCCGGGGCGAGAGCCAGCGTGGCAGGTGCGCGGCGGGGTACATCCACAGGAATCGCAACGCGATCACCAACAAGCTGATCCAGGTGCCGTACCGGATGCCCGCCATCACCGCTTCGCGCGAAAGGCCCTCCAACACCACCGGCAGCTCCAGGCCGATCAGGACGAAGACCACCCCGTTCAGGATGTAGCCCAAGGTGCTCCAGGTGGCGTTGGTCTGCATGCGCGAGCGGTAGTCCATGAAGTCGTGCGCCCGGAAGCTGAGGAACAGCCCGCAGGCCACCACCGCCATCACCCCGCTGAAGTGGAACTCCTCCGCGCTCAGGTATGCGATGTACGGGGTCATCAGGGTGATGGACGTGTCGATGCTCGGCGTGGTGGGTAGGAACCGGTGCAGTACGTACAGGATGTTGCCCAGGGCCACCCCCACCACCACACCGCCCACGGCCGCAGCGAAGAAGTCTTCCACTGCCGCACCGAAGGAGAACGACCCCGTGAGGATCGCCGCCAGGGCGAAGCGGTATACGATCAGCGAGCTCGCATCGTTGATCAGGCTTTCGCCTTCCAGGATGATCGTGCCCCGCCGTGGGATCTTCACGCTCTTGAGCACACTGGTGGCCGCCACCGCATCGGGCGGGGAGATGATGCCGCCCAGCAGGAACCCCATGGCCAGCGTGAACCCCGGAACGACCGCGCTGGTGAAGTACGCCACACCCACCGAGGTGAAGAACACCAGTCCGAAGGCCAGCATGCTGATGGAACGTCGCCATTTCCAGAACTCCGGCCACGCGATGTGCATCGCCGCTTCGTACAGCAGCGGCGGAAGGAACACCACCAGGATCAGGTCCGGCTCGACGGATACCCGGGGCATGCCTGGGATGAAGGCGATGGCCAACCCCGAGATCACCAGCAGGATCGGATAGGCGATCCGCAACTTCGGGCTCAGCATGGTGAGGATGGATACCACGAAGAGCAGCCCAAGGATGAGGACGAGGTCTTGATGCATGGTCGTTGGACGATGAACGGCGGCCTGAAGATGCAACGGATCCTTCACTTGACCGATGTCAACCCCGATCCGGAAGGCCTGTGTACCTTTCGCTCCCTATGCATGCCGCGTGTGCCCGTCTGCTGTTGGTGGTGCTCGGTGCCGTGCACCTGGCGCCACTCATGGTGCTGGTGCAGTTCCACTTGGACCGTGCCCACATCGAACGCGCGTTGTGCGTGCAACGCGAGGTGGTGGCCGAGATGCGCACCTGCCATGGCGAGTGCCAGCTGACCAAACGTTTCCGTGCCTTGGAGCACCAGGCCTCGGCCGAGTTCCCCATCGAGCGCCTCGCCGACCGGTTCGAACCCAAGGCACCCGTGGCATCGGCGCACACCTGGCTCCCTGCCGGGCCTTTCGCGGTGGTCCATCCCCTTCTGGTGCAGCACCCGTTGGAACGTGCCGTACCCACCGCCGAACCGGTGCCCTGGTCGTTCGCTTGACGACCCGCCTCCCTATCCCGTGCTGCGGTGCGGGACCGGACGTGGGTAGCTGTGTTCGACCCAAGAACTCCCTTCATTCTCCATGATCAGGATCCTGGCCGCATGCCTTTGGCTATGCGCGCCGATCGCCTTGAACGCATGCGACGTTTGCGGCATCTACCTCGGGGTGCAGCCCAACGACAGGCGCAGTACCATCGGGGTGTTCTACCGCACCCGATACATGCAGGGCACCACCCGCGTGCCCCTTTCCTCGCCACTGCTCATCAAGCATGGCAGCCATGTGGCACCCACGGTCGCATACCGCGAGGTGCCCATGGTGGAGATCGTCAACGTGGCCGAGTTACGCGCCGACATTCGCCTGGGCGAACGTTTCCTCCTGTTGGCCAGTGTACCTTTCACCAATACCTACCGCAGTGTGAACCGCTATAGGATGCTCGACGAATACGGCCTCGGTGATCCGTTCGCGATGCTCCGTTATCAAGTGGTCAACACCAAGGCGGGTATCGATCGCCGCTACGTGCATCGGTTGCTCCTGGGCGCCGGGGTGAAGGCCCCCCTCGGCCGAAGCGACCTGCGTGTGGACGACGAGCTGGTGAGCCCGGACCTGCAACTCGGTACCGGCGCTTGGGATGCCATGTTCTCCCTGGAGTACGCCGTTCGCCGCGGACGGACCGCCGGAGGCATCAGTTCCCTGGTCCGTATCAATGGCACCAACGCCAACGGCCACCGCATGGGACACGCCATAAGCCATACGGCCGAGGTGTTCCACCGGTTCGGGAACGATACCCTGAGCTTCGCACCGGCGCTGGGCATCTACGCCGAATGGATGGGGTTCGACCAGGTCGATGGCCGCGCGGACACCGGTACCGGTGGTACCACCGTCTTTTCCCATGCCGGCCTTCGGGCCTGGTGGAAGCGGTTCTCTTTCTCGGCGTATTTCCAGCAGGCCTTGCTGAACCATGAAGGCCATCTCATCACCCCCACCCGCCAACGCTACGTGGTGGGACTCACTTTCAACATCAACCAGGATTAGTCCATGAGAACCTCGAAGACCCTTTTCGTCGCCGCCCTGGCGACCGCCCTGATCGCCTGCCACAAAGGCCAGGTAACGCCGAACGAGCTGCCCGTGCAGCTCTCGTACACCTTCGTGAACGGTGCGGCACCGTTCGCGCTGAACACGCCTTTCGTGGATGCGAACGGCCGCACCGTTCGGATCACCAAGCTCAAATACTACGTGCACGATGTGCGTATTTCCGCCAGCTCGGGCACCATGCTGGCCCGGTTGCAGGATACCATCATGCTGGTGGATGCGAGCAATACCACCAACCAATTCACCTTGGGCACCATCAGTCCGGCCCAAGTGGGCCAGGTGGAATTGTACTACGGGTTGGATGATGCGTCCAGCTACGGATTCCCGGACCAGGTGGCCGCGCCCTATCCGTTGAACGTGGCCGACATGACCTGGATGTGGAATACCAGTGCCGGTCGCATCTTCATCAAACTGGAAGGGTTCGTGGATGCCAATGCCAATGACGTGCAGGACGAGGGCGAAGGGTTCCAGTACCACGCCATCGGGGCCTCCTTGGAACCGCAGTTGACGGCTGTGCCCTATGTCCATGGCATGGTGCTCGGCACGCCCTTCACCATCCGCCTGAAGGTGGACGTGGCCCAGCTCGTGGGCACCTTGGGCCTCAACGGCATGTTCCACAACGATGGCGCCGAGACCCACCGCCTGCTGGAGAACCTGGCCTCCGCCACCGAACGGCTCTGAGCGCCGCCCCACATCCGACGAAAGCCGCTCCGCAAGGGGCGGCTTTCGTGCTTCGCACCGAATGGCGTTCAGCGATGGGCGGGCCAGGCGAGAAGGGGGGATCCTTACCTTCGTGCCGCGAATTCGCACCTCCATGAGCCAGATCTTCGACCTCGACATGATCAAAGCGGTGTACAGCCGCTTCCCCGCCCGTGTTGCCGCAGCCCGCAAGGCCGTGGGCAAGCCGCTCACCCTCACCGAAAAGATCCTCTACGCCCACCTCTGGGACGGCGAGGCCAAGCAGGCCTTCGGGCGCGGCAAGGATTACGTCGATTTCGCGCCCGATCGCGTGACCATGCAGGATGCCACCGCACAGATGGCGTTGCTGCAGTTCAGCACCACCGGCCGTGCCAAGGTGGCGGTGCCCAGCACCGTGCACTGCGATCACCTGATCCAGGCCCGGGTGGGGGCGAAGCAGGACCTGCAGGATGCCCTCAACAAGAGCAACGAGGTCTTCAACTTCCTGGAGAGCATCAGCAACAAGTACGGCATCGGCTTCTGGAAGCCCGGCGCGGGCATCATCCACCAGGTGATGCTGGAGAACTACGCCTTCCCCGGCGGCATGATGATCGGTACCGACAGCCATACGGTGAACGCCGGCGGCCTGGGCATGGTGGCCATCGGCGTGGGCGGTGCCGACGCCTGCGACGTGATGAGCGGCCTGCCCTGGGAGCTCAAGTTCCCCAAGCTCATCGGCGTGAAGCTCACCGGCAAGCTCAACGGCTGGACCGCCCCGAAGGACGTGATCCTGAAGGTGGCCGGCATCCTCACTGTAAAAGGCGGCACCGGCGCCATCGTGGAGTACTTCGGTGACGGCGCCGTAAGCATGAGCTGCACCGGCAAGGGCACCATCGCCAACATGGGCGCCGAGATCGGGGCCACCGCCAGCACCGTCGGCTACGACGACAGCATGCGCCGCTACCTCAAGGCCACCGGCCGCGCTGAAGTGGCCGCCATGGCCGACAAGATCGCCGCCGACCTCACCGGCGACCCTGAGGTGTACGCCGACCCGGCCAAGTACTTCGACCAGGTGATCGAGATCGACCTCAGCACCCTGAGCCCGCACCTCAACGGTCCTTTCACCCCCGACCTGGCCACGCCGGTGAGCGAGATGAAGGAGAAGGCCGCCAAGAACGACTGGCCCACCGACATTGAGTGGGCGCTGATCGGCTCTTGCACCAACAGCAGCTACGAGGACATCAGCCGCGCCGCCAGCATCGTGGCCGACGCCGTGAGCAAGGGCCTGAAGCCGAAGTCGCACCTGGGCATCAACCCCGGCTCCGAGCAGGTGCGCTACACCATCGAGCGCGACGGGTTCATCGAGACCTTCGAGAAGAGCGGCGCCACCATCTTCACCAATGCCTGTGGTCCGTGCATCGGCCAGTGGGCGCGTGAGGGTGCAGACAAGCAGGAGAAGAACTCCATCGTCCACTCCTTCAACCGGAACTTCGCCAAGCGCGCGGACGGCAATCCCAACACGCATGCCTTCGTTGCCTCGCCCGAAATGGTGGCGGCCATCGCGCTCAGCGGCAAGCTCACGTTCGACCCTGTCCGCGACACCCTCACCAACGACAAGGGTGAGCAGGTGAAGCTGGCCGAGCCCACCGGTTGGGAACTGCCGCCCAAGGGCTTCGCCGTGGAGGACAACGGCTACCAGGCCCCCGCCGCCGACGGCAGCACCGTGAGCGTGGTGGTGAAGCCCGACAGCCAGCGCCTGCAGCTGCTCGAGCCCTTCCCGGCATGGAACGGGAAGAACATCAGCGACGCGGTGCTGCTGATCAAGGCCAAGGGCAAGTGCACTACCGACCACATCAGCATGGCCGGCAGCTGGCTGCGCTACCGCGGTCACCTCGACACCATCAGCAACAACACGCTGATCGGTGCCACCAATGCATTCAATGGTGAAGCGGACAAGGTGAAGAACCAGCTCACGGGCGAGTATGGCCCTGTGCCTGCCACGCAA
>SSGN01000032.1 GCA_008016945.1 Flavobacteriales bacterium
AGATTTACAATATGAGAACTATAATGCTGAGTCTTACGCTTGCCATGTGTTCGACTATCCGTGCACAGGCGCCTTTTGGTGTTGGGACATCACCTGAAGGACAAGAATTGCCTTACACTGCTATAGTGCAGAAACTAGATGAGCTTGCGAATCCACAGGACCCTGAACTATGGAGAAGGTGGAGCAATAAACAAAGTGGAGCGATGGAAGCGCTTCTGGGGTACAAGGTCGGCTACAGTGGGTAATGTGGGTGGATTGCTTTCTCCCTATACGACAGCAATGCTCGGCCTTACAATTGATCCAGTCTGTCAGGGTGCTGGGATGAATGTTTCACCTTGGAATGACCTGGGGCCTTATGGTGATTCTCAAAATTACTACCCAACTTTAGGTTGGGTGTCTTGTGTTGCCGTTGATCCGAACAACCAGAACAAAGCTTTCGCGGGGAGCAATACTGGTGGGCTCTATGTAACGACCAATTTCTTGTCGCCCAGTCCAAATTGGGTCAATACCACAGATGCATTTGCGCTTCCAGGTATTGGGATGAACGATGTTTCCATATCACCGGTGAATACAAACATAGTATATGCAGCAACTGGAAATGGATGGGGAGGAGGTGGATTTGGATACGGATTCGGAATCATTGTTTCTGTTGATGGCGGTTTCACCTGGGAAATAAGGTCTCCGATACAAGCATCTCAGGGTGTTACAGCGTGGAAGGTTGTTGCTCACCCTACAGACGTTAATGTCGCCTTGGCCAGCGTTGGTGACAAGCTATGGAGGACGACTGACCAAGGAAATAGCTGGTCGCACATTTTTACTCCTTCACCTCAAGCTACCCCGGATCCGAATGATGCTGATCCCGTGCGTCAGGTTATCGATATTGAGTTTGCACCGGAGAATCCGAATGTTATATATGTTTCAACGAACGGGAAGGCTAATGACCAAGGACAGTATCCCGATTTTGGTGCAACTGCTTATCGTTCAATAGATGGAGGAAATACATGGAGTGATATGCGTCCACCAGATCCGATGAATTCTGCTTGGTGCACGATTGCTGTTACAGCAAGTTCGCCTAATTCTGTGTGGTTGCTTTCGGGAAGACACTTGGATCGGAGTGATGCAATGGGGGCCGCCGGAAGCTGGGTCTCGGTTTCAACTAATAGTCTAGCCCAAACCCAAGATGGTAAAACCGGATTTGCGATTGCCCAAGACGATGCCAATAAAGTATTTCATGGGCGAACCTACTTCTATCGTTCGGTGAACGGAGGATTATCATTCACCGGGATGGACGGAAGTCCACCAGTGGTCTTGCACCCGGACTGCCGGGATATGAGAACTTACGGTGGTAACTTGATGGTCGTAGGTACTGACGGGGGTATCGCCAGTTCTACAGATGGGGGCGTGACATGGCGGAACGCTAACGGAACAGGAATGAATATTCGACAATTCTATGGAATTGGCGTAAATGAACGATCTTCCGCCGTTGGAGCCGGTTCGCAAGACAACTACATGTCGGTCTACAGCAATGGTATTTGGCAGCAGTTCTTTCCGCAACAAGATGGTGGCAATTTTGTAGGTAGCAAGGAGAGACCGGAAAAGCTATATGGACAGGGATGGTGCTGTTCGCTTGCCGCCGTCAATTTAAAGTATCTTGATCGAAATTCAGCTTCTGGTATCTGGTCCGTTTCGAACACGGACCACTCACCTCAGGACAACTTTCCACGAGTAAGGAGTATGGTCGTCGATGCAAACGATGATTTGCTAGTTGGTCATCAAGATGTCTGGATATCGGAAATGACCGATGGTATTCCAGGCGCCGACAATCCGCCAGTATCTGGTGGACCACCGAACACTTGGAGGAAGGTGTCGGACTTTGCAGGAGAGTTCGGCAGCACGGGATATTGGGACATCAATTTCTTGGCGACCGCGGCCTCTGATCCATCGGTTGTTTACACGGGCTTCTTCGCCCCAGCAATGTGGAATCAGCCAGCTTCAACTACTGTACCCAATCCGCCATCGGTAGATGATCCGCGGTCATTCTTTGTGACTCAGAACTTCAATGACCCTAACGGAACACTGTGGTTGGATAGATCTAGCTATCTTCCTGAGGATGTGAGGAATTGGTCCGGTATCGAATCTTTGGTTGTTGATCCGAAGGCATCGAACAGGATATGGATCGGGGTTGGCGGTTTCGGGATTGATGCAACACGACCTCCTCCATACAACGGGAAGGATAGAGTTTTCTATTCCCCCAATGGTGGTTTTGGGTGGATAGACATGAGTGAAGGGTTGCCGCCATTCCAAGTGAATGACATGGTTTACCAGCGTGGAAGCAACGATGGATTGTACTTAGCGACTGACGTGGGTGTTTTTTATCGCAACGCGAGTATGGATCATTGGGAGTGCTTTAACGAGGGAATGCCCGCCTCCTTGGTTTACGATCTTGATATAGATCACTGTGCTGGAAAGCTCTTCGCAGGAACCTATGGCCGTGGGCTTTGGTCAACTGATCTGATGGATGATGCACCTGGTGAGTGGGTTGTTTCGAATGACTTCACCTTGGAGGTGCCTACTTACTTGGGTGGTATCCTTAGGATAGCCTCTGGTGCCACATTGACGGTTACGGGTGTTGTGAACGCCTATCCGGGTGCTAAAGTCATAGTCGAACCCGGTGGTCGTTTGATTGTGGATGGGGGAACGTTAACCAGCCAATGTAGCAGTGGTTTTTGGTCTGGAGTGGAGGTTCAGGGCAATAATGCTCAAGACCAAGGTGGCGCGGTCGTGGATGGAACCTACCGTGACTTCGTACACCAAGGGTATGTTGAGTTAAGGAACGGCGGCACCATTGAACACGCGCGTTGCGCGATCGCGATGAAGAACGGTGACGTGTGGGGAACGTTCGGGGGCGTGGTACGGTCCTTCGGCGGTGTATTCCGGAACAACCGGCGTGCGGTTGAATTCCTGCAGTACGACAACACGAATGCACAAGGCGACCCGATCAACAACCGATCCTTCTTCCAGAACACCCTCTTCACGGTGGATGACGACTACCGCGGAGTGGACGATTTTCATGTTCATGTCTCCATGTGGGATGTGAATGGCGTCACCTTCAGTGGCTGTACCTTCCAGAACGAGCAGACACAGATCACCGAAAGCCACAAACTGGGCTACGGTATACATACCCTGGACGCCGGTTTTCGGGTGAAGGCAGCCTGCACCGGACCGCCGCCTCAGACGAATCCGTGTCCCATTGTTTACCAAGCACCCAGCAAGTTCATCGGGCTTGACCATGGTATCCATGCCCTGCAAGCCGCCAGCACCCGCAGTTTCCACGTGGAGAACAGCGAGTTCCAGAACAACGTGTGCGGTGTATACAGCGAAGGGGTCGTGGGCTTCTCTGTGGCCGAAAGCAAGTTCGAGGTGGGTGGAAGAGAAGTGGACCTGACCGACCCAAGCGAAACCAATTGGTTTGGTAATCACCGAGCTGTATTCGCCAGCGGAAGCTATGGCTTCTTGATCGATGACAACACGATCCAGCGGATCGGATCCGAGCCATCGGAGGGCATTGTGGTGGGTTACTCCGGGGGCCACAACGACATGGTCTTCCGCAACAGCGCCGAAGGCTTGGATGCCGCCTACGTGGGCGAAGGCATCTGCGCCGATGAGAATGCCCGCGCTTACATCGGCTTGCACTTTCAGTGCAATACGAACGACCATAACCAAACGAACATCTGGAGCCGCTTCGTAAGTAGCGATGAGCTGACCGCTGCAGAGCAAACGATACGGACCAACCAAGGACGACTGGAACGCGCTGCGGATAACACCTTCGACCGTGACCCCTTGAACTGGGATGTGCGGAATACGAATGACCAAACCAACGCGCTCACCTACTGGTGGCAAACCCCTGAAGCACCGAACAAGCCGGAGTACGTGACGGATGGTGTGATCGTGACCAACGACTTCAATGACTTGCCAGTGCTGCGGCCAGCGGGCAACTGCGCCACGCGCAACGTGCCCTTGGTGACCTACCCCGATGGCGAACCGGGTATCTGGGAAAGTGGCATGCAGCAAGCGCGTGGCCATTACGTGAACAGCGCATACCTCTACAAACAACTGATCGATGGGGGCAGTACGGATGAGATGGTGGAGGAGGTGATGACGAGCTGGCCCGAGGACGTGTGGCTCCTGCGTACCTCGCTGCTGGAGAAGAGCCCCTACCTCAGCGTGAAGGTGTTGAAGGAGATGATGAACAAACCCTTCCTGCCCGATGCCATAAAGGCCGAAGTGTGCATCGCCAATCCCGATGCCACGAAAAGCGAGGGGTTCATGACATGGCTGGAACGGGAGGCTGCCTACCCCTTGCCGCAAAGCCTGCTGGATAACATCGTTGCCAGTTGGGATGTGAAGACCTTCCGCACCCAACTGGAGACCACCATGGCGCATCACCATAGCGGCATGACGCAATACGCCAACCTGCTCCTGCACTACCACCAGACCGATGAGGTCGAACATGTCGATGAGACCCGCGCGGTATGGCAACAGCTACGGACACCGGCCGCTCGCTACGCCGAAGCGTTGACCTACATGCAGCATGAGCGCTATACCGAAGCCGAAGCCGTGATCACTGCCCTACCAGAAGAGCACGACCTACGGGATAAGCAGGAAAGCGAGCGTTGGCGGATGCTGGCCTTGATCGACTTCCTAGAAGGCGTACACCAGGACGGCAGGGGCATAGCCCAATTGACCGCCGGGGAGCAGACGGCCTTGGACAACATGATCGCGGGCCAGCGCGACCGGGCTGCTACTTGGGCGCAGAACATCCTGTGCTTCCACTACGACAAGTGCAGGGCACCACTTTCCGGCGGGGATGGCGGTACACCCAAGGCCCGCCGGGCAAAGCCGAACGAACCAGTGCAAGGCCAGACGGCGAGCCCGCGCGTCTATCCGAATCCAGCGAGCACCTTTGTGATGCTGGAAGTGGACCTAAGCGCCGAACCGAAGAATGCCGTGATCCAGATCCAAGACATCACGGGTCGGGTGCTGAAGCAATTGATCGTGGCTTCCAAGCAACAGCAACTTGTGCTGGATAGCCGGGAGTTCGCACCAGGAACCTACAACGTGGTCCTGACCAACCACGATTCAACACAACTCACCAAAAACCTGGTCATACGCCAATGAGCATCAGCCGCATCATGCGGCTACTTGCCTTGTTGGTCACACTACATGTGGCCCAAGTCACCTGGCCGCAAGCTCCATTCGATCTGGACCTGTCATTCAGGACTGGATTGAACGTCAGGTACGTGAGTTCGATTGCCGAATTGTCCAACGGCGATGTACTACTTTCTGGGGTGTTACGCTGGCCCGGTGATCAATTCGACAGAGGGTATGTCCGTGTCACAGCATCCGGCCATCGCGTTCTACCCTTCCCGGATTTCGCCCCTGGCGGTGGACGCATCACACCTTGGAATTCACGCTACTACATTGGCAATGGACCCGGAGTCAGGAGGATCTTTGAGGATGGGACTGTGGACACCGGATACATCCTTCCCAGCGCCGGCCCATATGTGTTCGCCCTCCAAGGCGGCGACTACCACGTATACCCCGATGGACGCGTCTTGATGAGTGGTGCCCATGTGCTCACCGACAGTATCCGGGGGTTCGAGGGGCTCTACAGCCTGATCTGGTTCACCAATACGGGCTACCTGGATACCACTCGTACGCACCGCCTTTGCAATGGGGTGATCTACGCCATCGAAGAACAGCCCGATGGGAAGTTTCTCTGTACCGGCACCATGACCACCTACGAAGGGCAACCGGTGAACAGGGTCTTCCGCGTGGAGCCCGACGGGGAGTTGGACACCACCTTCAACACGCCACTACAACCATATGGCGGTCCAAGGGACTACCACATCCTACCCGATGGTCGCATCCTCCTTGGTGGGGTCGCGCGGTTGAACGGGTCTGATATTACGCGGTGCCTGGTGCGGATCAAGCCCAATGGAGATGTTGACGAAACCTTTGAACTAAACACGTTCGAGGCAACATTCACGCCGAACAACTCTCCTTCGGTCTTGGAGATTCTACAGATCAGTCCTGACCGATTCATCATCACCGGTGTCTTCGACAAGATCAATGGTGTGGACCGGGGTGGTATCGCCATGTTCGATAGTTCCGGGGCCTTGGTCGAGGATGTGTTCGATGGTTTGGGCTGTGGTGAATATGAATATGTGGTCAGTTCGGGTTCCACCACGTATAAATATATCGCGGGTATCGTGCCTGCACCAGATGGCAGTTTCTACATCCATGGCGGCTATCACGGCTACGACGATGGCACCACCAATGATACCACCCAGCGCATGGTGAGCCGCTTGTACGGGTTGGAGGTGGGGGTGCGGGAAGAGAAAGCTATGACGTTGGGTGTGTATCCGAACCCAAGCTCAAGGGGCTTCACGGTGCGCCTGTCTCACCCCCCAAAGAACGGGACCCTGTACCTACTGGATGCCCTTGGAAGATCGGTGCGCACGTGGAACTGGTCCAACGGCGCTCTCGAAGCCTCATTCGACACGAACGGTCTGTCAGGTGGCAGATACTTCGTGCTGTTGAAGGCCGAAGACCGATCGATCCATTCATCGTTGATCCTCTCACCATGAACGGCGCAGCGCAGATCCCCCAGAACACCAAATTCCTTTTGGAGTACCGCAGCAGTGATCGTGTAGACCAGGTGGATAGCCTGCGCGGCGTGTGGCAGTTGATCCGCACCCCGGCCGCGCGCTATGCCGAGGCGCTCACCTACCTGCAGCAACAGAACTTCGAGGCGGCCAAGGCTGTGATCGAGGACCTACCCGAAGAGCATGTGCTGAAGGTGAAGCAGGAGAGCGAGCGCTGGCGCATGTTGGCCCTGATCGAGTACCTGCAAGGGGTAAATAACGATGGCCGCAGCGTTGCTCAATTGACCATCGGCGAGCAAGAGGCGCTGGAAGCCATCATCGCCGACCAGCGCGACCGGCCCGCCACCTGGGCGCAGAACATTCTCTGTTTCCACTATGGCAAGTGCCGTGCCCCCTTGACCGGCGATGCGAAAGTCGCACCCAAATCGCGGCAGCCTATGAAGAAGGCCGACGCGGAACATGCTGAAGCCACGCTACGCGTCTACCCCAACCCCGCCAGCAAGTATGCGACTGTTGAGGTTGACCTTGCCGCAGACCCAGAGAACGCCTTGGTCGAGTTGAAGGATGTAGCCGGAAAGGTGCTGCAGCAATTGCGCGTGAGCAGCTCCGTGGCCCAAGTTGTCTTGGATTGTGGGCAGGTTGCCAGCGGAACATACACGGTGCAGCTGGTGAACCACGGAGTGGTGTTGCTGACCGAAAAACTCATCATCAAGCAATGAAGCACAGCCGCGAAGTGCGGCTGTGCTCAATACTTGCCGGTATCCTCGTAGCAAGTGCAGTACAGCCCCAGGCTCCCTTCGATCTGGACACCACGTTCAGAACGGGTATTGAAGAAACCTATGTGAATTCCATCCTCGTGGATGAGAATGGCGGGCTTATCATTTCAGGCAGATTCCGTTTGCCAGGTCTGGAAGGTCAGCGCACAATGGCACGGCTGTATAGCACCGGGGAGGTTGATGATTCATTTTACGCAAGCGGTTTGGGAGGGGGGGGGCTAACGCCATGGAATGATCGCTTTTATGTGGCAACCACGCAGACCGTAAGACGTTTGACGGTTGACGGCATCCAGGACCAATCGTTCATCGAGATGAATCTTGGTCCCTACTTCACCTCCCTGCAAGGCGGCGACTACCACGTATTCCCCGATGGTCGGGTGCTGATGAGCGGCGCGCATATGCTGGACGATCCCATTCGTGGGTTCCAGGGGTTGTACAGCCTGATCTGGTTCAGCAACACGGGTTATTTGGACACCACCCGCACACATCGCTTTTGCAACGGGGTGATCTACGAGATCGAAGAACAGCCCGATGGGAAATTCCTGTGTACCGGCACGATGACTACCTATGAGGGGCAGCCGGTAAGCCGGGTATTCCGGGTAGAAGCCGATGGCACGTTGGATTCGTCCTTCAACATGGATCTGCAACCGTACGGTGAGGCATTTGAGTATCATACCCTTCCTGATGCCCGCGTGTTGATCGGCGGCGCCTTCAGGCTGAACGGGTCCGACCAGATACAGAGTTTACTTCGTGTGCATTCCGATGGTTCCTTGGACGAGAGCTTCACTTTGAATGTTTTCGAAGAGACCTATTCCAATGCTCAGATACCCATCGTGCTCGGTATCCTGCCGTTGGGGAATGGCTACATCATCACCGGTACCTTCGACAAGATCAATGGGCAGGACCGGGGCGGTATCGCCATGGTGGATCTGGATGGGAACCTATTACCAGAGCCTTTTAATGGCTTGGGTTGTGGTGGCTTTCAGGATGGGGTCACGTTCCGCAAAGGGCTCGCCGGTATCGCTCCAACTGCCGATGGCAACTTCTACATCTACGGCAGCTACCACGGCTACGACGATGGCACCACCAACGATACCACCCAACGTATGGTGAGCCGGTTGTATGGGTTGGAAGTGGGGGTGCGGGAACAGAAGGCTATGGCGTTGGGTGTGTATCCGAACCCAAGCTCAGGGGGCTTCTCGGTGCGCCTGTCTCAACCCCCAAAGAACGGGACCCTGTACCTACTGGATGCCTTTGGAAGATCGGTGCGCACGTGGAACTGGTCCAACGGCGCTCTTGAAGCCTCATTCGACACGAACGGTCTGTCAGGTGGCAGATACCTCGTGCTGTTGAAGGCCGAAGACCGATCGATCCATTCATCGCTGATCCTCTTACAATGAACGGCGCAGCACAGATCCCCCGGAACACCAATTTGCTTTTGGAGGACTACGGCACTGATCGTGTAGACCAGGTGGACCGCCTGAGCGCCTTGATGCAGCTGATCCGCACTCCGGCCGCCCGTTACGCCAACGCGCTCACCTACTTGCAGCAGGAGGATCTCGAAGCGGCCAAGGCTGTGATCGAGGACCTACCCGAAGAGCATGTGCTGAAGGTGAAGCAGGAGAGCGAGCGCTGGCGCATGTTGGCCCTGATCGAGTACCTGCAAGGGGTAAAGACCAATGGTCGCAGCGTTGCTCACTTGACCATCGACGAGCAAGAGGCGTTGGAAGCCATCATCGCCGACGAGCGCGACCGGCCTGCGACCTGGGCGCAGAACATTCTCTGCTTCCACTATGGCAAGTGCCGCGCACCCTTGACCGGCGATGCGAAGGCTGCCCCCAAATCGCGGCAGGTCAACAAGCGGGCAGAGGGGGGGGCTGCTCAAGCCTCTATGCGCATCTACCCCAACCCCGCAAGTAAATACGCCACCGTTGCAGTACACTTCGGCGCGGAATTGGAGCAGGCTGTGGTAGTGGTGCAGGACGCGGTGGGCCGCGAAATGTTGCGCATTGCAGTGCAGTATGAAGACCAACAGATCCTGTTGGATACCCGCGACTGGCCCAGTGGTACATATGCCATTCGGCAGGAGAATGGTGGTAAAGTGTTGACGGTGGAACGTTTGGTCATTGAGCGGTGAGAAGCGATGTTGCGATCGGTTCGTTGTGGTTCATTCTTGGTGCTGCGACACCTGGAAGAGGCCAGCTTCCGTTCGATCTGGATACCACGTTCAGGACAGTTATGGATGAAACGTTCGTCAACTCGATCTTGCTAGATGAGGAGGGAGGTCTGATCATATCAGGGCGATTCCGATTCCCAGGCGTTGAGAATGAAAAGCGCACGGTTCGCCTGAATTCAGACGGCGCGCTGGATATGGTCTTCAATCAGAGTGTGCTTGGAGGGGGAACACTAACACCTTGGAACGATCGGGTCTATGTGGCAACCACGCAAACCGTTCGCCGCTTGATGCTCAATGGGTTCCAGGATCCTTCTTTCATCGAAATGAACCTAGGCCCCTACTTCACCTCCCTGCAAGGGGGCGATTACCACGTGTACCCCGATGGTCGGGTGCTGATGAGCGGCGCGCACATGCTGGACGACCCCATTCGCGGTTTCCAGGGATTGTACAGCCTGATCTGGTTCAGCAACACGGGCTACCTGGATACCACCCGCACTCACCGCTTGTGCAACGGGGTGATCTACGAGATCGAGGAACAACCCGATGGGAAATTCTTGTGTGCCGGATCGCTAACCACCTATGAAGGTCAGCCTGTAGGTTGGGTTTTCCGAGTGGAGGAGGATGGAACACTGGACCAGACCTTCAATGTCCCGCTACAGGATCTGGGTACGGCCAATGACTACCATACGCTCACCGACGGTCGGATCCTTGTTGGCGGCTTCTGTCGTTTCAATGGAACGGATCCAGTCCGGAGTTTGGTCCGTCTTCAACCTGATGGTTCTTTGGACGAGAGCTTCACTTTGCTTGATTTCGAGGAAACTTATTCGGCACTTAACCTCCCTCGCGTGACGAACATCCATCCTGTTGCGAATGGTTACATTATCACAGGCACCTTCGATAGGATCAACGGGCAGGACAGAGGCGGAATTGCCATGGTGGATCTTGATGGGAACCTATTACCACAGCCGTTCAATGGCCTTGGTTGCGGAGGTTTCCAGGATGGGGTGTCCTTTCGCAAGGTGATTTCGGGTATAACCCCAGCCTCCGATGGCAGCTTCTACATCTATGGCAGCTACCGCGGCTACGACGATGGCACCACCAACGACACCACCCAGCGCATGGTGAGCCGGCTGTACGGGTTGGAGGTGGGGGTGCGGGAAGAGAAGGCGATGGCGTTGAACGTGTATCCGAACCCAAGCTCAAGGGGCTTCACGGTCCGCCTATCTCAACCCCCAAAGAACGGGACCCTGTACCTACTGGATGCCCTTGGAAGATCGGTTCGCACGTGGAACTGGCCCAACGGCGCTCTTGAAGCCCCATTCGACACGAACGGTCTGTCAGGTGGCAGATACCTCGCGGTGTTGAAGGCCGAAGACCGATCGATCCATTCATCGTTGATCCTCTCACCATGAACGGCGCAGCGCAGATCCCCCAGAACACCAAATTGCTTTTAGATTACTACAGCAGTGATCGTGTAGACCGCTTGGACCGCCTGAGCGCCCTGTGGCAGCAGATCCGCACCCCGGCCAACCGCTATGCCGAGGTGCTCACCTACTTGCAGCAGGGGAATTCTGAAGCGGCCAAGACGGTGATCGAGGACCTCCCCGAAGAGGATGTGCTCAAGGTGAAGCAGGCGAGCGAGCCCTCTTCCTTGGCGCCACCAAGGACCGGACGAGGTCCGGTTCGTCGAGTTTTGATCCTCCTAAGGAACTTAGGGCTCATCATGTCGTTCATCGCTGTGCATAGCCAGTGTGCAGCGCAGGACTATCATCCGTTCCCGATGAACGATGCTGTCTGGTCCGTTGGTAGCGGTAGTTCGGATTGTTGGATTTCCGGCCTCGGTGACGGCTTTTGTCGAATGGCCACAACAGGGGATACGTTGATCACTGGTGTGGTCTATGCCAAGTTGGATGTGGTGTTCTCGAATGGAGTATGCGGCATCTACCAGCGCTCGGGTGCGGTGCGGAATGATACCACGGAGAGGAGAGTCTATTTCATGCCGAGCGGCTCATCGGAGGAGGAAGTCCTGTATGATTTCGGCTTACAGCCAGGATCTTTTGCCTACCTGTTCGGCCAGGGTCCTCTTCTACTGGATTCGATCGATGTGATCGACCTGGGCAACGAGCAGCGGAGGAGGTTCAATTTCACGGATGCATCGGGCTTTCAAACGTATCAAGTCATCGAAGGCGTGGGCGCTACCATCGGCGTGACCAGCGGGCAGGATACGGTGGATGACGACACCTATTTGATCTGCATGGATCAGGGAGGCGAGCGGATCTACGAGTTCGAGCCCATGGCGTGTTCTATCCATACCGGCTATTCCAAAGAGACCCAGAAGGGGGCACGCTTTTCGATCTTCCCCAATCCGGTCATTGATCGTCTTGTTCTACAGACCGAAGATCCGCTGGATCGTGGGCAGTTCCACCTTCGCAATTCGCTCGGGCAGGTGCTCGCTGTGCATTTCATCGATGATGTCACCCATATACTGGATGTATCCCGGCTGGCTCCTGGTCTCTATTCCATGGAGTGGCATGTCCCTGGATCCGAAAGGACTCAACTATGTTTCATCAAACAATGAGACATCAGGTCCAGGCGGGCCTCCTACAGTGGGTGCCGACCTACCCATATTCCGGGCCTTGTGAGGAACGAATGGACGCAAGCAGCTCCAAGTTACGGTGAACGGCGAACTTCGTACAGGTGATCAGCCGTAATGCAGGAACGGTTAACACAGCACCAATGAGGGGGCTCCTCTTCCTTTGTTTTTCCGTGTGTGCATCCACTTGCTTCGCTCAGGCACTTGTGGTACGCAATGCCGTTGACCTGCATCCGGTGGAAGGGGCCGTGCTCCGCCCCTTGAACGGTGGTGGCAGCTGTCTGTCGGATGCGCGTGGCCGTTGCCTGCTTTCTGGGGTCGGCAGCTCCGATACGCTGGTGATCTCGCACGTTTCCTATACCACGCGCACCATGGTAGCGCGCGATGCCTGGGATGCGGGTGGCGAGGTCCACCTCCTCCCACGCGCTGTGCCCTTGGCCGAGTTCGTGGTGTCGGCCAACCGCTTCCGCGAACCGACACAGGACCTGGCCGAACGCGTGGAGGTGGTGGATGCCAGGGACATCGCCTTCCTGGACCAACCCACCACCGGTGACCTGTTGCAGAACTCAGGCACCGTGTTCGTACAGAAGAGCCAGATGGGCGGCGGTAGCCCGGTGATCCGCGGCTTCGAGGCCAGCCGCATCCTGCTCGTGGTGGACGGTGTGCGCATGAACAACGCCATCTACCGCGCAGGCCACCTCCAGGACATCATGACGGTGGATCAACAGACCGTGGAGCGCATCGAGGTGATCAGTGGTCCGGCGTCGGTGGTCTATGGCAGCGATGCGCTCGGTGGCGTGATCCACATGATCACCCGCGCGGCGCCCTTTCTGGATAGTGCCGGTATGCAGGTCGGTGGCTCCGCGCTGCTGCGGCATGCCACAGCGAACAACGAACGCACCGCGCATGTGGACCTTTCGATCAGCCGAAAGCGGTTCAGCAGCTTCACGAGCATCACCGCGAGCCGTTTCGGTGATCTTCGGCAAGGGCGTATGCGGCAGGCCGATCAACCCCGGTTCAATGAACGGGCCTTCTACGTGGAGCGTTCCGATGGCGTGGATCGGGTGGTGGTCAATGCCGATCCCGATGTGCAGGTGGGCACGGCCTATGATCAGCTGGACGTGATGGAGAAGCTGCGGTGGCGAACAGGTGGGTCCACCACGCATCAGCTCAATCTGCAGCTGAGCGCCAGTAGCAACGTTCCACGCTACGACCGACTTTCCGAGTCCACCATCGGCGCGGATGGATCGATCGTTCCGGCCCATGCGGAATGGTACTACGGCCCGCAACGCCGCTTCCTGGCAGCATACGGTCTGGAACTGGGTAGGTCACGCTGGTTCGATCAGGCGCGCATCACACCCAGCTTCCAGCACGTGGTACAAAGCCGGCACAACCGGGCGTGGGGGAGCAGCCGCCTGGGTCACCGGGTGGAAGAAGTCGATGTGTGGGGCATCAACGCAGAGTTCGAGAAGCGCTTGGCCGGGCATGAAGTGCGCTATGGACTCGAGGGGTACCACAATACCGTCTCCTCCGATGCGGAACGTACGGACATCAACACCGGCACCACGAGTTACCTCACCACCCGCTACCCGAACGGCGGCTCGTCCATGTCCACGGCGGCGGTTTTCGTCACCCACACCTTCGAGGCGGGTAAGCGGTGGATCTTGAGCGACGGGGTCCGATACAATCACGTTGGCCTCGACGCCACCTTCGCCGACCAGAACGACTTCCAATTCCTCAACGGTCGGCTCCGGCAACGCCACGATGCGTTCAATTGGCGGCTGGCCGCGGTCTATGCCCCCGACACCACCTGGCGGCTGACCGCCCTGCTCAATACCGGTTTCCGCGCACCGAACGTGGATGATCTGGCCAAGGTCTTCGACAGCGCGCCGGGTCGTGTGGTGGTGCCGAACCCCGCTCTTCGTCCCGAACGCACCTTGAACGCGGAGATCGGCGTGAACAAGGTGATGGGTGGTCGCCATTCGATCCAGCTGACCGCCTTCCACACCTGGTTCTCCGATGCGCTCGTCGTTCGGCCTTTCCAACAGAACGGCCGCGATAGCCTGCTTTACGATGACGTCATGAGCGCGGTGACCGCCTTGACCAACGCTGGCAAGGCTTTGATCACGGGTGCTAACGCGGCCATCACCGTAAGCCTGAAGGACCGCCTGTCCTGGTCCAACAGCATCACCTACACGTATGGACGTGTGATCACCGGTGATGGCCAGGTCCCGCTGGATCATATCCCGCCTCTGTATGGCCGGTCCGCCGTGGAACTGTTCGTGAAGCGAGCCAAACTCGAGGCCTATGTCCTCTTCAACGGATGGAAACGCCTTCGCGACTACGGCGATTCCGGCGAGGATAATCTCCAAGACGCCACCACGGCCGGTATGCCCGCCTGGATCACCTACAACGTGCGTGGTTCGTGGAGTTTGGCGCCGTGGGTCTCCCTGCAACTGGCGGTGGAGAACATCGCCGACCGCAACTACCGCACCTTCGCATCCGGCGTCAGTGCCCCTGGACGGAACGTGCAGATGTCGGCACGGTTCACGTTCTGATGCCGCGCGAGCAGCCTCTGGATCACCATAGCGAAGCCACTCAGTACCGCAGCTGGCATAGGTAGGTGTGGGCAGTGAGATCGACGATCCGTCGATGTGCTACCTTGCAAGTATGATCGTGTTGCATCCATAAGTGCATTCTTGTGATGCATCACGGCCGCCACTATATTAAAGGTATCATGGCTCTAGGTTTCGGGATGTGTGAGCGCCGACAAGTACGCAGCGCCCCCTCGTTCCTTGGGAGTTCCTTCGGAAGGTTGATGATGACATTCATCGTTTCGAGTGCGTTCTCTGACCTGTTCGCGCAACCACGCTTCTATCCGGACAGCAATACGGTCTGGTGTGGCATTGATGACCTCGGTGGCCCACCGTTGTTCGATTTCCAGTTGGACATGGGTTCGGACCCTGATACGGTGATCAATGGGGTGGTATACAAGAGGATCGTGGAGTACAACAACTCAGGAGGGTCTTGGGGCTGGCGTTATACCCACTTCGTGCGCAATGGGGAACGCGGTAAGGGCTATGTATACATCCCGGATCTGATGGAGGAGTTCCTAACAGGTGATGTTGGTGCGGTGCAAGGGGATACGGTCCACAACGTGATAGAGTATTATCCACCCGGATCCGGTGCCGGTGATATTGGTTATTACGTCCGCCCGATCGTGGTCATCGATTCCGTGGTCACATACTCGGACGACGGGGTCACGGTGACGCGACATTACATGTTCAGTGAACCGGGCTATTTGTTCTGGCAGGCAGGCATGGGGGCAAGTGGAGGGGCGATGATCCGTACTAGAGGTTTTATTCGCGGCTGCCAACGGAACGATACGGTACAATTCAATGCACTTCAGTCTGGATCACCCGGCGGTCCATTGTTCTGTGGCCCAACGATCACGGGGCTTACCGATCGGTTCGGCCCGCTGTCTACGTCCGGGCTGATCCATCCGAACCCGTCCAATGGACGGTTCAACCTGATGGAACCCTTACCTACCGGATCCACGGTCTATGACATGCAGGGAGCTGTGGTGTTGCGCCTTCTGACTCCAAACCGTGAGATCGACCTCACCGGCCACCCACCAGGTGTGTATATAGCCGAGTTCCACTATGGAGATACCCGTCTGCTACAGCGGTTGGTGGTGGTACCTTGAGCTTTGTACGGCTCGTCACGTTCGTTTTTCGCGCTGAATTGAGGCACACAGTGCTTAACTTGGTGGTATCATGGTTTATTGGATTCGGGATGTGTGAGCGCCTACACGATCACAGGAACCCTCGTACCTCGGAAGTCCCTGCGGAGTTTTCAGGCTTTACTCTGTTGTTGTGGATACTGGCACTGACCGCCGCGTGGGTCGAGTTGTCATTCAATAGGCCAATGATGCGTACCAAATTTCTCGTTCCTCTTCTGGTCGGCCCGATGCTTTCGGCCACGGCCCAGTTCTACCCGGAAGCACAAGCCTGTTGGCATAGCGTGGACGATGACGGTGGCCCGCCGAATTATCATGTGCGGTATCAAATGGGTGCGTCACCTGACACGCTAATCAACGGAACGGTGTACCAGGTGATCGAGGAATTCCGTGACTACGTGTACACCAGATCCTATTTCGTCCGCTCCGACCCTAGCGGCAAGGGTTATGCATACCTCCCCGATTCGGCGGCCGAATTTCTCACAGGGGATGTGGCAGCACAGACCGGGGATACGGTACACGATGTGTTGTGGAGCAACACCTATGCTTCTGGTATCGACTACTTCTTGGTGGACATGATAGTTGATAATGTGGCGGAACTCAATAACGTCGGTGTCCATGTTACGCGGCACTACTTCGAGCCGCTCCCTTCGGGCAATATTTTCTGGCAAGCGGGCATGGGCACCAGTTTTGGCCCTATGCTCGAACTGACCGGTTCTCCATGGGGATGCTGGGTTGGGGATACCATGATGTTGGGAGGGTTTCCGGACTGGCTCCCTGGGCCTACTGGTGTTGAGCCTTGTCCGCTCCTCTCAAGTGGTAATGGGATCAATGACCTCGCAGAGTACGAAGGGCTTCAGGCGCATCCCAATCCTTCCGCAGCTCTCTTTCGTTTAGCTGAGCTGCTCCCTTGGCCGCTCACGGTGCTGGACATCCATGGTCGTGTAGTGCTTCAGCTGCCGCCATACAGCCGCGAGATCGACCTGACCGCTCAGCCGCCAGGCGTGTACACGGCCCTACTGGTCACCCAGCAGGAACGTGTCGTACAGCGGTTGGTAGTGGTGCGTTGAACAAGGCACAACTCGTTGCGTTCTATAGTCGAGCGTTTCTGGCGTTTCTCGGCGCAGAGCATAGGTAGGTGAGTTTCGAGCCATCTTGCACCTGTACGCTGACCTTGGCTCGTGCACACCCAGCGGTTGGTGGTGGCTTGCGGGCCGATGACGAATGATCTGATGCTGCTAGCTGTAGATCCGGTGTGCTGTTTTTATCCGGCTTTGTAACCTTCCCCATCCATCCGCGTAGGAAGGGAACAACCATCTCTCCT
>SSGN01000033.1 GCA_008016945.1 Flavobacteriales bacterium
AACCGGACCGTGGTCACATCTATAGCGAGGACGGACGATTGCTGGCTACCAGCGTGCCCGAGTATGATGTGCGCATGGACATGATGGCCAACGGTCTTACGGATGAGCTGTTCCGGACCAACATCGAACCGCTCAGTATCGCCTTGGCCGACCTCTTCGGGGACCGCACAGCTGCGGAATACCGGCGTGACCTCACCGATGCCCGCCATCGCAAGGAGCGGTATTACCTGGTGAAACGGCGCGCGGACCATACGCAGGTACAGCAATTGCGCACCTTTCCACTGTTCAACCTGGGCAAGTTCAAGAGCGGCCTGGTCACCGAGAAGCGTACGGTTCGGGTGCATCCTTTTGGACGACTGGCGTCGCGAAGTGTGGGTTATGTCCTGCGCGACAGCACCACGCTCGGCCTTGAAGGGGGCTACGATCGGTTGTTGCGCGGGGTGACCGGTCGTCGATTGGAACGCAGGCTCACCGGAGGGGTATGGATGCCCGTGGATGGTGGCAGCGGTGTGGACCCTGTGCCCGGCAGTGATCTCCACACCACCATCGATATCAACCTGCAGGATGTGGCGGACGCCGCACTCGAGCGTCAACTGCGGAAGCATGGTGCGGAGTATGGCACGGTGGTGGTCATGGAAGTGGCCACCGGGTACATCAAGGCCATCAGCAACCTCACGCGACGCAGCGACAGCACCTATGCCGAGTCCATGAACTACGCCGTGGGCGAGGCCGCCGAACCCGGCTCCACCTTCAAGCTCGCCTCCCTCATGGTGGGCATCGAGGATGGCCGGATCAGCCCCACCGATACGGTGGACACACGCAACGGAAAGGTCCTGTTCCACGACCGGACCATGCGCGATTCACATGAGGGTGGTTACGGCAGGATCACCCTACAGCGCGCATTCGAAGTGTCGGCCAATACAGGGGTCAGCCTGGCCGTGCACAAGGCCTATGCGAAGGAGCCGCGCAAGTTCGTCGAGGGCCTCAAACGCATGGGACTCGGTGAGCCCACCGGGGTGATGATCCCGGGAGAGGGTGTTCCGGTGCTGCGTGGCCCAGGAGAGAAGGGCTGGAGCGGCGTGAGCCTGCCGTGGATGAGCATCGGTTACGAGCTGGCGATGACCCCGCTCCAAATGTTGACCTTCTACAATGCCGTGGCGAACAACGGCCGCATGATGCAACCCCAGCTCGTGAGCCAGACCTCACGGAACGGCAAGGTGATCGAGCGCATGCCGCCCAAGGTGCTCCACGAAAGGATCTGTTCGGATAGGACCCTGAAGATCGTGCATGGCATGCTGCGCGGAGTGGTGGACAGCGGCACCGCTGTGAATCTGAAGGCCGCGCACTTCGCCATCGCGGGAAAGACGGGTACCGCCCAGATCGCCAAGGGCGGTGCGGGCTATAAGGGTGCAGGCGTCACCTACAAGGCCTCGTTCGTGGGCTACTTCCCGGCCGATGCCCCCAAGTACAGCTGCATCGTGGTGGTGAATGGCCCTACCATGAGCGGCTTCTATGGCAATGTGGTGGCTGGCCCCATTTTCAAGGAGATCGCGGATAAGATCTACAGCAATCGCCTCGAACTGCAGCAAGATACCGAGCTGGCACAGCTTGCCGATCCGTTGATGCCCATCAGCATGAGCGGCCACGCCGGTGACCTCCGCACCGCTTTCGCCGGGTTGAGGGTGCCGGTGACCGTTGAGGGAGAAAGCGAGTGGGTCACCACTGAGGCTGCGGATACCGCCGTGGTGCTGAAGCCTCGCGGCATCCCGGCCGATGCGATGGATCGCGTACCCAACGTACTGGGCATGGGCTTGCGCGATGCGCTCTTCATTCTCGAGAACCGAGGACTGCAGGTGAAGGTGCAAGGCAATGGCATGGTGAAGCGCCAATCGTTGCAACCCGGATCGAAGGCTTTCGAGGGAACCACGATCCTGATCGAACTGGCATGAAGTTGCTGAGGGACATACTCTATGGCGTGCGGATCGAGCAGGTCGTCGGTTCCACCAACACCGCGGTCGAGTCCATCGCCTTTGACAGCCGTAAGGTGGTGGCCTTCTCCGCTTTCGTTGCCACGCGAGGTACCCAGGTGGATGGTCATGATTTCATCGCCAAGGCCATCGGCAGCGGTGCCGGTGCCATCATCTGCGAGGTCCTGCCGGCCGAGTTGAAGGATGGTGTGGCCTATGTGCGTGTGGATGACGCGGCGGTGGCCTTGGGCATCATCGCAGCGAATTTCCATGATCAGCCCTCGAAAAAGTTGAAGTTGGTGGGTATCACCGGCACCAACGGGAAGACCTCCACGGCCACGTTGCTGTTCCGCCTCTTCCGCGCCCTTGGCTACAAGTGCGGCCTCATCAGCACGGTGGAGGCGCGCATCGGCCAGCGGACCATTCCCAGTACGCATACCACCCCCGACGCCGTACGCCTGAACGAACTCCTTGCGGAGATGGTGGCCGAAAGGGTCACGCATTGCTTCATGGAAGTGAGCAGCCATAGCGTGGTGCAGGAGCGGATCGCCGGCTTGCGCTTCGCGGGTGCCGTGTTCATGAACATCACCCACGACCACCTGGATTACCACGGCACCTTCGCCGAGTACATCAAAGCCAAGAAGCGCTTTTTCGATCAACTCCCGGCCACGGCCTTCGCCTTGGTGAACGCCGATGATGCGAACAGCGCCGTGATGCTCCAGAATACGAAGGCGAGCAAGCACTCCTTCGCGGTGAAGAGCACCGCCGACCATAAGGCGCGCATCGTCGAGAATCAGTTGACGGGCCTGCACCTGAACATCGACGGGCACGACATGTATTCGCGACTGATCGGGGAGTTCAACGCCAGCAATCTGCTCGCGGTGTACACCGTGGCAACGCTCCTGGGCGAACCTGCGATGAACGTGCTCACCGCTTTGAGCGACCTGCAGCCGCCGCGTGGTCGGTTCCAGATCGTGCGCGGTGCCGCAGGTGTCATCGGGATCGTGGATTATGCCCATACCCCCGATGCGCTGAAGAACGTCCTCTCCACCATCAACGATGTGGTCAGCGATAATGAACAAGTGATCACCGTGGTGGGTTGCGGTGGTGACCGGGATCGGGCGAAGCGCCCGGTGATGGCCCGGATCGCCACGGAACTGAGCAGTCATGTGGTGCTTACCAGTGACAATCCACGCACCGAGGATCCCATGACCATCCTGAACGAGATGCGTGGCGGTGTGCAGGTGGGTGATCTGCCACGCGTATGGGTGAACGCCGATCGACGCGAGGCCATCCGCCAAGCGGTAGGCATGGCCAAGCCCGGGGATGTGGTGCTGCTTGCTGGAAAAGGTCACGAGACCTATCAGGAGATCAATGGGGTGAAGCACCCTTTCGATGATGTGGCCGTGTTGCAGGAAACCCTTGAACTCCTCCACAAGTGATGCTGTACCACCTCTTCAACTGGCTTGGTGCGGACGTTCCCGGTGCGGGGCTGTTCACGTTCATCTCGTTCCGCGCGGCCATGGCGGTGTTCGTGTCGCTGCTGATCTCCCTGTGGTGGGGAAAGGGCATCATCAACCTGCTGCGCCGTATGCAGGTGGGCGAAACGGTGCGCGACCTGGGCCTAGAAGGGCAGATCCAGAAGCAAGGCACTCCGACCATGGGAGGGCTCATCATCCTGGCGGCCACGGTGATCCCCACGTTGTTGTTCGCCAAGCTCGACAATATCTACATCATCCTTCTGCTGGTGAGCACCGTCTGGCTCGGCGCCATCGGTTTCATCGATGACTACATCAAGGTCTTCAAGAAGGATAAGCGAGGGCTCGCCGGAAAGTTCAAGGTGGTGGGTCAGGTCGGGGTGGGCATCATCATCGGAGCCACTGTGTACTTCCATCCCGAGATCCGTACTCGCGTGGAGATCTCCGAGGTGCTCGCTCAGCAGTTCGATGAGAAGGACGTGCACACCATCACCGAGGAGGATGGGACCGTGCACTACATGCTGAACCGGAAATCACCGAACACCACGATCCCCTTCGTGAAGGACAATGAGTTGAATTATTCGACCATCCTGGCGAAGCTCTTCGGCAATGGCGCCCGCCAATACACCTGGATCCTGTACATCGCCGTGGTCATCTTCATCATCACGGCCGTGAGCAACGGGGCCAATATCACCGATGGTGTGGATGGTCTGGCCACCGGGACCTCCGCCATCATGGTGCTGGCATTGGGCATCCTCGCGTATGTCAGTGGCAATGTCATCTTCTCGCATTACCTGGACATCATGTACATCCCTGGCAGCGGTGAACTCGCCGTGTTCATCGGTGCTTTACTGGGGGCGTGCATCGGATTCCTCTGGTATAACGCCTATCCCGCGCAGGTGTTCATGGGCGATACCGGCAGCCTCGCCCTCGGAGGTATCATCGCCACGCTGGCCATCCTCGTACGCAAGGAGTTGTTGATCCCCGTACTGTGCGGCATCTTCCTGGTGGAGAACCTCAGCGTGGTGATGCAGGTCTCCTACTTCAAGTACACGAAACGGAAGTATGGCGAAGGCCGTCGGATCCTCCTGATGTCACCGCTCCACCACCACTACCAGAAGAAGGGCATTCACGAAAGCAAGATCGTGAGCAGGTTCTGGATCGTGGGGATCATGTTGGCCGTGTTGTCCATTGTCACCCTCAAACTGCGATGACCGCTCAACGCCCATATGGTCCGAGGTTGGTCGTGCTTGGCGCACAGGAAAGCGGCGTGGGGGCGGCTCGGCTCGCCAAGAAGCGTGGCTACGAGGTATTCGTGAGCGACCAAGGTGTCATTAAGCCCGCGTATCGGGAAGTACTGACCGCTCATGGCATCGCGTTCGAGGAGGGAGGCCATACCACGGCGCGTGTGCTCGAAGCCGATGGGATCGTGAAGAGCCCGGGTATCCCGGATTCGGCGCCCCTCGTGAAGGATGCCGTGGCGAAGGGTGTTCCGGTGATCAGTGAGATCGAGTTCGCTTATCGCCACTGCAACGGGCGTATCGTGGCGATCACCGGCAGTAATGGTAAGACCACGACCACTCTGCTTACCCATCATATCCTGCGGAAGGCCGGCCTGGACGTGGCTTTGGGAGGTAATGTGGGCACCAGCTTCGCCGGACTGCTGGCCGACCGGGACCATGACTGGTACGTGTTGGAGCTCAGCAGCTTTCAGCTGGATGGGATCCGCGATCTCCGACCTCACGTCGCAGTTCTCCTCAACATCACGCCGGATCACCTGGACCGCTACCAGTACCGCATGGAGAATTACGTGGCGAGCAAGTTCCGCATCGCCATGAACCAGCGGGAAGATGACCATTTCATCCATTGCGCCGATGACGCCGGATCGAATGCCTGGTTGCTCCAGCATCCGGTGAAGGCGCGACGCTGGCCGTTCTCGATACAGCACCCCATCAACGAAGGCGCCTGCCTGCATGGCGACCATATCCACATCACAACCAACAGATCCACCTTCAGCATGTCCATGATCGAACTCGCACTGAAAGGGAAGCACAACGTGTACAACTCCATGGCGGCGGGCATCGCAGCGCGTGTGCTCGACATCCGCAAGGATGTGGTACGCGAAAGCTTGATCGATTTCCAGAACGTGGAGCATCGCCTCGAGCATGTGGCCACCGTGCATGGCGTGGAGTTCATCAACGACTCCAAGGCCACCAATGTCAATTCGGTGTGGTATGCCCTGGAGAGCATGGACAAGCCGGTGGTGTGGATCGCCGGCGGCCAGGACAAGGGGAACGACTATGCCAGTCTGATGGGCCTGGCCAAGCAGAAGGTGAAGGCCATCGTTTGCCTCGGCGTGGACAACAGCAAGATCCACGAGGCTTTCGGCAAGGTGGTGCCCATGATCCTGGATACGAACAGCGCGGAACAAGCCGTGATCGCGGCCAACAGCATCGCCGAGGCCGGTGATGTGGTGTTGTTGAGCCCGGCCTGCGCCAGCTTCGACCTGTTCGCCAATTACGAGGAACGGGGCCATCTGTTCAAGGCCGCTGTGAAGGCGCTCTGATCATTCGATCCGAAAGACCATGGAACACGACAACAAGACCCCTCTGATGCGACTGGCCGCCGGACAGCTCGTGGAGGCGCGGCGTGCGGCCCTTGCCGCACAAGGCCCACGACCGCATCGTTTGGAACAGGTGGCCGTGACGAACGGCGTGGTGTTCATCAATGACTCCAAGGCCACCTTCCTCGATGCCGCCCTGGAGTCGCTTGCCTTGATGCCTGGAAAGGTGGTGTGGATCGTGGGGGACATGAGCAACGAGATGGACGAAGGCTACGTGCAGAACCTCGTGAACGAGAAGGTGAAGGCCATGGTGCTCTTCGGTCGCACGGCGGACAGCGTGGGCCTAGAGGGCGCTTCCGGTGTTGAACATCTCTATGTGGCGGACGAACTGCGAACGGCGGTCTTCCTTGCGAACGAATTGGCCAGCTCCGGCGATACCGTGCTTTTCAGCCCGGCCTGCCCCAGTGGTAATGGTTTCGCCAACTATGAGGAACGCGGGGTGGAATTCAAACGGGCCGTACGTGACCTATGAGGATGATGAATGAACACGGAGATATGGCGAACGCACGTGCCTGGGCGGATCCCGGGTGCGTATGCAACGGCCATCGTTGATGAACGAGATGAACACGGTGCTCCATAGACTGAAGGGTGATCGCGTGATCTGGATGACGGTCCTGTTCCTGGGATTGATTAGCCTGCTCGCGGTGTATAGCTCCATCAGCTCCCTCGCCTTCAAACGCGACGGTGGAAGCACCATGCACTTCCTGGTGAAGCATGGCTTCATGCTGCTCTCCGGTGGTGCCATCATGTACTTCGTGTCGCGTCAGCGGTACACGATCTACTCAAGGCTATCGCAACTGTCCATCGGGCTGGTGGCGGTGCTGCTGTTGCTCACATTGTTGCTGGGTTCGAACATCAATGATGCCAGCCGTTGGATCACCATACCGATCATCGGCCAGAGTTTCCAAACGAGCGACCCGGCCAAAGTGGTGCTCATTGTCTTTCTCGCACGGGTGCTCGGCAAACACCACGGCCAGGAATGGACCTTGCGCGATGTGTTGGTGAAGCTCATGCTGCCCGTGGGGGTGATCTGTGGCTTGATCCTCCCGGCCAACTTCTCCACCGCGGCGGTGCTCTTCACCGTCTGCCTCGTCATCATGTTCGTGGGTCAGGTGCCCATGAAGCACATGGCGCTGATCGTCGGTGCGGCTGTGGGGATGTTCATCCTGCTCCTTCTCCTGGCGAAGTCGAGCCCGGGACTGCTGCCACGATTGGACACGTGGGTGGGCCGCATCGAATCATTCGGCGTGGAGGACCACGACGCCAACTACCAGGTGGAGCATGCCAAGATCGCGATCGCATCGGGCGGATTCCTGCCCAACGGGCCGGGCAGTGGTGCCTCCCGTAACTGGCTCCCGCACCCGTATTCCGATATGATCTACGCGTTCATCATCGAGGAGTATGGCAGCATTCTCGGTGGGCTGGGGCTGTTGTTGCTTTACCTCATCCTCCTTTTCCGGGCGGTCCGGATCGCCTCCAACTGCGACAAGCCCTTTGGTGCTCTCGCGGCCATCGGCCTGGGCCTTATGCTCGTGATGCAGGCCATGATCAACATGGCCGTCGCCGTGAATCTTGTTCCTGTCACTGGTCAACCGTTACCGCTCGTGAGCATGGGGGGGACCAGTGTGTGGTTCACCTGTCTCGCCATCGGCATCATGCTCAGTGTGAGCCGTGGTGCCGAAGAGAATTTCCAGTCAACAACTCCGACCGATGTCAAACGCCCACGAACAGCGCTCGCTTAGGGTGATGATCGCCGGGGGTGGAACCGGCGGTCATATCTTCCCGGCCATCGCCATCGCCAATGCGGTGCGCGAGCGGGAGGCGGCTGCGCAGTTTCTGTTCGTTGGTGCCGAAGGCAAGATGGAGATGGAGAAGGTTCCTGCCGCAGGGTTCAGGATCGAAGGCCTTCCGATCCGTGGTTTTCAACGCGGATCCATCGTGAAGAACCTCGCACTACCATGGCGTTTGTTGCGGAGCATGATGAAGGCGCGCAGACTCGTCCGTGCGTTCAACCCGCATGTGGCCGTGGGCGTCGGTGGGTATGCGAGCGGCCCGTTGCTCGCTGCCGCGCAGCGAATGGGGGTGCCCACCTTGATCCAGGAGCAGAACAGCTTCCCGGGAAAGACCAACATCTACCTGGCGAAAGGCGTTGACCGGATCTGCGTGGCGTACGAGGGAATGCAGCGCTTCTTCCCCCCGGAAAAAGTGGTGCTTACCGGAAATCCGGTGCGGCAGGAGGTGGTCCGCCTTACGGGCAAGCGTCCGCGTGGCATGGAGCACTTCGGCTTGCAGGAAGGTAGGCCGGTGCTCTTCGTTACCGGTGGCAGCCTCGGGGCACGAGGAGTGAACAAGGGTATCGAGGCGGCGCTGGAGGCATTGCAGAAGGCAGGCGTGCAAGTGGTCTGGCAGACCGGAACGCCATACCTGAAGCAGGCGCAACAAGCCGTGGCGGATCTGAACTATACCGATTGCAAGGTGCATGAGTTCGTGAACAAGATGGACTACGCTTATGCGGTGGCCGATCTCGTGGTGGCGCGTGCCGGTGCCATCAGTGTGAGTGAGCTGTGCCTTGTCCAGAAACCCGCCATCCTGGTGCCATTACCCACCGCTGCCGAAGACCACCAGACCCACAACGCTCGTGCTTTGACCGATCGGGGGGCGGCGGTGCTGGTGCGCGATGATCGGGCTGTGGCGGAGCTGGGGTCCACGGTCCTGCGCCTCATCAAGGACCGCGATGCGCTGGATCGACTGCGCACGGCGATCGCCGGCCTGGGCGCCAACAATGCGGCGGAAGTGATCGCCGCCGAGGTGATCCGGCTCGGATACAAGACCATGGACAAGGAACGGAACCCTGTTGACGCATGAGCACGCTGCGCGGAAATATGTTCTTCTTCATCGGTGTCGGTGGCATCGGCATGAGCGGTCTTGCCCGCTACTTCAGGCGCCGTGGTGCCGAGGTGGCCGGTTATGACCGCACACCGAGCGAACTGACCAACCAGCTTCAGAGCGAGGGCATCGATGTGCAGTTCAACGAGGATCCGCGGATGATCCCCGAGGAATTCCGGAACGCGGTGCCAGCCGAGGTGATGGTGGTCCGGACCCCGGCGGTACCGGTATCGAGCCCGTTGTTGAAGTACTGGGAAGAACGCGGTGCGCGTATCCTGAAGCGCGCCGATGTGCTCGGTATGGTGACCCAGGACAAACGCACCGTGGCCGTTGCAGGAACCCATGGGAAGACAACGGTGAGCACCATGATCGCGCACCTGCTCACCGTGGGCAAAGTGCGGTGCAATGCTTTCCTCGGTGGCATCGCAGCGAACTATGGCACCAACGTGTTGTTGAACGATGATGCGGTGGTGAACGTGGTGGAGGCCGATGAGTACGACCGCAGTTTCCTCAAGCTCTGCCCCAGCGAATCGGTGATCACCGCCATGGATCCTGACCATCTGGACATCTACGGAACGCCGGAGGCCATGTTCGATGCCTACACCCAGTTCGCGGTGCTCTGCGAGGGCCCCCTGTTGGTGCACGAGAGGATCGCTGCGCATTTCAAGGAGCGCCGTCAGGTGATGACCTATGCTTTGGGCAGCGCTCAACCACCCAAGGCGGTGAACCTCCGCGTGGTGAATGGAGCCTACGAGTTCGACCTTCACACCGAAGGGATCGTGCTCAACGACCTGCGCCTGGGCATGCCGGGTAGGCACAACGTGGAGAATGCCATCGCGGCGAGCACCATCGCTCTGCGCATGGGTGTGCCCCCGGACCTGTTGCGGCTCGGGCTGGCCTCGTTCCGGGGTGTTGCCCGCCGGTTCGAGACCCGCATCCATGGTCCACGGATCGTCTTCATCGACGATTATGCACATCACCCGAAGGAGCTGGACGCATGCATCGCCAGTGTGCGTGAGATGTATCCCGGCAAGCGTGTTACGGGCATCTTCCAGCCGCATCTCTTCTCCCGTACGCGCGACCTCGCCAGGGACTTCGGCAAGAGTTTGTCCGCGTTGGACGATCTGTTGCTCCTCGACATCTATCCGGCGCGTGAAGAACCCATCGCCGGTATCACCTCACAATGGCTCCTGGAGCAGGTGCCCATGGAGGCCAAGCGTTGTACGACGAAGGAGGATCTTCTGGACGTGCTCGGACAGCGTGATCTACAGGTCGTGGTCACGCTCGGTGCAGGCGATATCGATCGCCTCGTACCATCGATCGAACGACTGCTGAACGAACGCTACCGCCCATGAGCAAGCTGAAGAAGATGATCCGACCCATTGGCATCGCAGCGGCGATCATCGGCGTGATCCTCGCACTCGGTTTCGTGGAGCGCACCGCCGATCGTGCTCCCATCACCGACCTGGAGGTCACCGTACAGGAGGCCGAAGGCATGCACTTCATCGATGAGGTGGCCGTGAAGCGCGAGGTCCTGGATCAAGGGATCGCAGTGATGGGCTCGGCCACCGGCGCTGTGGATGTGACAGGTATCGAAGAGCGGCTGAAGAGCATCCCCAGTGTGGCCAAGGCCGAGGTATATCACACGTTGGATGGCAAGTTGCATGCGCGTGTTCAGCCTCGTGTACCCGTGGTACGTGTCTACAACATGGATGGCGGTGGTTTCTACATCGACAAGGAGGGGTGGACCATGCCCTTGAGTCCGTCCTATACCGCCAGGGTCCTCGTGGTGACCGGTCAGTTGAATGAGCCGGGTGCCACCCATGGCGTGTACTCCGTGTACGCCACCGACAGCCTGCAGCGTGCGTGCCGCTCGGACGATATCCATCGCCTGGCCATGTTCATCAACGAGGATCCGCTGTGGTGCGCCCTTATCGACCAGGTGGTGGTAACTCCTCAAGGGGAGTTCGAACTGATCCCGCGTATCGGCCCTTCACGTGTGCTCCTCGGCGATGGCAGTGCCTTGCCCGAACGCTTCGGCAAGCTCCGCATCTTCTACGAAAAAGGTATTCCCAAGGCCGACTGGCGGCGCTATGGGCGGATCGACCTCCGTTTTGCCGACCAGATCGTGTGCACCAAACGAACAACGCCCTAATACTCCACGAAAACCATGGACCACAACCAAGATATCGTCGCCGGACTCGATATCGGAACGACGAAGATCGCCTGCATCATCGGGCGCAAGAACGAGCAAGGAAAGATCGAGATCCTCGGTATGGGCAAGGCCAAGAGCGACGGTGTTAGCCGGGGCGTGGTGGCCAACATCCAAAAGACCGTGGAGAGTATCAAGGCCGCCGTGCGCGAAGCTGGCGACAACGCTGGTGTGGACATCAGCACGGTGAACGTGGGCATCGCCGGCCAGCACATCCGCAGCATGCAACACCGTGGAATGAGGATGCGGGAGAGCCTCGACCAAGAGGTGACCCAGAGCGACATCGATGCACTGATCGACGACACCTACCGCCTGATGATGCCACCCGGCGAAGAGATCATCCACGTGTTGCCGCAAGAGTACATCGTGGATAGCGAGCAGGGCATCCGGGATCCGATCGGCATGAGCGGCATCCGGATGGAGGCCAATTTCCACATCATCAGTGGCCAGGTGACAGCGGCCCGCAACATCTACAAGTGCGTGCATCGTGCGGACCTGCATGTGACCGAGTTGATCCTGGAGCCCCTGGCCAGCGCCGATGCGGTGCTGAGCAATGAGGAGAAGGAGGCGGGTGTGGTGCTGGTGGACATCGGTGGTGGCACCACCGACATCGCCATCTTCTTCGACAACATCATCCGACATACCGCTGTGATCCCCTTCGGTGGCAATGTGATCACCGAGGATATCCGCCAGGGTTGCGGTATCATGCGTGAACAAGCGGAACTGCTGAAGACCAAGTTCGGCAGCGCACTCGCCTCCGAGAACAAGGAGAATGAAGTGGTGTGCATCCCGGGCCTCCGGGGACGCGACCCCAAGGAGATCAGCCTGCGTACCCTCGCTGAGATCATCCAAAGCCGAATGGAGGAGATCCTCGATCACGTCTACTTCGAGATCAAGAACAGCGGTATCGAGAAGCAGTTGATCGCGGGCATCGTGCTGACCGGTGGCGGAGCGCAGCTGAAGCACCTGAAGCATCTCGTCGAGGTGATGACCGGTATGAGCACCCGCATCGGCTATCCCAATGAACACATCGCCAAGAGCGCCGTGGAGGACGTGACCAGCCCCTTGCACGCCACCGGTGTGGGTCTGGTGATGAAGGGCTTCGACTATCTCGAACGCCGCCGCCCGAAGGCCCTTGAAGTGGCGAACAACCGGGATGCCAAAGTGGTGGTGAAAGGCCACTCCAAGGGCCCGTTGAGCGGCTTCTTCAGCAACATCATCAATAGTGCGTCCGAGATCCTCAAGGACGACGAGAATTGAGCACCTCCCTTCCGTTCACCTTCCAATCCTCAAAGACATGAAATTCGACCTTCCCCAAGAGCTCGCCTCGATCATCAAAGTGATCGGTGTGGGCGGTGGTGGCAGCAACGCTGTGAACCACATGTACGCCCAAGGGATCATGGGCGTGGACTTCATCATCTGCAACACCGACCGCCAGGCCCTCGACGTGAGCTCGGTGCCGGTGAAGCTTCAGCTGGGTATTGATCTTACTGAAGGCCTCGGCGCAGGCTCCATTCCCGAGCGTGGGAACATGGCCGTCCAGGAGAACATCAACGAGGTCAAGGAGCTGCTGGGCACACGTACCAAGATGGTCTTCATCACCGCCGGAATGGGTGGTGGTACGGGCACGGGCGCTGCGCCCGTGATCGCCCAGATCGCCCGTGAAATGGGCATCCTTACCGTAGGCATCGTCACCAGCCCATTCCAGTGGGAAGGCCGCAAGCGGAAGAACCAAGCCGTTGCAGGCATCGAGGAGATGCGCAATGCGGTGGACACCCTGCTCGTGATCAACAATGATCGCCTGCGCGATCTCTACGGCGACCTTTCGTTGGATAATGCCTTCGAACATGCCGACAATGTGTTGTCCACCGCCGCTCGTGGCATCGCCGAGATCATCCACAAGATCGGCAAGGTGAACGTGGACTTCGAGGACGTGCGTACCGTGATGACCCGCAGTGGTGTGGCCATCATGGGAATGGCCGAGGCGGAAGGTGAAGACCGTGCCCTGCGTGCTGCTCACGAAGCGCTTTCCTCACCACTGCTCAACGACAGCGATATCAAAGGCGCCAAGTACGTGTTGCTCAATGTGACCCACGGTGAACGTGCCATCTCCATGGACGAGATGTCGGAGATCACCGATCACATCCAGGATGCGGCGGGAAGCACCGCGGATGTCATCTGGGGCTACGGTAAGGACGAAGCGCTGGGTGATAGGATCCGGATAACGGTGATCGCCACCGGCTTCCAACTGAATCCGGAGACCGGTGACATCGCCACGGAGAAGAACACCCGCACCGTGATCCCCTTGGATGCCGACCGACCCACCATGATCACCCAGCCGATCATGAATCCGGTCTCACTGAGCGCGCCACCAGCTCCTGCGGCGCCACCCGCCATGGTGGAACCAGCCTTCCGGGAGCCCTATATCAAGGAAGTGAAGGCGGAGGTGCCGGTGAACACGCCCGCGCCGGAGCTCAACACGGTTCTCCCCGCACAGCCCACGCTCGGGTTCCCCGTGCCACAGCCGAAGGTGATGGAGCAGCCTGCTGCTCCGGTGGTGGCCAAAGAGCAGAACCCCACGACGCCGGCGGTGCCTGAGAAGCGCGTGTACACCCTCTATGACAACACGCCGGAACAGCCCAAGGCTGAAAATGTCGCCCCAGAGGCTCGTAGTGAAGTGGCCGAGGCACGCTTGACCCCTGCGGAGCACCAGAATCGTGTGGAGCAACGTGTGGCGCAGGTGCGTGAACTCAATATGCGGTTGCGCACCCCGAGCGGATTGAACGACCTGGAACGCGAACCGGCCTACGTGCGCAGGAACATCACCCTGAACGAAGGCAAGCACAGCACCGATAGTAATGTGAGCAGATACACGCTCAACGAGGAAACGGATGAGAACGGCGAACGCCGTGTGGAGCTGCGCCGGAACAACCCCTACTTGCACGACAACGTGGATTGATCGGTGGACCTTGGTGAGCCATAACCGCGCCTTACTCAAGAAACGATAGACCATGGACCTTCAGCAACGGATCGATGCCGATATCAAGGCCGCCATGCTTGCCCGTGAAAGGGACAGATTGAACGCATTGCGCGCGATCAAGAGCGCCATCCTGCTCGAATTGACCAAGGAAGGTGGTCAGGGTGGGTTGGATGAAGCGGTCGGGGCGAAGATCCTACAGAAGTTGTACAAACAGCGCGTGGAGAGCGCCACGATCTACCATCAGCAGGGAAGGGCTGATCTGGCCGCCGAAGAGGAGGTGCAGGCCGGGGTGATCGAAGCGTATCTGCCCGCTCGGTTGAGCGAAGCTGAGGTGGTGAGCGTTGTCCGGGAGGTGATCTCGGATCTGGGTGCATCGGGCATGAGCCACATGGGTAAGGTGATGGCGGAGGCGAATGGACGCCTTGCTGGAAAGGCCGATGGAAGCGCGATAGCAGCGGTAGTGAAACGCCTGCTCGCAGCTGGTTGACCGGTCGATCGGACCACAAGTGCGGAGCGCGGCCCACAAGGCCGCGCTCCGTTTTTCGGGTGTGATCATCCGGGTGGGGCATCATTCCGCTTCGGACCAAGTCGTCCATCCGGAACCGACGGTGAATGCCGCAGCATGTCGCGTGGAGCATTCCTTTTGGTGAAGTCCTGGGGAGTGCAGCGAGCCGGATGATCCGTTCCTGTGGCCGGGTCGGTAGCGATCATCCTGTTGGGTGTGAACGGGTCGTGCAGCCTATTGACCTTCCGCGCCCTTTGATCCATTCAATGCTTTTTGCCATCCGAACATCCGACAACGGATCGGCTGGTATTGGATGTCCGATCGCAGCAGCCGTTCGATGCCGAGGTGAATACCATTTGATCATCCAATACCCGTTGATCGTTTGCTCTTTTCCTCATGCCTTCTCCGAAAGACCTATTCCTTAGGCCCTGCCATCGGCAGCTTCGCTCTCTGCGGTCTACGCCTTCGGCCTTGCAGCAGGTCCCTCGTATCGGCTTGTGAAAGAATAGCCGCGCATCTTCGGCCGCTATTGAATGGTCAAGAGGTATTCGTAGGGGCACATGGAGGCCGGTGTATTTGGTGTTGCGGTGCGCTTCCATGAGCAAGGTCCGGTGCCATATGCCCGGTCATTGATCACCTCGGGGGTGTTCATTGCGCAGCGCTCGATCTTGTCCCGCCCGAACGATGAAGCGATCCCGCGATGGTGAGGTATGAAAAGCGAAAGGCCCCGAATCATCGGGGCCTTCCTTGCGTTCGTTGAACGCTGCTTACTTCTTGGCTGCTTTCTTAGCGGCTTTCTTAGGGGCTGCTTTCTTAGCGGCCTTCTTCGGAGCTGCTTTCTTAGCGGCCTTCTTCGGGGCCGCTTTCTTAGCGGCCTTCTTCGGGGCTGCTTTCTTTGCGGCTTTCTTTGCTGCCTTCTTTGCCATGGCGAATGGGTTTGTTTGTGTCAAACGTAATTGCGTTGATGCGAATGTGTACGCATGGACATCAAAAAAAGTTTCACCATGCATTGTTGATATCGTTGATCCGCAGTAACGTCGATCCACTCATGGTGATCGATCAACGCACCGATATCGTGATGGTGGAATGAAGTGTGATCACTGCGCCGCGGTCATTCATGTACGTGCGATATGAGATGGAGCTGATGTGCTGAATGCCTTGATACATACGCGTTGTACGATGGTAGGGCACATTGATCACATGCATGCGAAGGTTCGTGATACACCTTCGGGTCAATCCACTTGCAGTTTGAATCCGACGCCATGGACGTTCATGATGCGCACGTTCGCGTCGGCCTTCAGGTACTTCCGAAGCCGGCTGATGAACACATCCAGACTTCTGCCGAGGAAGTACGTGTCATCACCCCAGACCATGTTCAGCAACAGCTCACGGGGCAGCACCTGGTCCTGGTGCATGCAGAGCAAACGAAGCACATCGGCTTCCTTCTTGGTGAGCTTTCGTTCTTCGGATGGATGGCTCAGCATGAGGTTCCGATGATCGAAGGTGAACGCTCCGATCTCGAACTGCTCCCTGTCACGTCGGCCTTCGGTGCGTCCATGGGTGCGTCGCAGAATGGCCTCGATGCGTAGGATGAGCTCTTCATGACTGAACGGTTTGGTGAGGTAGTCGTCACCACCGGCCTTGAACCCGGCGATGCGGTCCTCCGTCTGGCTCTTCGCCGTGAGGAACACGATCGGCACTTCGCTATTGGTGAGCCGGATGTCCTCCGCGAGGCTGAACCCATCCTTGTGCGGTAACATCACATCCAGCACACAGAGGTCGTATGCGTGCTCATTGAACTGTTTCAACCCTTCCTTACCATCCCGACAGAGGTGCACGTTGTATCCACTATGCTTCAGTGCATCTTGGATCACGAATCCGAGGTTCTGGTCGTCCTCGACCAGCAGGATGCTTGCTTTCTGTTCGCTCATGGTCGTGCCATTGAATGGTCAATGCCGAATGGGTCAGCTATGCCAGGGGGAAGGAGAGGGCGAAGGTGCTGCCCTTGCCGAATTCGCTTTGTGCCGAAACGCTGCCACCATGGGCCTGTACGATCTGTTGAACGTAATGAAGGCCCAGTCCGAAGCCTTTCACATCATGTACGTTGCCCGTGTGCACACGGTAGAACCGCTCGAAGATGTGCTTCATGTTCTCTTTCCGGATACCGATGCCATTGTCCGATACGGAGATCGATAGGTCATGCCCCTTGTTCGTCGAGCCGATGGTGATGGCACCGCCGTCCTTGCCGTACTTCAGGGCATTGTCCACCAGGTTCATCAGCGCGTTGGTCAGGTGCACCCGGTCCCCGCTCACCGTATGCACGGCCGCCTTCAAGTCCGTGTGCAACGTGACGCCGCGTTCTTGAGCTTGCAGTCTGAAATGCCCGAGCACATCGCCGGCCACGTTGTGAAGGTCCACTTGCTCGCGCTTCAATTTCAATTGCCCCTTGTCCATGGACCCCAGCTGTAGCACACGCTCCACCTGGGTCCGTAGACGCTCGTTCTCGCTTCGGATGATCCGAGCGTACTCACGAAGCCTCTCAGGCTCATGGATGATGCCAGGGTCGCAAAGCACTTCGCTGCTCAAGCCGATGGTGCTGATCGGTGTCTTCAGTTCGTGCGTCATGTTCCCGATGAAGTCGTTCTTCATCTCGCTCAACTTCCGTTGTCGAAGGATCACCCAGACACTGTAGGCGAAGAAGCTGAAGACGATGACCGTGACCACGAAGGGGAAGATCCACATCCAGGTGTTCTCCTCCTCTTCCCATAGCGTGCTACGCCGGTTGGGGAAGTACACTCCGAAGTAGTGCCCATCCTTGTCCAATTTCTGGAGTTGGCTAGGCGACACCGAGTCGGTGTCCACACTATGCAGCGATACATTGTTGCCATAGACGATGCTGTCGGTGAAACAATCGTAG
>SSGN01000192.1 GCA_008016945.1 Flavobacteriales bacterium
ACTGAGGCGGATGGGTCTCATGCGACGGTCGTTCTTCGCGATCTTGTTGGGGTGGAGCGGGGTGCTGGCGGCCCAACGCCCAGCACCCGAGCCATTCGCCTTTGGCTTCACCGAGACCATCCATTCCACCACCCTGGGCGAGGATCGCGTGCTCAACATCGCCCTGCCGCAGGGCTATCATCCCGACAGTGCCGCGCGCTATCCGGTGATCTACCTGCTCGATGGTGGGGCCGACGAGGACTTCATCCATGTCACTGGCGCCCTGCAGTTCGCCGCGTTCGAGTGGATCGCCTGGCAGCCACCCAGCATCGTGGTGGGCCTTGCCAATGTGGACCGCAAGCGCGACCTCACCTTTCCCACCACCATCGCGGCCGACAAGGAGAAGTTCCCCACCACCGGTGGGAGTGCGGCCTTCACGCGGTTCATCGCCGACGAGGTGATGCCGTATGTGGAGGCGAACTACCGCACGGACGGGGAGCGCATGCTGATCGGGCAATCGCTCGGTGGCCTATACGCGGCCGAAGTGCTCATCAAACGCCCGGAGCTGTTCAACCGTTACCTGATCGTAAGCCCCAGCATCTGGTGGGACGATGGGTCCTTGTTGAAGCAGCCCGCCACGTTCATCACTGATCCGGCGAAGGCTCCTAAGGCGGTGTACATCGCGGTGGGCAAAGAGGGCAAGCGCATGGAAGGGGATGCCAAGCGGTTATATGCGCTGGTGAAGAAGAATCCGAAGGTCCGGAGCGGATTCGGCTTCCTGCCGCGGCACGATCATGCGAACATCCTGCACCAGGCTGTGCTGGACGGCTTCCGGTGGCTGGCCGGGAAGTGATCGGTGATAAAAGGTCCAGAAGGCCTGGAACGTCGCGGGTAGTTTTGCGCCTCACCCAACGTACGACCGTTGATCGCCGCATCCTTCCGATCCTTCTGGCCGGGCATGGCCTTGGCCACCATGTTGGGGTTGGCGGGGCACTTCTTGTCGGATTACACCCCGGGGTGGCTCAATGGACTGCTGTTGGCGCTGGTGCTGGGCATGGCGGTGGGCAACGGAGCGCGGTTGCCCGCCACGGTTATGCCCGGCATCACCTTCACCAGCGGCAAGCTGTTGGAGTTGTCGGTGATCTTCCTGGCGTTCGGGATCGACTATGGGCACATCGCCGCCTTGGGTGCCGGTGCGTTCACCATCGTGGCCGTGGTGGTGGTGGGCATGGTGCTGATCACCTTCCGGCTGGCGCAAGTGGTGCGTTGCCCGGGATCCACGGGCTGGTTGGTGGGCTTCGGTACGGCGATCTGCGGATCGAGCGCGATCGCGGCCCTGGCCCCGCGTGTGGCCAAGAACAAGGAGGATGTGGGCATCGCCATGGCGGTGGTCAATCTCTTCGGCAGCCTGGGTATGATCGTGCTGCCCTTGGTCCTTGTGCGCTTCGACCTGAGCGATACACAGTTGGGCCTGCTCATCGGTGGCCTGCTCCATTCGGTGGGCAACGTGGTGGGGGCCGGATATGCGGTGAGCGATGGTGTCGGTGAAGCGGCTACCACCATCAAACTTGCTCGCGTGGCCCTGCTGAGCCCGGCGCTCATCCTCTTCAACTACCTGGTGAACCGCAGCGAAGCACGCCATTGGCGCGAGTACGTGCGGTTGCCGTGGTACCTCTGGGGGTTCATCGGCATCACCATGGTCGGTTCGTTGGTGGACATGCCGGCCCCGTTGTTGGAACTCATGGAACTGGCCGGTAAGCTGGCGCTCACCATCGCGCTCGCGGCCATCGGCCTCAAGGTGAGCTTCGGTGAACTGTTCCGTTCGGGCCGCAAAGGGCTCGGCTTCGGGCTCCTGATCTTCGCCGTACAGTTCGCGCTGGTGGCGTTGCTGATGGTCGTGGTGGGGTAGGTCCTCAACCCTTCACCGCGATCCCGCTGATCTCCACGTTCACCCCGCGTGGCAGTCCTTTGACAGCGTAGGCTTCACGGGCGGGAGGCACCTCGCCGAAGTAGCTGCCGTACACCTCGTTCACCGCGCCGTACAGGCTCATGTCGCTGAGCAGGATGGTGATCTTCACCAGGTGTTCGAAACCCATGTCGGCGGCCTTCAGCAGGTTGCCGAGGTTGTCCATCACGCGGCGGGTCTCGGTCACGATGTCGCTGGTATGGAGCTCGCCGTTCTCGTCCAACGCGATCTGGCCGCTGAGATAGAGCGTGCCGTTGGTGAGGATAGCGGGCGTGTAGGGGGCGATGGGCTTGGCGGAGTTCGGGGGGAGGATGGGCTGCTTCATGGGAAACGTTGCGTGTTATGGCGTCGCGTGTTGCGCGCTGGTCGGCATCAAAGGTGTTCCTGCTATTCGGAACGTGCAACAGGTATCGCCGCGATGCGCAACATCCGGTGGGATACCTTTGCCATCCCATGAAAGACCTACCGCTGATCCTGGTCACCAACGACGATGGCATCTTCGCTCCGGGCATCCGTGCCCTGGCCGAGGAAATGAAGGCTTTTGGTCGGGTGATGGTCGTGGCGCCGGACAAACCGCAGAGCGCCATGGGCCACGCGATCACCATCCATAGCTTCCTGCGCCTGCAGAGCGTATCCCTGATGGACTGGGTGGAAGCGTGGAGCTGTAGCGGCACCCCGGTGGATTGTGTGAAGTTGGCGATCTACAAGCTGCTTGGCGGGAACAAGCCCGATCTGTTGGTGAGCGGGGTGAACCATGGGGCCAACATCAGCATCAATGTGTTGTACAGCGGCACCATGAGCGCGGCCGTGGAAGGTGCCATGGAGGGCATCCCCAGCATCGGCTTCAGCCTGATGGACCACGCCATTGAGGCGGACTTCAGCCAGGTGCGCCCGGTGATCCGCAGCGTCGTGGCCAACACCCTGAAGCACGGTATGGCCGCAGGCACCTGCCTCAACGTGAACGTGCCCCGTAGCGATGGTGCCCCCTTGAAAGGTATCCGGGTATGCCGACAAGCGAAGGCCAACTGGGTGGACGAGTTCGAGACCCGCTTGGACCCTGGCAACAAGGAGTACTATTGGCTGCGCGGCGAGTTCAGCCACAACGACCATGGTGAGGATACCGACGTGTGGGCGGTGGAGAACCGGTACGTGAGCCTGGTGCCCACCCAGTTCGACATGACCGCACACCACACCATCGCCATGCTGAACACCTGGGACCATGCGCTGGGATAGCGTGGGACTGGGCTTCGTCCTGGGGCTCCTGGCGCCGGTACTGGGCTTCTTCGCTTACGGGGGCATGTACGTCACGGCCATTCGGCCATGGCACGACCTGGAGTGGTTCGTCAACGACATGTTCCTGGGATCGCCGGAGTTCCGCACCCGGATCGTCAGCATCAGCCTCATCGCCGATGCGTTCCTCTTCTTCCTGTTGGACCGGTTCCATCGGCATAAGACCATGCGCGGGGTGATCATGGCGATGCTCACCTATGGGCTGTACATCGTACCGGCCATCGTGAAGGATGAGCTGACGAAACTCGGCTGGCTCTGAATGAAGCGGCTGTACATCATAGCGGGCGAAGCCAGCGGCGACCTGCATGGCGGAAACCTGGTGCACGAACTCTTCAAGGTGAGCGGCGACCGGTTGGAAGTGCGGGCATGGGGTGGCGACCGTATGGCTGCTGCCGGGGCGGAAGTGGTGAAGCACTATCGCGAACTGGCCTTCATGGGCTTCACCCAGGTGGTGATGAACCTGCGCACCATTCTGAGGAACCTGGAGAACTGTAAAAAGGACATCGAGGCGTTCAAGCCCGATGCGCTCATCCTGATCGACTATCCCGGGTTCAACCTGCGTATCGCCGAATGGGCCCATGCGCAGGGCATTCCGGTGCACTACTACATCAGCCCGCAGGTGTGGGCTTGGAAGAAGGGCCGGGTGCGTACGATCAAGCGGGTGGTGGACCGCATGTACGTGATCCTGCCTTTTGAGGAGGAGTGGTATGCGAAACACGGTTATGAGGTGGAGTTCGTGGGCCATCCGCTGCTCGATGCCATCGAGCAGGAGGGCAGGGCCCCGCTGGAGCCCCTTCCCGGCGCGGACGATCGGCCAGTGGTGGCCCTGTTGCCGGGCAGTCGGCACCAGGAGATCGCACGTATGCTACCGTTGATGGCCCAGGTGGCGCGGCGTTATCCCGGCTATCGGTTCGTACTGGCCGCCGCCCCATCGGTACCCGATACGGTCTACGTCGAGGGGATCAAGGGCTCGCCCATCGATGTGGTGAAGGGGCGCACCTACGACCTGTTGCGCCATGCACATGGTGCCTTGGTCACCAGTGGTACGGCCACCTTGGAAACGGCCCTGTTCGGTGTGCCCGAGGTGGTGTGCTATAGCGGCAGTGCGCTCAACGTATGGATCGCGAAGCGCTTGGTCGACATCCGGTTCATCAGCCTGGTGAACCTGATCATGGACCGCGAGGTGGTGCGTGAGTTGATCCAACAGGACCTGTCCGTACGAACCCTATGCTCCGAGCTGGAGCGCATCATGGCGCCCGGTGTTGCCCGCACCGCCATGGAAAAGGACCTGGCACAGTTGCGCGAAAAGCTGGGCGGGCCAGGTGCTTCGGCCAAGGTTGCCAATGCGGTGTGGATAAGTCTGCAAGGCCAGGGTTGATCGCTGCGATACCTCCCGGTACTTTCGGCGCCGAATGCGTCTTACCACGCTGCTTTTCGCGTTGCTTCTCCCCCTGTGCATGCTGGCCCAGGAAACGGTGTTGCGTATCGGTATCCTGCGTGAACGAACGTTCCGTAGTGTGCTGGTGATGAGCGCCAAGGGTACGTGCACCGTGTTCGCCGATGGTGAACGCAAGGGCGAGATCCAGGTGAACGACGGGCTGCGTATCGATCTCGCCGGTCGCCACCTCACCGCCAGATCCCTCAACCTATCGGTCACGGCCAAGGAGTCCATCGAACTGGTGCCCCGCATGGACAACAGCGGCCTGCGCTTGCGCTTGCCGGAGAGCAAGATGGCCGAGCGGACCTACCCGGGTAGTCTCCGTATCATCAGCGAAGGTGGGCGCCTGGTTCTGGTGAACAGCGTGCCGCTGGATGCTTATACCGCCGGTGTGGTGCAAGCCGAAGCCGGTAGGGAGCATCGGCAGGAGTATTACAAACTCCAGAGCGTGAGCTGCCGGACCTATGCCTTGAGCAATGTGCGCAAGCATGCCCCCGAAGGCTTCGAGCTATGCGATGCCGTGCACTGCCAGGTCTATCACGGAGCGTGCAAGGTGGATAGCATCAAGATGGCCGTTGAGGCCACGCACAACATGGTGCTGGTGGATGCCGACATCAAACTGATCCACGCCCTGTTCCACAGCAATTGTGGTGGGGAGACGATGAACGCCGAGGATCTGTGGGCCAAACGCGAACCCTACCTGCGCGCCACGGTGGATACATACTGCCGCAGCGAACGGAACGCCACCTGGCAACGTACCCTCACGAAGAAGGAATGGGTCGGCTACCTCGAACGTCGATTCGGGGTGAAGACCTCGGACAAGTCAGCGTTGGCCGCAGTGCTCAACTACGAACCGCTGTGCCGCGACCTGTACCTGGGCAACACCACTCCCCTGATCCCGCTGAAGCATGTGCGCGAAGACCTGAAGTTGAAGTCCACCTTCTTCTCGGTGACCACCACGGGCGAGCAGGTGGTGCTTAACGGCCGTGGATTCGGACATGGTGTTGGTCTATGTCAGGAAGGTGCCATGCATATGGCCCGCGACGGGAAGAGCTACATCGAGATCTTGCGGCACTACTACACCGATGTCCACCTGGTGGACGTGAATACACTGGATTTTTTCCGCGATGCGGAGAAGCCCAAGGATACCGCTGGCCCCAAGCGGTGAATACGGTGCGTGAGGAACATCGGTCCACACGTACTGTAGGCGGTTGCTTCCACTGAATGCCTGCTGGACCCGACGATATTGTGCCACCTACGGTGGAACGGTGGGGTCTACGCCTCCTGCACCCGCCACCAACTGGCTTTTCGGGGGTGCAATAGGGCGCTATACACGAATGCGCCGATCAAGCAGCCGGTGGCGATCCCTGCGAGTGCGAACAGCACATTGAGCACACTGCCTCCGGTGTCCATACCTGTGGCCAGGGCCGTTACGCTCATCAGCCCGAAGGAGCCCGGGGTGAGCAACCAGAAGCCGGGAAGGAAGGTCACGATCGAGGGCGGTCCTTTGAAGCGGAACTCGATCACCAGGGCGGTCATCATCATGAGGGCGGCCCCGAAGAAGGTGGTGGAGGCCCCGTGGATGAAGAGGCCGGAGAAGGTCTGGCCGATGTACGCGGAGAACGCGGTGATGAGCATGAAGATGAGCGACCGGCGCTTACTGCTCTGGTAGATGTGCAGGCCGAAGGTGAAGATCACCACGCCCACCCATGGCCAATAGGCAGGGAGCCGTTCGGCGAACTGGGTGGCGTAGCGTACGCTGCCATCATCGAAGGCCTTGAAACCGCCGATGATGCCGAAGGCCAGCAGCACCAACCGGGTGAAGCCCGCCACCATGCGGCTGGCTCCGGAGATGATGCTGTTGTACGCCAGTTCGATCACACTTACCGTGAGCATCATCCCGGGCAGGAAGGTGATCAGCGGTGGGATCAGGATGTTGAGCGGCGGTTCTTGCAATCCGTGGCGATAGCCGATGGCCACGCCTGCACTGAGCAGGAAGGATACCACCACGGGCAACACCACCGACCATGAAGGGCGCCGGCGTGCCACCACCAGGATCAGCGCGCAAACAAAGGCCATCAGGCTGGTGATGAGCAGGCCGTTGATCGACGGGCGCAGCATCAGCGCCACGCCGAGGGTGGTCATCAAATAGCCGCATACGTATCCCACATCGCCGTAGAAATGGGGCGTGTTCCACATGATATCGATGCGGTCAAGCCCTTCCTGCGGTGTCAGTTCGCCTTTCCGTGCGGAGCGGGCGATGGTGAACACCTCCTCGATCTGGTCGAACCGAAGTGTCGCCACGCGGTAGGCGCCATGCGCCATGTCCACCTGGTGTTCTTCGCCGCCTTCCCACTTCAAGAACAGCACCGTGGGTAGAACGAACACCTGAACGTTGGGCTCGCCGTTCACCCGGGCGATCATCGCCAAGTCGCGTTCCACTAAGGATACCGCGTTCCCTGCGTTCAGCTGTGCCTGGCCCAGGCGTCCGAGGAAGCGGAGCAGCGTGGTGCGTTCCTTGGAATGGGTGAGCTTGTTCACGGTGCGAAAGTAGCGGCACCAGGACACGGGCCGTCGCACGGGTGATGGATCCTACCTTCGCAGCCGCGCCTTCACCCATCGTACACGGCGCATACCCATGGCACAGGCGCGCATCACGGTGAACGACACCCAGGACCGCATACAGCGGGGACATCCATGGATCTTCGCCAACCAGATCGTCAGGGAAGAAGGGACGTACGAGCCCGGCGACATCGTACAGGTGTTCGATGCGCGCAACCGACCATTGGGGCAAGGCTACATCAACCCGGCCTCGCTGATCAGGGTCCGCCTGCTCACCCCGCAGGTGGATGTACGCGTGAACAAGGAGTTCATCGCAGGGCGGGTCCAGCGTGCGTGGGAATACAGGCAGCGCATGGGGTATCGGGGATCGTGCCGGGTGGTGTTCGGCGATGCCGACTTCCTTCCGGGTCTGGTGGTGGATAAGTTCAACGATGTCCTATCCGTGCAGTTCCTCACCTTGGGCATGGAGCGCTGGCGGGAGGTGGTGCTCGAAACCCTCGCCTCGGTCATCGGCGCCCAGGGCATATACCTGCGCAACGATGTGCCCATTCGGGAAAAGGAAGGGCTGTCGTTGGAGAAGGGCCCCCATGGCAAGGCCTTCAAGACCGACCTGCTGATCGACGAGAACGGATTGAAGCTGCATGTGGACGTGGCAGAAGGTCAGAAGACCGGTCACTTCCTGGACCAGGTGCAGAACCATGCGGCGATGCGGGGCATCAGCCAAGGCCAGCGCGTGTTGGACTGTTTCACCCATACCGGAGGCTTCGGGCTGCATGCGGCGTACTATGGGGCCAAGACGGTGCTGGGCCTGGACATCAGTGAGGATGCCGTGGCACAAGCCACGCGCAACGCGGAGGTCAACGGGCTGAAGGAGTGCCGCTTCGCTGTGGCCAATGTGTTCGACCACCTGACCGAGATGAGTCGAAAGGGTGAACAGTGGGATGTGATCGTGCTGGACCCACCGGCCTTCGCCAAGAGCCGTGGTGCCATCGACAACGCATACCGCGGGTACAAGGAGATCAATCTGCGGGCGTTGAAGTGCATCCCCAGTGGTGGTTTCCTGGTGACCTGTTCCTGTTCGCAACACATGACGCCGGACCTGTTCCGGAAGATGGTGGCCGAAGCCGCACGCGATGCAGGCCGCCGGTTGCGCGAGGTGTACTGCGGTGCCCAACCACCGGATCACCCGATCCTTTGGGGTGTGCCGGAGACGCACTACCTGAAGTGCTTGATGTTGGAGGTGGTCTGAAGGCGGTCGGAGCAACGTCCACCGGTCCATGGGCAGCCGTGGTCGTTCGGGCCTACCATGGGGTGGGGCTGATGTGGAATGTGCTACATTCAAGCTCCCAAGGTCAGTCGGCCCATGATCCAAGGTGCGGTGGACCCATTGCGTGTCGTGGCAGGTGCGCCGATGCTACGGCTTGCACTACCGCTGATGTTGGGCATGGTGCTGGCGATGCGGTGGTCTCTACCGCTGGCGCCGGCATTAGCGGTGCTGGCACTGCTCTCCGTGGTGGCTTTCGCGGTGTTCGCACGCAGGCTTCCCTTTGCCACCCGTGGAGTTCGCGGCGCTGTCTCCATGGCCTGGTTCCTGGTGTTCGGGATCTGCTGGCAGGAGTTGCGCGATCCGCTCACGCAACCCACGCACGTGGCGGTGGATGGTGTCGATCGGCTGCCTCGGGTGCTTCGGGTCACCGCGGTGAACGGGATCAGTGACAAGGTGGTGCGGGCCGATGCGGACGTATTGGCCATGCTCCGCGATGGCGTGGTGTATACGCGCACCGGAGCGGTCATGCTCACACTATTGCGCAAGCCTGGCGAGGCCGATCCCGTGGCCGGTGATGAGTTGATGCTGCGGAGCGTCGTGTTGCCCATTACCCGTGTGGCCGACCCGGGCGGTTTCGATCGCGGTGCCTGGGCGGCGTCGCGTGGACTTCATCACGAGACATTCGCAGGCTCGGGCGATTGGAGGATCATCGGTCATGGGTGGCAATGGACGGACCTGTTCGAGCCAACCCGTCAGCGGATCGCCACCTGGCTGGTCGAAAGTGGTCTGTCCTATCGCGAACGGGCCCTGGCCAAGGCATTGGTGCTTGGCCTCCGCGACGAATTGGACCACGAACAGAAGGACGCCTTCGTGAAGAGCGGCACGGTGCACATCCTTGCGGTGTCGGGGTCGCACGTCGGGTTCATCTATGCCATGTTACTGTTCTTGTTGGACTGGTGGGGTGGCGGAACGCCCGCTCGTGTCACCCGGGGGGGCTTGATCCTGTTGGCGCTCTGGGGCTACGCAGGGCTCACCGGAGCATGTCCGAGTGTCCTCCGGGCCACCATCATGTTCAGCCTGTTCACCCTCGCGAGCATGACCGAGCGGCGCAACGAAGCGCTCAACAGCCTCTTCGCGGCGGCCTTGGTGTTGGTGCTGTGGGACCCGCACATGCTCGTTGAGGTCGGTTTCCTGCTATCGTTCCTGGCGGTCTTGGGCATCATTCTCTTCTACGGCCCGTTGCTTCGGCTCTGGATGCCCGGTGGGCGGGCACTGGCTTACTGCTGGTCGCTGGTGGTGGTATCGCTGGCGGCACAAGTGTTCACCACGCCACTATCGTTGTACCTCTTCCAGGCCTTTCCGGTGTGGTTCTTGCCGGCGAACCTGGTGGTGGTGTTCGTTGCGGGCATGGCGGTCTGGGGTTCGGTGGCCTTGCTGGCTTTCTTCCGCATACCCCTCCTCGGCGGGCTCATCAGCTTCCTGCTCTCCTTGCTACTGGTGGTGGTGGATCGGGTCACCACCTTCTTTGCCGAGTTGCCCGGAGCGTATCCGGCCATCCGGGTCACGTGGTGGGACATGCTTCTCCTGTACGCCATGGTCGTGCTGCTCGCCATCTGGTCGTTCTGGCGTTGGAGACCGGCGCTGGGCGCCTCTGGAATTGCGCTGGTGATGCTCTTGTTGGGCTGGGGTGTTCAGGCCCGCCAACAGCAGGACAGGGTCACCTTCACGGTGTACGACGACCGCAAGGCGCTTCAGGTGTCCATGGTGGTCGGTCGCGAACTCACGGTGTTCACACCGGACACGTCGCACCTACCTCCCTGGTTGCAGCAAAAGGTGGGCCGCCACATCCGCGCACGAGGCGTGGTGCGCCAGGGATCCATCGGCCCGGATGAACTCTATGGTCACGTGGCCTCAACATTCGGGCAGACGTATTGTGGAGGGGGAAGTTGGTCCGCCCCAGGGATCAAGGTTCACTTCCACCACGGGGGGAGCGAAGTCGTGGTACGGCACGCGGCGGACGTTCTGGTGCTGCACGACCTTGCTTACCTCGGTGCCGCCGACCTGGAGGAACTGGCCGTTGGTCCGGGGCACGTGGTGCTCGCAGGAGGGCTGCCGTGGAAGCTGCGTAGGTTCGTGCAACGTTGGTGCGCCGAGAGGAACATCCACTGCCACGATGTACGCGATCAGGGAGCGTTCATCGCGGAACGTCGGGTCGGATCCTGAAGCACCGGGGGCGAAGCTCAGCCCAGCGCGCTCAGGGGGAAGGTCTCCTTGAGCCGGATCCCCTTCTCGGTGCGCTCCACGGTGCAGCATTGGTGATGCGCATCATGCTCGAAGAAGAGCACGAACTTTTCATCGGCGGCCATCCCGAGGAAGTCCCTCTTCTCGGCCAGGGGGAGCAGGGGGCGTGTGTCATAGGCCATCACCCAGGGTAGGGGGATGTGATGGATGCTGGGCAACAGATCGGCCATGAAGGCAACGGTGCGGTCCTTGTAGCGCATGATCGGGATCATCATGGCATCGGTATGGCCGTTCACCAGGAACACGTCCATGTTGGGCAGCGCGTTGTGGAGGTACACGTTCTCCTCGGCGCTACGGCGGCCCACGTCAACGAACTTCAGTTGGCCGCTTTCCTGGATGGGCAGGATGTTCTCGCTGAGGAAGCTGGCCTTCTCGCGGGCATTGGGTGCGGTGGCCCATCGCCAGTGGTGCGCGTTGCTCCAGAACGTGGCGTTCTTGAACGCGGGGGCGAAGCCGTCTCCATTCCGTACGATGCTGCCACCGCAGTGGTCGAAATGCAGGTGGGTGAGGAATACGTCGGTGATGTCGTCGCGCGAGAACCCGGCCTTCTTCAGCGAACCGTCCAAGCTGTCCGTTCCGTGCAGGTCGTAATGCCCGAAGAACTTGGCGTCCTGCTTATCGCCGATGCCGTTGTCGATCAGCATCAGCCGGTCGCCATCCTCCACCAACAGGCAGCGCATGGCCCAGGTGCACAGGTTGTTCGCATCGGGTGGGTGGTTCTTGCTCCAGAGGGTCTTGGGCACCACGCCGAACATGGCGCCGCCATCGAGTTTGAAGAGACCGGTATCGATCACGTGTAGCTGCATGGGACCAATTTCGGAGATCCTTTCGAGGATCCCATCGATCCACGATCATTGGTTGATCCATTGTTCGTGGTGCACCGGCAAGGAATAGCGAGGCCGTTGAATTTTGTACGCCCATGTCCATCCCGGTTCCGTTGAACGGAATGCGCACGTGAGCGATCGCACCATGTCCGGTCAAGTCCATTTCATCGCCATCGGCGGAAGCGCCATGCACAACCTGGCCATCGCACTGCACCAGCAAGGCTTCGAGGTGAGCGGGAGCGACGATGAGATCTTCGAGCCGAGCCGCAGCCGCCTGGAACGGCTGGGCCTGCTGCCCGACCGTTTGGGCTGGGACCCGCTCCGGATCCATGCGGGACTTTCGGCGGTGATCCTGGGCATGCATGCCAGACTGGACAATCCCGAGTTGAAACGTGCGCAGGAGCTGGGCATCCCGGTGTACAGCTACCCCTCGTATTTCTACGAACGCACCAAGGGCAAGACCCGTGTGGTGATCGGCGGCAGCCATGGCAAGACCACCATCACCAGCATGATCGTGCATGTGCTGCGCCACGCCGGGGTGGAGTTCGATTACCTGGTGGGCGCCCAGCTCGATGGCTTCGATTGCATGGTGAAGCTCGGTGAAAGGAGCAAGGTGGCCATCATCGAGGGCGATGAGTACCTGGCCTCCGCGTTGGAGCCGGTGCCCAAGTTCCACCTGTACAAGCCGAACATCGCACTGATCAGCGGCATCGCCTGGGACCACATCAACGTGTTCAAGACCTTCGAGGGCTACGTGGATCAGTTCCGGATGTTCATCGAAGCCATTGAACCGGGTGGCAAGCTCGTGTACTGCCGCGAGGACGAGGAGGTGCGGAGGATCGCGGAAGCGCCGGAGGTGGCTGCGCAACGGATACCGTACGGTGTGCCGGAGCACAGGATCGAGAACGGTATCACCATCCTGGGAACGCACCACGGCGAGGTGCCCTTGAAGGTCTTCGGTCAGCACAACCTGCAGAACCTGGAAGGCGCGCGCAAGGTGTGCCATCTGTTGGGCATCGGCGAGGCGGAGTTCAACGCGGCCATCGCGAGCTTCCACGGTGCCGCCAAGCGGCTGGAACGCATCGGCGGCAACGAGCTGCGCACGGTGTTCAAGGATTTCGCACACTCGCCGAGCAAGCTGAAGGCCACGGTGCAGGCCGTACGGGAACAGTTCCCCGACCGCCAGTTGGTGGCCTGCATGGAGCTGCACACGTACAGCAGCCTCAGCGAGGGGTTCCTGGACCAGTACGCCGGGAGCATGGATGCCGCGGACCGTGCCATCGTGTTCTACGATCCGCACGCGGTGCAGCTCAAGCGTCTGCCCCCGATCCCCCCGGAGCGCATCCAACGCGCCTTCGCCCGTGCGGATGTGAAGGTGATGAACGATCCGATCGCCGTGATCGGTGCCGTGCGCGAGGAGCGCCAGGAGAAGGCCGTGCTGCTGATGATGAGCAGCGGCAACTTCGGGGGACTCGACCTTCAGGCGCTGTGCGAGGCGTTCATCGCATGAACTTCCGCAGCACCTTGTGGTGAAGCAGGCCCACGGCCAGCGCGTTGAAGGCCCCCACGATCAGCAAGGTGAAGAACGTCATGCTGGCGTAGTTGAAGGGCGTGAAGAACTTCTCCAACCGCGGTCGGATCACCGCTTCCGGCTGGCCGTCGGCGATGCCGCGTTCCACCATCTCGTTCACCCGCGCGGTGAAATGGCCCGGATCGATCAGGCGGTAATGCACCACGAGGAACAGGGAGAAGATCACCGCGTACACCGCGGCGCTCTTGAAGCCCTCGCGCATCAGGTCGGGGAAGGAGGTGCGGGCATCGCCCTGGAGCAGGCGTTGGCCGGTGAAGAACACGATGGTCACGATCGCGAGGAAATGCACGAGCATGAAGTCCGTGCCCTCGGGCGACCGCCCGGCGTAGTGCAGGCCGAGCCGTAGCGCGATCACCGCGGCGACACCGATAAGGGAGAGGTTCATGGGTTCTTTTTGCCTTGCACGAAGTTGCGGAAAGGCCGCTGTTCGCAGTTCATGGTCGGCCGTTCAGGATCGGTTGGTACCCCTGCGATCCGTCCCAAGCGAACGTGGCTTCGATCGGTCGATCGCTCCGTATTCACCGGGGTCTTCGATCATATCGGCCAAGAGTCGACCGACTTCTTCTGAAAGAGGGAGCATAGGTGCGATGTCCTTCCCGGTCACATGTTCACAAGCTACCGCATGGTCCAGCCAAACCTGGGTTTCGGCATTCTCTCCGTCAGAGTCGACCATTTTTGCGATGAACGAAAGCGGGTAGCGGCGTTTCCGGTGACCCTCTGCCAGCTGGGCTGTAACGGAGCGCGAAGACCGCCGGATCTGGTCGGTGAGTGAGTAGGCCTCTTCCTTCGGGGATCGCTTGGACAGAACGAATACCATCCGCGACATTTCGAACGCTTTCTTGTAAGCGATCAGATCCTTGAAGGCTGCCATGTTCCTTGGTTTAATTGATGACATCCTGAACGAGCAAGAACTCAAGAACCAAAGCACACGGCTACGACGCTCCGCAACTGCCAACTGCCCACTGCCCACTGCCCACTGCCCACTGCCTACTACCCATTCATGCTCACCAGGAACTCCTCGTTGCTCTTCGTGCCCTCCATGTGCTTCTTCACGAACTCCATGGCCTCCACACTGTTCATGTCGGCCAGGTGCTTGCGCAGGATCCAGGTGCGTTGCAGAACGTCCTTGTGGTGCAGGAGATCGTCGCGGCGGGTGCCGGAGCTGAGGATGTCGATGGCCGGGAAGATGCGTCGGTTGCTGATCTTCCGATCCAGCTGCAGTTCCATGTTGCCCGTGCCTTTGAACTCCTCGAAGATCACCTCGTCCATCTTGCTGCCGGTATCCACCAGTGCCGTGGCGAGGATGGTGAGGGAACCTCCGTTCTCGATCTTACGGGCAGCACCGAAGAAGCGCTTGGGTTTCTGCAGCGCATTGGCATCCACACCGCCGCTGAGGATCTTGCCGCTGGCGGGTTGCACGGTGTTGTACGCGCGGGCCAACCGGGTGATGGAGTCCAGCAGGATCACCACGTCGTGGCCGCATTCGGTAAGGGCTTTCGCCTTCTCCAGTACGATGCCGGCCACGGCCACATGGCGCGAGGCGGGTTCGTCGAAGGTGCTGGCGATCACCTCGGCGTTCACGCTGCGGGCCATGTCGGTCACCTCTTCGGGCCGTTCGTCGATCAGCAGTACGATCAGGTACACCTCGGGGTGGTTGGCGGCGATCGCGTTGGCCACATCCTTCAGCAACACCGTTTTCCCGGTCTTGGGTTGGGCCACGATCAAGCCACGCTGGCCCTTGCCGATGGGGGCGAAGAGGTCCAGCACACGCATGCTGATGTTGGTGTCCTTGCCAGCGAGGTTGAACTTCTCGTCGGGGAAGAGCGGGGTGAGGAACTTGAACGGTACCCGATCGCGCACCCACTCCGGATCGCGGCCATTGATCACGTCCACTTTCACCAGCGGGAAGAACTTGTCGCCCTCGCGCGGTGGCCGCACATAGCCGTGCACCGTGTCGCCCAGCTTGAGGCCGTATTGCTTGATCTGCTGCTGGCTCACGTACACATCGTCCGGCGAAGCGAGGTAGTTGTAGTCGCTGCTGCGCAGGAAGCCGTAGCCCTCGGGCATCACTTCCAGCACGCCCTCGGTCTCTACGAAGGCCTCGAAGTTGAACTGCTCGCGCTGCGGCTGTTGTTGCTGCCGTTGCTCCTGGCGTTGCTGGTCGCGGTCGCCGCGCTGTTGGTCGTTGCGTTGCTGGTCGCGATCACCGCGTTGGTCGCGCCCTTGCTGGCGGTCGCGCTGCTGATCGCGTCGGTCCTGAGCGCCCTCGTTGCGCGGTTGCTCCCGTCGGTCCTGCGGGTTCCGGTCGTTGCGCTGTTGGTCGCGGTCGTTCCGCTGCTGGTCGCGGTCTTGGCGTGGCCCTTGGTCCGTGGGGCGTGTGGGCTGATCGTTCCGCTGTTGGTCGCGGTTCGGGTTGCGTTGCGGGTCGTGCGGGATCCGTTCGCGGCGTGGGCGTTCTGGGTGGCGCTGTTCCCGGGAGAGTGGGGGCGGCTCCAGTGCTGTGGTGTTCGCACCACCGGCCACGTTGCCGGGGGCATCCGCCTCGTCGCCATCCTCGTCATCGTCTTCCTCTTCGTCATCCTCGTCATCGTCCTCGTCCTCATCCTCATCACCGGCATCTGCAGGTGGCAGCGGCACGGGATCAGGTGCCGGTACGATCTCGTCGGCCGTGGCAAGGGCTGTCATGTCCTCATCGTCCCCCACGAATTCCGGGCCGATGGGCTTGGATTTCGCCGCCTTGCTCTCCTGGGCTTCCAGGATCTTGTTGATCAGATCCTGTTTCTTGAGCGTATCGGCCTTCTTCAGGTTCAACTCGCGGGCGATCTCCTTCAGTTCGGAGAGCTTCATGCCGCTAAGTGCGGTCTGGTCGTGCATGCGACGATCGGATGAGGTTGGGAGATGGACCTTCGGGGTCCGGCGGGAAGCCCATCGGGCTTCGGTGTTCAGAAAGGAAAAGATGAAGATTCGGAAAGAGGGGGGACCAGATCAGCGACCGTTGAGAACGGGCGGTGGTCCGACTGGAATGCGGTGCAATGTTAAGACGATCCGGGTAATGTGTGTACAGCCATTGCCATAGTTTCGCGGCGCCTTTTCAACGGCACGATCCATGTGGCAGCGTAAACAGACCGTTTTCCTCGTATTGGCGGCACTTTCGGCCGTGGCGACCTGGTGGTTCCCGGTGGCCACCTACCTGCGTGGGCAGGACTTGTTCCGCTTCAGCACCACCGGCTTGTACAAGGCCGATGGCACCGAGGTGGTCGATGTGGCCCTGAAGGTCCCTTTCAGCGTGTTGTTCACGGTGATCGCGGTGGCCCTGGTGGCCTGCATCTTCTTCTATGCGAACCGCCCGCGCCAGGCACGGTTCGTTCGCGGCACCTACCTCATCACCTTGGGCGCCATCGCGTTCCTGTTCATCACGGACAACTCCATCTCGTCATTCCTGGAGGATGGTGTCGGCCGGGTGAGCAGCAGCTACGGGGTGTCGTTCTTCCTGCCGTTGGCCACGTTGCTCTTCAGTTTTCTCGCCGAGCGGGCCATCAGGGCCGACGAGGCGTTGGTGCGGAATGCGGACAGGCTGCGCTAACCCTTCGCTACGGCGGCCTTGAACTTCGCGATGGCCGCGCGCGTGAAGTCGCTCAACACCAACCGACCGCTGATCCGGGCACGTTCGATCAGGAGTTGATCCCAATCCTCGGTGCCCTTCCACATCACCCGCTTCAGTTCGGCCATGGCCTCCGGGCTGTATGCGGCCAGCTCCTTGGTATGCGCATCGATGCGGGCATCCAGCGCTTCTAAGGTGGGGAAGGCCTCGGCGTACAGACCACGCGTCACGCACCAGTCAGCCTCGCGCCGTAGGTTGGGTGAGGCGCTCAATAAGCCGAAGGTCCCGCTGCCCACCTTGCGTTCCACGGCGGGCCCCACCACGAAGGGGCCGATGCCGATGGCCAGTTCGCTGAGGCGCGCGCTGGCCTTCTCGTGGGCATAGGCGATGTCCACGGCACAGGCCAGGCCCACGCCGCCACCCACCGTATGGGCATGGATACGGCCGATCACCAGCACGGGCGCCTTACGGATGGCGTTGATCACATGGGCGAACCCGCTGAAGAACGCCAATCCCGTGGCCGCGTCGCTGATGGATACCAGTTCATCGAAGCTGGCACCGGCGCAGAAGGCCTTTTCCCCATCGCTACGCAGGACGATCACACGCACCTCGGGGTCCTTGCCCATGGCGGTGATGGCATCGGCCAGCCCGCGAAGGATATGGCCGGGCAGGCTGTTGCTCTTCGGGTGGTGGAAGGTGACCGTGGCGATCCCTCCGCTCACCGTGCTGTTCACATAACCGTCGCTCATGATGTTGCGTTCTTGAGCACAAAGGTCGGGATCATCGTCATTCGGTGTGACGTTTCGTACCTTGCTTCGTCTCGAAGGTCAGGTTGAACAACGAACAGCAGAACGCATGCTCGATAAGATCATCAATACGCTGCAACAACAAGCAGGTCCGGAACTCATCAGTCGGTTCGGGCTCAATGAGAAGCAGGTGGGGGGCACTTGGGGTGCCACGGCGGATAGCCTGAAGGAGGCCATAGGCGGAAGCGATGGCTTCGGGCTGGACGATGTACTCAGTCTTTTCAGCAATGGCACGAACAGCGCCGGAGCCGATGGCCTGTTGAAGAACATCGGTGGCTTGCTCGAGAACAAGTTGACCGGACAGGTGGGACTCGATGCGGGTAAAGCCAGTGGCGTGGCGGGTATGTTGCTACCCATGCTCACCGATCTGGTGTCCAAACACGTGGGTGGGGATGCCAAGAACCTCCAAGCCTTGCTGGGGGATGGTGGCCTGGCCAATATGGCGAAGGGCTTCTTGGGTAAGCTCTTCAATTAGGGGTGCCTCGAAGAACCTCGAACGGATGGCGCGCACCGCTATCATTCGTCCAGACGAGGCGCTCCGAAGAGAGGATACTGGATCGAAGTATCCGACTGAGGAGCAACAAAGTATGGGCGAATGAGAGCAAGCGATGATCGCTGTGCTTCTTGCTCATGAACGCCGTCGGAACGAGGTTCTTCGAGGTACCCTTAGGGTCGTCCAAAGGTGTACGGGCTCGCCCTGTCCCTCTGGGTGGGGCGAGCCTTATTGAGCCGGTGATGAAGATCCGGCCGAGCTTAGCGATCTGGACCACTGGGGTGATAGCGTGAAAGGGTGCGAGGCATTTCACCTTCTCACGCTTTTCACCATTGGATCGACCGGTTCTTTCATGCCGTCTCCGTATTTCTGTACGAGCGGCATACCTTGGCGCACGTCGAATAGAGCCGTTTGGACATTCAGTAGCGGCCGAAGATGCGCGGCTGTTCGTTCTGGAGGTTCAAGTTGAATGACCTTGCCATGCACCTGAGGACCCTTGCTTCAACCTTTCCCTTCGTGCTCCTCCTGTTGAGCTCGTGCAACGTGAGCCGGATGATGGAAAGGAAGGCCCTCCGGGCATTCGAGGAGAACGGTCTGGAGCAGCATGTGTATACCGATGCCCAAGGGCCCCATTTCACCTGGGCCAGCAAGGGCTTGGCCACCGGAACGAAGCCCAAGCTCATGCTCGTTCACGGGATCACGGGCAGCAGTGCCATGTGGGCCACCAACCTGTCCGGTCTGGCGCCGCACTTCGACCTGATCGTTCCTGACCTCGTGGGCCATGGACGCAGCACCCCGCAGTGGAGCGGGAACAGTGTGGATGTGCAAGTGGCACACTTGGCCTTGCTGTTGGACAGCCTGGGAGTGAACGAGCCGGTATACGTGGTGGGGGCGAGCTACGGCGGGGCCATGAGCGCCAACTTCGCCGAACAACATCCGCAGCGTACCCGGGCGCTGGTGATCTACGACGGACCTGCGAGCGACTACACCAGCGCGATGGCCGACAGTGTGGCACGGAGCGTGGGTGCGGCCGACGTCGCCGCGCTCTTCGCCCCCACGACCCCCCAGGAGATGTACCGGCTCATTTCCGTGGCCATGTACGCCCCACCGAAGATGCCGGGCTTCGTGCGGAAACAACTCCTCGAGCGGTATTCGGCGCATCAGGCTTCGTATCAAGGGCTGTTGTTGGATCTCCTGAAGCACGAACAACGCTATGCACAGAAGCGGTACCTGTGGACCATGCCCGTGTATGTCCTTTGGGGCGAGGGCGACAAGTTGATCCCACCGGCCGTGGGCCGGGGTATCATGGCCCGCAACGAGTTGCCGGCCGACCATTGGATCGTTGTGCCCCAAGCCGGACATTCATCCAATGTCGAACACCCCCGGCTGTTCGAGGAACACCTGTTGCGGGTGCTGAAGGATGGCCCCTGCGAGGATCCGGGGCGCCGGAGTGAAGGCCCTTGCACCCTGGAGTACGATCCGTTCTGTGGCTGCGACGGGAAGACCTATCCGAACCGCTGTGCCGCGTGGCGCGCCGGGGTGCGATTGGTGTCCAAGGGAGAATGCCGTTGAACACCCAGCGCAGAACGATCAACCATCGATCAT
>SSGN01000040.1 GCA_008016945.1 Flavobacteriales bacterium
AGCCCATGGAGTCCGACGGCGAGGCGCAGCTATATGTATACCCGGTCCAGAATGGATCGGCCCAGCATCTGGCCAATCTCCTCAATGGGTTGTATGCGCCGCAGTCATCGACCAATACGGGCCAGTCGGCAACGGGTGTGGCCCCCGGTCTTGCGACCGCAACCCAGGCCACGCCGGGGTTTGGCGCCATGACGGGTACCTTGGGCTCGACGACCGGGACGGGAGGGTTTGGGGCGGGGGCCAATCTCGCCTCGGCCCGCACCGGTCAGAATGCCCAGGTCATTCCCTCCTCGGTCACCCAGGTGAATCTGGGCAAGGATGTTCGCGTGGTGGCCGACAACAACAACAACGCATTGTTGATCCATGCTCCGCGCAGGGACTACAAACGCATTGAGGCAGCCCTGCGCCAGCTCGACATCACGCCTAACCAGGTGCTTATCGAGGCGAGCATCGTCGAAGTCACCCTGACCGACGAGACCAAGTACGGTTTGCAATGGTATTTTGAAGGCGGGCTGGGCAATGGCGGCTGGCGTGGTACAGGCGTGCTCGGAAATTCCTCAACCGGCGCCATCAACACCGCTCAGCAAGGTTTCTCCTACACCGTCACCAATCCCCTCGGGGCGGTCCGTGCGGTGCTTAATGCCATGGCGGACAAGCAGCTGGTCAACGTAATATCTTCGCCATCGGTCATGGTGCTCGACAACCAGACCGCTTCGATCCAGGTGGGGGATCAGCAGCCGATCCGTTCATCCACGACGGTGACCGACGGCGGGGTCAGCACCTCATCCATCCAGTACAAGGATACCGGCGTCCTTCTCTCGGTGACCCCTTCGGTCAATGCCGGCAATCTGATCTCCATGCAGATCAACCAGAGCATTTCCGACGTCGGGAGCATCGATTCGGCCACCGGTCAGCGCAGCTTCCTGCAGCGGATGATCGCCAGCAAGGTGGCCGTGCGTTCGGGAGAAACCATCGTGCTCGGTGGCTTGATCCGTGACAACAAGGGCGACGGCAAGCAGGGTATTCCGTGGCTCCAGGATATTCCGGTGATCGGCGCCCTGTTTTCCACAACCACTTTGTCCAAGACCCGGACGGAGCTGTTGGTGATGATCACCCCGCGGGTGGTGCGTACCGAGCAGGATGTTCGCGAGGTGGGTTCGGAGTTGAAGTCCAAGATGCAGGGGCTCAAGCCTTTGCTGGGTATCAAGCGCTGAAGGTTCCCGAGATCTGCTTTCCCGGGGGCGCATAGATTGTTCCAGAAGGTGAAATGATGAATGAAGTCATGATTTTTTTTAGGTCCAGTGTGACTTTTTCCCGGTTTGGTCGCCTCAAGTCGTGGGGTATCATCGGGGCTGCCTGTCTTTCCGTATTGGGAGGCTGCGCCACGTTTGCGCCGCGCGAGCCGGAGGCGGATGTAAGGGAGCGTGCCCAGGCAAGGTGGGATGCCCAGGTTGCAGGTAACTGGGAGAAAGCCTACAGTTTCGCCACGCCTGCTTACCGCAAGGCCGTTGATCTCTTCGGTTTTCGCAGCCGTTCCGCGCCCGCAGTTAAACTTAAGAGCGCAGATGTCGTTAACGTAAAGTGCAAGGACGCAACCTGCGATGTAACCATGCGCATTGGTTTTGCGCCTCTGCAACGGGGTTACCCGGAAACCACGACCGATCTCGAGGAGCGTTGGATACTCGAAGCGGGTGAGTGGTGGCGGTACGAGCGATTCTAGTTTTCGGGCCCATGGCCCGAGCCTGTGAATAGCCTGTATGTGTATGTAAAATTTCGTTGTTTTTGTGCAACAGGGCATGACGCAATTGTGTTTGCAGGCTGTTCAAAAAAATTGCTGTCTGTGCTATGGTGTCATCCAGCGTAAGACTTGATTACGTTGCGTTCATTTTTTGCTATTTAGGAGTTCTGTATGAAGAAAAAGCTTCTTGCTGTTGGTGTTGCGGCCACTCTGGGTGCGCTGTCCGGAGTTTCGAACGCAGCGATCACCGTTGCGCAAAATGGTGTGGGTCATATCAACATCCTGCCGTACTACTCTGTTCAGAGCGGCAACACCACCCTGATCAGCATCGCGAACACCGACGAAGTTAACGGCAAGGCTGTCAAGGTCCGCTTCCGCGGCGCTCAGTTCTCCGACGACGTCTTTGACTTCCAAGTCTTCCTGTCCCCGGCTGACGTCTGGACCGCTGCTGTCAGCCTCGATGGCACCGTTGCCCGTCTGGCCACCAGCGACAAGTCCTGCACCCTGCCGGTCAGCGTCAATCAGCCGTTCGTGACCGCTCGTCTGCTGGATGCCAACAAGGCTCAAGGCACCCGTGAAGGCTATGTTGAAATCATCAACATGGGCGACATCGCTCCCGCCTCCGCGATTTACACCGCGACCAAGCACGTCAATGGCGTGGCTCCTTGCACCACCTCCGTTCTGATTGGCAACGCTGCCACCCCGAACGATCTGACCGCCGGGCTGACCGCTCCGACCTCTGGTCTGACCTCCTTCGCGACCATCATCAACGTTGCTTCCTCCAAGGCCTTCACCATCCCCGGTACCGCCCTGGTTCAGAGCACCGCTGTTCCGGTTCGTTACTCCCGTCAGGCCAACCTGACCATCGGTACGGCTTCCTTCGGTAGCGTTCCCCCGGCCTTCGCTCCGGCTCAAACCGCTGACAGCGTGTTCGACACGGCTACCGGCAACGTGACCATGTACGAGTTCGACCTGCCCGACCTGTCGACCCCGTACGGCGCCGCCACTGCTGCTGCCCAACTGGCTGAGCTGCAAACCGCTCTTGCCAAGGCTTCCGTCGTCACCGAGTACGCCACCGATGATTCCATCCTGGCCTCTACCGATGTCGTCCTGTCCCAGCCGACCCGTCGTTACTACTACACCTGGACCGACACCCCGGCTGCTGGCACCGACCCGCTGCGCACTCTGGCCACTGTTGCTGGCGCTACCGGCCCCTACACCGGTCTGGCTGCTGCCACCAACTCCATCACTGTTGCCGCTCCCACCGTCTATGACCGTGAAGAGCGCACCGTGGTTGATCAGAGCAGCATCGTGATCTCCCCGAACCCGCAAGGTTCCGCCACCTGGACCCTGATCGGTGAAGTTTCCGTCGTGTCCATCAACAACGGCTCCGCTCCGTCCGGCGCTCTGAAGGCCAACATCACCGCTCAGGATTACACCTTTGCGTACAATGATGGTCTGGTTCGCCTGAGCACCACCAACCAAGCCAACGGCGCTCCGCTGCCGGTTATCGGCTTCACCGCGGTGAACGTGTTCAACTCCAGCGTTGGCGCCGCCGGCACCAACTACGGCCAAGTTCTGCCGCTGAAGTGGTAAGTTGAGCTGTACCTAAACACCCCTTCGGGGGTGTTGAATGACAAAGGCGGGCTTGTCCCGCCTTTGTCATTTTTGTTGTGAGTTCAGGATCATTGCTTGTGATGAACCACCATTGAACAGGTGTTGTCTTTTCTGCTTTTCCATTCGGAGTGAGCAAATTGAAGTTGTCGAATCTTCACGTCGTTCCTTTTGTTTTTGCGGCGCTTGTTTCATACCAGTCTCACGCGGGTGACGAGATCGTCGCCACGCATGGCAAGGCTGCCGTTACCGCCGCTGATCTGCAAGCTGATATGGTCGGACGATCGCCCGAGTTGCTGAAGCGCATGCGTGAGCCCGGTTCTCCGTCCGGTGAGCGAATGGCTGCCGACATCATGCTGCGTCGCCTGGTGGCGAACAAAGCGCGTGAGGAGGGACTGTTGGCCCGCAAGGACATCCTTGATCGCCTCAAGTTGGCGGAAGAACGCGCCTTGTACGAGATCTACATGGAGCAGGCCGAGTCCAAGGCCGTGTCAGAGAGTCAGGTGGAAGCCATCGCCCGGGACGAGTACAAGGCATTTCCCGAGAAATTCACCAAGCCGGAGGAGGTGCGTGCGCGCCACATCCTTTTCCGCGCTTGCGGCAGCGATCGGACAGCCTCTCGCGCACTGGCCGAGTCCGTTCTTGAAAAGTTGCGCAGTGGTGAGTCTTTCGAAGAACTGGCCCAGAAATATTCCGACGATCCCGGCTCAGGCAAGCGGGGTGGAGATCTCGGCATGAAACCGAAGGGCACGATGGTGCCCGAGTTCGAGGCCGTTGCCTTCGCCATGAAGAAGCCGGGCGAACTGTCGGGGATCGTGGAGACCAACTTCGGGCTTCACATCATCCGTTTCGAAGAACGTCAGGCGCCGGTGCTGCGTCCCTTCGATGAGGTGAAGGACGCCCTGATGGAGAGCGTCCGCACTCGCATGCGCGGCGAAGTCCGCAAGAAGATTGCCGATCCGCTGCGCGATCCTGCCGCGATCAAGATCGACGCTGACGCCGTGCGACGCGCGGTAAGCAAGTAACACGCACATCTTTTCCATCATGCCTGTAGCGCGCATCTGCAGCAGATCCCCGGCGATGCTGTTGCGAGGCGCTTGATGCCCGAGCCCGCTGCACAGCCCATGGCTTCGGTCCCGGAGGGGGCGAAACATGGATTGTGCAGCGTGAGTGCCGGACGGATTCAATGAATATCCTTACCGAACTTTGGCAGCAGCGCTGGTTGTTCCTCACCTTTGTCCGGCGTGAGGTCACCAGCCGCTATTCCGGAACGATTGCCGGTGGATTGTGGGCCCTCGGCCAGCCCGTGCTCCTGTTGATGATCTACGGATTCGTCTTCCGGAAGGTCTTCAAGGTCGGCTTTCCCGAGCTGGGTGAGCACAGTTTCGTGGCCTTCGTGGCCTGTGCCCTGTGGCCGTGGATGGCCTTCCAGGAGGGGGTGCAGCGGGCCACCCACGCGGTGGTAGGTAACTCCGGCTTGGTCAAAAAGGTGCATTTTCCCCACGAATTGCTGGTGTTCGCGTCCATTGGCGCCACCTTTTTCATTCATTTCGTGGGTTTCTTGGTGGTCATCTGTGCCCTGGCCCTTGGTGGCGAGCCCTTCCGCTTTTCCGGTTTGCCAGTGGTGCTGATGGGATGGTTGGCGCTGCTGCTGCTGGCGTCCGCGATCGCACTGGTGACGGCATCCTTCCAGGTTTTCCTGAAGGATATCGACCACATGCTGGGGCCCGCGCTGATGATCATGTTCTACGTCACGCCCATTCTGTATCCCACCACGCAGGTCCCGGAGTCGGTGCGCTGGATCGTTGCCTTCAATCCCCTGGTGCATCTGCTCGAGCCTATCCGCGCCGGACTGATGCACGGGGATCTCGCAGCCTTCGGGCAACTTTCGCTTTTCGTGGCGGGTGGAGGCGTCGCCGTGTTTGCCGCGGTGCTGTTGTTCCGGCGTCTCTCCGATTATTTCGAGGATTTCATCTGATGAGCGGGAGTCCTGTTGAAGCGCCGCTGATCAGCCTGTCCGGCATCGGCAAGTCCTACCCGATCGCCAATTCCGCGGCCGGGCGCATCCGTACCCTGTATTCCCTGCTGCGCCGTCAGCCTTTCGCGGAGCGCTACGATGCGCTGACCGACATCAGTTTCGACGTGCGCAGGGGTGAGTCCCTGGGCTTGATCGGCGTAAACGGTGCTGGCAAGTCGACCCTGCTGAAGATCATTGCCGGTGTGGTCAAACCGACGGCGGGTGAGCTGAAACTGCGGGGCCGCATCAGCGCCCTGCTGGAGCTGGGGGCGGGCTTTCACCCGGAATACACCGGGCGTCAGAACGTATTTCTGGCCACGGCCCTGATGGGTCTGAGCGAGCAGGAAA
>SSGN01000163.1 GCA_008016945.1 Flavobacteriales bacterium
CATCAAGTGCCCAGGACTGGATTGACCGCGGACGGTCGGACCAGGTTTGGCCGTGAAGTGGATGCCGCCCGGCCCGCTTCGCTGGCCATGGGGCTTTTCCATCCATGCTCCCGCTCAAGCTTCGCTTGGCTCGATCATGCATGAAAAAACCCCGCCGCTTCGCGGCAGGGCTTCATCATCAAGTGCCCAGGACTGGACTCGAACCAGCACACCGGTTAAGGCACTACCCCCTCAAAGTAGCGTGTCTACCAATTTCACCACCTGGGCAAGGCGTACCGCTTGTGGGCGGTAAGGGGCCGCAAATATAACAGCTTGATCCACTCGTTGGCGGATCAAGTCGATCGCGACCGTTTGAAAAGTTCGGTACGTATCGCTGCCAAGCGCCGCATGTGCTCGGGGTCGGTGTATCGATCCTCTCCTTCGGCGAGGTCGTAGTCGTGGGTTTCGTCCGGTTCGGATGCCGTTGGTTCAACCTTGGACGGAGGCCCTGCAGCGGTGTTCGCCGGTGGGGCGGGGGCGGGGTCAGGTTCGTCGGGCATACGACCGAAGTTATACCATTTGGAAATCCAAACAGCGGTCGACGATGCGCGGCTGTACTTCCAGAGGCTGAAACGAAGGACCGGTCGCGTATCGGGCCCATCGATCCAGGGCTTCGACGATCACGGGTCGGCAGCAGGTCGATCGTGCTGCCGGTCGCGCTCCTTGGCGTTGCGAGCCATGGCCTTCGGCGAGAGCGCGGCCCCCTCCACTACCCGTAGGCCAGAAAGAAGAAGACCCCGGCTTGCGCCGAGGTCTTTCTGTGATCCCGCTGGGGCTCGAACCCAGGACCCCAACATTAAAAGTGTTGTGCTCTACCAGCTGAGCTACAGGATCTTCCACACCTCTTCAGCGGTGGCCCGCCTTCCGAAGGGAGCGCAAAAGTAAGGATCCTTTCCGAACTACAAAACCAAGATCATCGAAGCTATTTCTTCTCGATGATCGGATGCCGTTCGAACGGCTTGTTCCGATCGAAGAGATAACGGTAGGTGGCCAGCGTGCGGTAGTTCACAGCACCCAGGTTCTCGCACACCTTCACCATGCGCGGGTTGAAGTCGCCGATCCAGGTGAGCACCGTGTCCCGATAGAGTTTCTTGTCCACGATGTGTTTCTCGGCATGAACGATCAAGGCGCCTTCATACCCCTTGCCCTGGAATTCCTTGGCCACCCCGAACACAATGCCCGTCATGGTCTTCACCGCGCCGGTGTGTTTGTACCACAAGAATTTCAACTTGCCCCACCAGTTGAGGTCGCCGTTCACATGTTTGAAGATCTCGTTCAGCTCGGGCAAGCTGATGTACATCGCCACGGGTCGTTCGTTGTAGCGGATGAAGATGACCAACCGCGGGTCCATCACGGGCTTCATCGCCTTCACGAGTTTCAACGCGGCTGCGGCCTCCATGGGTTTGTGGTTGTCGTGGTCCACCCAGGCCGCGTTATACACCGTACGGAAGTCCTCGGCGATACGTTCCATGCTCAGACCGCGTGCATCGTGCATCCGGAAGGCCGGATCGTTCACCAGCTGGTTGTACTTGCGGTGGAAGATGGGCTGGACCGGTACCTCGGCACTGCGCAGGAAGAAGAGCTGGTTGAAGTAGATCCGGAACCCGTAGTGTTCCAGCAGCTCCTTGTAGTACGGCGGATTGTAGTTGGTGCCGTAGATCGGTGGCGAGGTATGGTCCTTGATCAGCAGCCCCCAGAACATGTTGCGATCGCCCAGGTTGATGGGGCCGTCCATCGCCTCCATGCCATGCTCCTTGAGCCAGTCCCGGGCGGTGTCCAGCAGCAGGTCAGCGGCCGCTTGATCGTTGATGCACTCGAAGAAGCCCATGCCTCCCGTGGGTTGTTTCTCCGTGTAGGCCGTCTTGGGATTGATGAAGGCCGCGATCCTCCCGATGCACGTTCCATCGGCGCTCAAGAGGATCCAGCGCATGGCCTTGCCGTCCTTCAAGAGCTTGTTCTTCCCAGGGTCGAACACCTTCTCCACATCCTGCTTCAGGTGGGGGATCCAGTTCTTGTCCTCCTTGTATATCCGCCAAGGAAGCCGCATCCACCTGGTCGTAGTGCTCTTGTCCGAAACCGGTACGATCTTCATCGCCATCGTTGCGAAGGTGCGATCTTTCGCCGGATCATGCGGCACGTCATGCTCATCGGGTTCATGTGTTCGGGCAAATCGCGCGTGGGGCGTGAGCTGGCGCCGTTGCTGGGACTTCCCTTCCATGACCTGGACCGCGCCATCGAGGCGCGTGTGGGGCCGATCAAGCCGTTCTTCGAGGGCCAGGGTGAAATGGCCTTCAGGGCGGAGGAGGTGCGTGTGCTTGAGGATCTGCTTGCCCTGCCCCCGGCGGTGATCGCCATGGGCGGCGGCACACCGTGCCATGGCGGGAACCTGGCACGCATGAAGCGGGCAGGTACCTTGGTGTGCTTGGATGTGCCGATGGATGTGCTGATGCCACGGATCATTCGGTCCGGTGGGGATAGGCCTTTGCTCGCCGGGCTGAAAGGCGACGCGTTGCATGCACGGGTGTCAGCGATGCTGGCCGAACGGCAGCCCGTGTATGCACAGGCGCACCATCAGGTGAGGGCCGATGGAACACCGGCGGAGGTGGCGCAACGGATCGTGGCCGCGCTTCAGGTCAGGTAGACGGTATCCTTCTTCCCGAACGATACACTGATGTGTTCCTGGAGGGTGGTGCTCAGGGTAAGGCCCACGATGTCCGCACGGATGGGGTAGGCACGGTGGCGACGGTCCACCAGCACCACCGTGGTGAGCTTCTTCAGCGGCACTTGTACCAAGAAGCTGGCGGCATGCATCAGGGTGCGACCGCTCATCAACACGTCGTCCACCAGTACCACCACACGATCCCGCAGGGTGTCGGGGTCCACGGAGAGGCTCACGGGCCGTTCCAACGGGGCGTCCTTGTCCAGCTTCAATTCCACCAGGTCAGCGGCCAAGCCAAGCGTTCCTGCCATTCCGTGTTGGAGGCGTTTCGCCAACGTGTATCCCCGTGGGGCCACGCCCACCAGTACGATCCCCTTTTCGGTGTGGTACTCTTCGTAGAGTTGATGAACGATGCGGGTGACCTTCCGTTGAACGAGGTCGTGGTCGAGGACGATGGTCTTGCCGGACATGGGTCGAAATGTACGTGCCCGGCGTCAGCCTCCAACGCGTGTGGGCTGTCGATGGCTCCTGGTCGTCGTTATCCGGCTTTCGTGTACTTGATTCCCGATGTACTTGATCACCCGATCGAACAGGTCGATGGTCTTTTCCTCCAGATGCCGGAAGCGCAAGCACGATCGGCCGTGCCGGTGGATCAGCAGGTCTTTCTTGAACGCGTCGAGCAGATCATGCGGAAAGATGTACAGGGTCATGTACTCCTTGTGGTTGGCCAAGGCGAAGAGCGTATGTCCGTTGAGGTGGTAGGTGGGCATCTCCCGGTCCATGTCCTCCACGATGGTCGGCCAGATGCCCATGATCAACATCCGCAGCCGTAACAACGGGGTCTGGCGCTCAGGTGCGAGCTGTTCGAAGTATTCCTCCGTCGTATGGGCGAGAGAGCGCATGGTGGTTCAGCGGCTGAAGTTGCGAGATCCGGGGCGAAATGACCAAGACCGATCGATGCATCGGTGTCCCCGATCGCCGGATCAGGGCTTGCCTGCGACCATGGAGGCACGTAACCAGACCTCGTTACCGGCCCTGGGCGGGATCGAGTTGTAGCACGGTTCAAGGGACACTTGCTCGAAGTGTTCGCGGAAGAGCGGGAGGTACTCGGACCGGCTGCCGCCAAAGGGTGGGCGATCCGCGTTCATCGGCGCATCGAAAAGCACACCCACCAGCACGCCCCCGGCATGCTCCGTGGTGGCGGGGCGCAACAGGGTGGCCATGTGCGCCACATAGCGCCTGCGCAGCGAAGGGTCCAGCGCGCAGAAGAAGGTCTGTTCCAGGATCCGGTCGTAGCGTCCTTCATGTGCGAAGAAGTCGCCGGTGATCAGGTGCTCCGGCGGAAAGTCAGGGCAGCGGTGCAGCAGATCCTTGAACGGGGCATCGGTCAGGTCGATCATGTACACGTTACGGAATCCATGGCGGTGCGCGTATTCCGCCTCCCAGGCGCGCCCACCACCGGGGATCAGGATCCGCAGGTCCTTGTCGGTGAGTTGGTCGAAGTACGCCTTCAAGGGTGTGGTGGGCCCACCGGCGTCCCATCCGGTGTCGCCGGCGAGGTAACGGCCTTCCCAATGATCGCGGTCCAGTTGCATGGTGCGAAGATCGGTCGGGAATGCGCTGCGGTCACCATGCTCCGTCGCATGCGCGTGCGTTCCTCGCTCAATGCTGCCGCTTCATCTCCGTCCAGTTCTGGTCCTGGAATGCGGCCGCAGGGTCGAACCCGGGCTTGTTGCTGAGGATGTAGGTGCCATCGCCGCGGCTCCATGCCTGGTCGTAGCCGCTGCTGAGCTCTACCGCACCATGGCTGCCTTGCCAGGTCTCCACCTCGCGGATCGCTTGCACGAACTGCGTGTGCTGGCGGTCGTTCGATGCCTGCTGCTGTTCCCAGCTGCGCATCTGGCTGTCCATGGTGGCCATGCGGTCGTTGTGCCGGGCGGTGTTGGCGGAACCCTGCGCCTGGATGTCGGCCATGCGCTGGTTATGCGCGGCGGTCATGTTGCGCGTCTGCTGGTCGATCGCCGCCATGGTGATGTGGTGCTGGCGCTCCTGCTGGCGGCTCAGTTCAACGAAGTAGCCCTCCACGGCGTTCTTCCACGCGGGATTGGTGCGCATGCTCGATTTCAGGTTCGCCAGGAACTGCTCGGCCTCCGCGCGGCGCGCGGCGGGGAAGCGCACCCAGGAACGTTCGTTGGCCGTGCTCATGCCGATGTGTTGCAGGCCACCCGTATATGCGTTCTGCATGGTGGTGTGCAGGTTCTGCACGGTGATCAGGGCGATGCCTTCGGACCCATCGCTCCACTTCAGCCGCGCCGTGATCGCGCTGGGAAGGAGTTCGGCATCGCCACCATATTGGCGTGCATTGGCCCTGTACTTCTCCCCTTGCTCGGCGATCATGCGCTCCGCTTCGGGGTTCGGTTTCACTTCGGTCACGGTGGCGCCACGCAACTCGTTGTTCAACATGACCTCGCGCAGGTATTGTTCCGCCGTCTTGTCCTGGCCGATCCCACAACCGCCGCTGGCGGCCTGCATCTGCAGGCTCTGCATCATCATCGGGTCCGAGGCCCACCCCCAGCTGTGCGGTTGCAGGCTTTGGAATACGATGGCATCATCCGGCGAGGAGATCCTCACCTTCGATCCCACCATCTCGGAACGGCACTCCTGTAAGCTCTTCCACACCACGCCGCCTTCGTGCTTCCATCCTTTCGGGATCAACACGCTGAAGGCTTCCGCCGGCTGCTGGAAACCCGTGTTGTCCATGAAACGGACCCGCTCCAGCACGGTATAATCGCGCCCTTCCTTCCAGTGCGGTGTGGAACTGGTACCGCCTTGTGCGTGGACCGTGGTGTTGGACTCGCCGCCGCAAGCGGACATCAGAAGCACGGTAAGCACCGGTGCCGGAAAACGCGTGCACATAGCGTGGGTTTTCACCTACATCGATGCCGTACGCCAATGTGAACGATCGCACGGGCATCGCGCCCGGCGAAACCTCAATCCACCAGCTCGAACCGGAACGTGATCGTGCGCTGTCTCAGGGGGAAGAGGCCGAGGGGCATGCCGTGATCCCCTTTGGTCAATTCTTCCCTGGCCATGCCCATGATCGCATCGAGCCAGGCGATCCCGGTACTACCACCCGGTGCCTGTGCGGTGATGAGCCTGCCCAACTTACGCCCTCCCAGGGTGGCTAAGGTCCGGGCTTGCTCCGCCGCACGTGCATGCATGCGTTGCATGAGTTCCACCTCGGAGGTGTTGGTGGGTTCATATTCCCATGAGGAGACATGACCATCCCCTTTTTCCGTTGTGCGCAGATGGGCCACCAGTCGTTTCAATTCGGCCTCGCTCGATAGGTTCACGTACACGGTCGCTGTTCCGCCCTCCTCATCGTACGACGTGATCGTGTAGTCATCGCCGCTCGCTCCGGTCTCGGACAAGCGGAACCCTTCCTTCACGAGCTCGCGCTTCAGCTTCTCGGCCTGCTCCCGCGATTCGGCCTCGATCCGCTTCTGAACCTTCTCCCAGTCGTCGCTGTCTTCGTACACCGCATCACCATGAAGTTCGGGCGCCTGCGGGGTGAATGAATAGGTGATGCTTTTCACCCGTGCCGAGAGGGTGTCCGTGACGGTGAGCTCGATGTAGTTCTCCGTCATCGTCTGCCCCATGTTCAGGGAAGCGGACAGGACCAAAGCGAATGTGGCGACGGGGCGAAGCAGGGTGTGCATGGTGGGTTTTCGGACCACGAAGATCGGAGGATCCGGCTTCGGCTGTACGCACCGAGGCGGCGATCCACGTTCAGCGTCATGGACGGCCTCAGCGCTTCACCAACCGCACCACGTTCTCCACATGGTAGGTATGCGGGAACATGTCCACCGGCTGCACGTGGTCGATGGCGTAGCGGTCGTTGAGGATCGCCAGGTCGCGGGCCTGCGTGGCGGGGTTACAGCTCACGTACACGATGCGCGGCGGGGCCAGTTCCAGCAGATGGCGCACCACGGGTTCGTCCATCCCGGCGCGCGGCGGGTCGGTCACCACCACATCGGGCTTGCCGTTGCGCTGCACGAATTCGGCATCCATCACCTTCTTCATGTCACCGCTGGTGAAGCTCACGTTCGTGATGCCGTTCAGCTCCGCGTTCACCCGGGCATCGGCCACGCTCTCGGGCACCAGCTCAACGCCCGCCACATGCTTCGCCTTCGCGGCGAGGTACAGCGTGATGCTCCCCGCACCGCAGTACAGGTCGTACACGTTCTCGGCACCCGTGAGCCCCGCCAGATCGCGTGTAAGGCGGTACATGGCGATGGTCTGCTGCGGATTGGTCTGGAAGAAGGTCTTCGGCCCAATGCGGAACTTCAAGGGCCTCCCGCCGGGACCGTCGGGCAGTTCTTCGATCAGGTGATCGCGCCCGTGGAACACGTGGATGTCCAGGTCGAAGATCGTGTCGTTCTTCTTCGGGTTCACCGTCCACAGCACGCTGGTGAGTTGCGGGAACCGCGCGACCAGATCGCTCAGGATGCGTTCCCGGGCCTCCACATCCTCGTGGCCCACGGCCAGCAGCACCATGCACTCGCCGGTGGTGGTGGTGCGGATCAGCAGTGTGCGCAGGAAGCCCACATGTTCGCGTTGGTCGTAGAAGGTGAGGCCGTGTACGCGGGCATGTGCGCGGAAGAAGTTGCGGATGCTGTTGCTCGGCTCGGGCTGCAGGTGGCAGGTGTGGATGTCCAGCACCCGGTCGAACCGGCGCGGGATGTGGAAGCCCAGCGCGTTGCGGTCGGGGGTGTCGCCCAACGTGCCGATCTCTTCCCGTGTGAACCACCGGCTGTTGCTGAAGGTGAACTCCAGCTTGTTGCGGTAGTGCGTGGTGGTGGGCGAGGGGAGGATCGGGGTCACCTCCGGCAGCACGAGCCCGCCCAGGCGTTGCAGATTGTCCACCACCTGCTGCTGTTTGTACTGCGTCTGCTTCGCATAGTCCAAGTGTTGCCACTTGCAACCGCCGCAGGTGCCGAAGTGATCGCAGAAGGGCTCCGTACGGTCCGCCGATGGCGATACGATCCGCGTGGCGATGGCTTCGATGAAGCTGCTCTTCTTCTTCACCACCTGCACATCGGCCACATCGCCGGGCACCGCGCCGGTCACGAACACCACGATGCCCTCGTGGCGCGCAATGGCTTTGCCTTCCGCCCCGGCACTGGTGATGGCGAGGTTCTCGATGATGGTGGGCTCGGTGCGTTTCGGGCGGCGGGGCATGGTGTAGGGGAGTTCGCCTTGCGCCTTCGCTGAGCTGCTGCGGCACAAAAAGAGCGGGTCGGCAAAGATGGGGATAGCGTCAAAGTCCCAACTCGTCCAACATGACTTTCAGCACGGCATCACTCAAGCTTTCCTGCTCGGACTTGTCGTAGATGGAAAGTAGGAGACCGTTTCGCGCACGGCCACCACATAGGTGATCACCCGGGCACCTCCGCTTTTGCCCTTGCCCTTGGAGCGGATGGCCATGCGCACCTTGTAGCACCCACGACCGATCGGCGCCCCCAGATGCGGTTCATCCTCTAGGTCACTGATCAATGCTGCAATATCCTCTGGAAGAGATGCATAGCGTTTGAACAGGCGCTTTGCCTCGCGTTCGAATCCCTTCGTTGTGTCAACCGCGAAGCTCATCGAGGAACGCTCTTGCGCTGCGCAGCTTCTTCTTCCCGCTCAAGTCATCCTTCATTTCCTGGATCGACTCGCGCAAGCTCTCCATGAACTCCTTCTCTTTCTTCGTCCACTTCCGCTTCGGCGCTGCCGTAGACGTTTCCACCTTCAGGAAGTCGAAGTGGGCGATAAGCTCCTCGAAGAACTTCCGCTGCTTGGGGTCGGTGAGGGTGATGAGATAGCGCGGTGCCATGGTTCTGCGAAGTTGCGGATCCTGGCCGCCATTCCGAACCCGTAGTTTTACCGCCTTATCTGCGTCATCATGCAAGTCACCTCCGCCAGCCACACCAAGACCCAACGCGCCATCGCCCTCGAGGACAAGTACGGCGCCCACAACTACCACCCCCTGCCGGTGGTGTTGGACCGTGGCCAGGGCGTGTTCGTGTGGGATGTGGAGGGCAAGCGCTACTACGACTTCCTCAGCGCGTACAGCGCCGTGAACCAAGGCCACTGCCACCCGCGCTTGGTGAAGGCCATGCAGGAACAGGCCGCCGAGATCACCCTTACCTCGCGGGCCTTCTACAACAGCAAGCTCGGCAGCTACGCCGAGTACGTGTGCACCACCTTCGGCTACGAGAAGATGCTGCCCATGAACACGGGCGCCGAAGCCGTGGAGACCGCGATCAAGATGGCGCGGCGCTGGGGCTACGCGAAGAAGGGTATCGCCAAGGACCAGGCGAAGATCATCGTGTGCGCGGGCAACTTCCATGGGCGCACCATCACCATCATCAGCGCCAGCACCGACCCCGACAGCAACACGGGCTATGGTCCGTACACCCCGGGCTTCATGGTGGTCCCCTACAACGACATCGCCGCGCTGGAGCAGGCGTTGGCCGATCCCACCGTGTGCGCCTTCCTCGTGGAACCCATCCAGGGCGAGGCCGGGGTGTTCGTGCCCGACGAGGACTACATCGGCAGCGCCATCCGCCTCTGCCGGTCGAAGAACGTGCTCTTCATGGCCGACGAGGTGCAGACCGGCATCGCCCGCACCGGACGCATGCTCTGCACCGCACACAGCGGCGAACGCCCCGATGTGGTGATCCTGGGCAAGGCCGTGAGCGGGGGCATGTACCCCGTAAGCCTCGTGCTGGCCGACAACGCGGTGATGGAGGTGTTCACCCCAGGAAGCCACGGCAGCACCTTCGGCGGCAACCCCATGGCGGCACGCCTGGCCATGGAGGCGCTGGATATCGTGAAGGAGGAGAAGCTCGCCGAGAACGCCGAGCGGCTCGGGCAGCTCTTCCGAAGCGAGATGCAGAAGCTGGTGGACGCGTTCGCCTACGTGAAGCTGGTACGCGGAAAAGGCCTGCTGAATGCCGTGGTCATTGAACCACGCAAGGCCGCCGATGGCTCACCGAAGACCGCTTGGGAGCTGTGCCTGCTGCTGCGCGACAACGGCTTGCTGGCCAAGCCCACGCACGGCGACATCATCCGTTTCGCACCGCCCTTGGTGATCACCGAGGAACAGTTGCTGGAGTGCTGCCGCATCATCGCGCTCAGCGTGCGGCAATTCGCGTAGGGGGAGGACTGTAAGCTTCCCCTGTTTTCGGTCCGACCCCAACGTGTTCCCGTCGGTGGTCAAGGCATCACGATACGTTCTGGGTGTACAGTGCCATCCGGACTTTCCCAGGTAACGATCAGCACCCCGCTCGGCGTTGGCACGGTGGCGCCCACCGCGGTCGTTCCATGCACCACCTTCCCATCCACCGTGGATATGCGGAGGATCCGAGCGCCAGGGGGCGCGGTAACGGCCATCCGGCCGTGATCGACGGTGAGCATGCCGCTCAGGTTGGCGGCCAGGCCCGGTGAAAGGCCCGTGCCCGTACACATCACGGCATTGAGGCGCTCCCAGATGTCGTTGTTGTACGCGTTGGGCACGAAGATGCCGCCGGGCAGGTCGCCCATGCGCACCACCACCAGGCCCTGCGCGGGGACCACGTTGACCACCTGCCCGTTCTTGCCCATGGCGTTGTACGCGTCCGGTGGTGCATCCGGCATCAGCGGCCCCGTGAAGCTGAATGGGATGCCGGGCAGCATGTAGCTGTCCTGGCCATTGAGCCACCACAGGTATCCGTAGGCCGGGTTGATGCCCTGCGAGGGCGTCGTCATGGCGGTGAAGTAGCCGCTGTCCGACATGATCGGGGTGCCGTTCCAATGGCCTCCGGACATCGCCAGCAGCCCGAACCGCGCCATTGCACGTGGGGTGCTGAAGAAGACGTTGTTGGAGCCGATGGGCGCGTACAGGCCCAGCAGCCCGATGGACTGCCCCAGCTTGTTGTACACATAGCCGTTCAAGTTCTGGCCGGTGGCATCGGTGATCACGCCATCGAGCTTGGTGTACGGCGCATTGTGGTAGGCCCAGCGTGTACCCGGTTCGGCGAGGTATTGCAGGCATCCGGGATCGGTGCAGTCGGGGTCCACGGCGCCATCGTCCAGGCCAGTGGTCATGGTGAGCTGGTGGCGTACGGTGATCGCCGACTCCTGTTCCGGGGTGCAGCTGGTCCATCCGTTGCCCAGGTAGGTGCTGCTGGGTTCGTCGATGTCCAACAGCCCATCCTGCTGCGCCAGGCCCACCAAGAACGCCGTGAGGCTCTTGCCCGCACTGGCCCAGTACCAACTGCTGTCCTGGGTGAACGTGCCGAAGTATTCCTCGATCACGATGCGGCCATCCTTCAAGACGATGAAGGCCTTGGTGTTACTCGCCTCCAGGAAGTCGAGCAGCGGTGGCAGCTGGTCCGTACACCAGCCCAGGGTGGCCGGGTCGGTGGTGGCCCAAGTACTTCCCGTCGTGGGCGGGTAATAGGTCTCTTGGGCCAGCAGCGCGAAGGGGGCGAGCAGGCAGGGGAGGGCGGTGGAGCGTTTCATTCTCCCCTGTTGGACACCGCGAACGGCGCAGGGTTCGATCGTGACCACAGGATCGTGCTGACCAGAAGCAGGCCGAAGCTGCCAACGCCCAGTACGCCGCAGTGGATGAGCACATCGGCGTAGGGCCCCCAGGCATCCTCGAAGTTGCCGCCGTACAGCACCAGTAAGGGCACCGCTATTGGCGCGAGCCAGCGTGGGTGGGCCCGGGGAACCAAGCGGTGGACGGTGTACGCCACCAGGGGCAGGGCCAGCAGGAAGTGTTCGGTGTCCGTGAGGGTGATGCTGGGTACCAGCCCTACGAGCAGCAGGTATTCGAATGGGAAGGCGTTCGCCACACCCCGGCGTTGGTTGCGCCGGACGAACAGGGCGAAGGCTCCAGCGATGAGGGCCAGCAGACCATAGGCTTCCGTTCCACTGGGCGATAGGAAGTGCTTCAGAGCGGCACGGTGTACGAAGGAGTAGATCGTGTTGACCGCCCTATGGTCGTCACCGCCGGTGTAGATGAGCGCTGCGTTGTGCTTGGCCATCTCGCCGAGCCAGGCCACGTGGACCTCCATGTTCGCAGGCCACCCCAGGAAGAGCGCGGGCAAGAGCAGGCCGGCCGCGAGCGCACCGGAAGCGGCAAGGAGCGCCTTCCACCGCCCGCGAAGCACCAGCAAGGGCAGCAGCACCACGAAGTGCGGCTTGGCCAGGATCGCGGCACCGAGCAGCGCACCACCCCGCAGGTCCTTCGCGCGCATCAGCTGCTCCAGGGCCACCACCAGCAGCCACAACAGCAGCATGTTGATGTTGCCCAGGTGCAGCTCGCGATGCAGGTGCACGATGCAGGCCAATGCGATGAGGAAGAGCGGTAGGTAGGCTTCGGGCTTCCCGTTCAGGAAGGTGGTGCGTACCAACCGGTCGATCCGCCGCACGCCGTCGATGAACGCCAGGGTGATCAGCCCGAACTGGATGGATGCCGCAAGGGAGTAGGGCAGCAGGGCGAAGAGCGCATAGACCAGGGCCAGCATGGGGGCGTACTTGAACACCCCGCTGTCGAGCCCATGGGCCACTCCGTACAGCGGATCGTTGTTCAGGAGCGCGGCGCCAGCGCCGTAGTACACCCGAAAGTCGTTCAACCAGAACCGACCGTTGATGTGTTCCACCACGAACAGCGCGATCGCGATGAGCGTGAACACCGCCGTGAACACACGGGGGAATGGGCGCCACCAGGTATGGCGTGCCGCGGATGCTCGGCCAACGTGCAGGTTACCCATGGGCTCGTGCTCGGCGCCGTTCGGTGCGCCGTTGCGCATCCTACTTCTTGGAGCGGTCCACTTCCTTCACGAGCTTGCCTTGCTCGTAGTGCAGCTCGCGGTACACCTGCCCATCGGGCGAGTAGTCCAGGTGGATGCCATGTTCCAAGCCGTTCAGCCAGACCTCGCGGTATTTCTTGGTGCCGTTCTCGTAGTAGTACATCCACTCACCGTTCTCCACGCCCTTGTCGAAGTGGCCCACGTATTCCAGTTGGCCATTCGGGTAATAGACCTTCTCCATCACCTTCTCGGCCTGGTTGCCATCGCCCTTCAGGTAGAGTACCACCTCGGGTTTTCCGTTGGGGTGTGAGCTGGCCACGTGCTTGTGCGTGGAACAGGCGACCAACAGGATGGGAAGCAGCAGAAGCGCGATACGGAACCTCATGGTCGGGCTAAATTATAGGAAAGGCACGTGCCCCGTGCGGTGCGCTTTCACGGAACCGGGCGGTGGAAATGGATGCGGCCCTTGGTCAACGAAGCCAGGTCGAGGTTCAGCTGGCTCACCTTGCGCCCTACAGGACCGAAGTTCTGGTGCGCGATGGTGATCCGACCCGGTGCAGGCACCACCACGACGATCGCGGTGTGTTCGCCGAAGGTGTAGCGTTCACTGCCATCCGTGGTCCGTGTTTCCATCGTCACCCCTTCGAACCGTAGGATGTCTCCCGGCTGGATGGGATCCTTCTTCGGGTCGTAGCGCCGACCAAAACCGTACAGACCGTCCCATTGGGCCTCGCATAGATCCAGGGCGGCTGCGGCCAGGTCCCAGCATTCGCCGCGTGCTACAGTGTGCCCTTCCTGCGACAGGGCGTATTCCACGATGCAGGCGTTCAAGGCTGGCAGGGTGTCGCCTTGGATGGGTGCTGCAACGAGCAGGCAGGCGAGTGCGGTCAACATGGGGCTACGTCCACACCGGAGCTCATCAGAACCACGCGATCAGCTTCAAATTGTACCGCCTGGGGGTGAGGTAGTCCGGCACGGAGTATTCGCGGCCATCCACACTTTGGATCCAGGTGTGCGTGATGGTGTTGTTGATGTTGAGCAGGTTGAACACTTCCAGGCTCACCCACATGTTGTGGATCTTGCCGAGGAAGCCTTGCTTCTCCTGGCCTTTGGCACCAAGCAACTGCTTGCTGAAGCCGATGTCCACCCGGCGGTAGAGCGTGGTGCGCAGTGTGTCGGAATAGCGGTTCGCGCTGGGTGGCCCGAAGGGTACGCCCGTGCCGAAGTTCACGTTGAGATGCACCTTCAGCGTGGGCATGCTCGGCATTTCGTCCTGGAAGAAGATGGCCACGTTCACGCGTTGGTCGGTGGGGCGGGGGATCCAACCCGGTGTGATCACCGTGCTGTCCACCGCCACCTGGTCGAAGGTGTATCCGGGTACGATCAGGTCGCCGGCGGCATTGTACCGTTTGGTGTAGCTGTCGTTGTACAGGTCCTCCTGGATGCTCATCACACTGGCCCCGATCCAGCTCTCCACACCATCGATGAACTCTCCGTTCAGCTTCAGGTCGAGGCCGGTGGCGTAGCCTTTCGCCAGGTTGGCACCGTAGTACCGGATCCGCACGTTGTCCAATTCGTACGGGATCAGGTCGTCCATCTGCTTGTAGTAGGCTTCCGCCGTGAATTTGAACGGGCGCTTCCAGATGGTGAATCGGCGGTCCATCCCCAGCACGTAATGGATGCTGCGTTGGGCCTTGATGTCCGGGTTCAGTTCGCCCTGGAAGTTCCGCACCTCGCGGTAGAACGGGGGCTGGTGGTACATGCCCGCGGCCAGCCAGAAGCTGTAGTCCATGTCCAGCGTATCGCCTCTGTCGGTGGTCCGTTTCCACCCCGGATGGTAGGTGAAGCGCACACGTGGGCTGCCCACGGTCTGTCCGTTGTAGGTCCAATGTTGGGCGCGCACGCCGGCGATCAACGTGTACCACTTGCCGTGGCCGCGGTCCCAGCGCCAGGTGTTCTGGGCATAAGCACTCGCCCGGATGCTCTCCATGTTCAGGCGGCTCTTCAGCACATGGCTCAACACCAGGTCCTCGCCGCTGTTCAACGGAATGCTGAAGTCCGCGCTATCGATCACGGTCCACTCGCTCAGCACATCGTTGATCACCTCACTGCGCACATCGGCGCCCCACTGCAGGTAACTTCTGCCGTATTGCCGGTAGCCTTTATGCGCGAAGGTGAGCACCGTGGCATCCAGTTCGTTCCGCGCGTGTTTCAGCGAACGCCCGATCCCCAGGTTCTGTTTCACTTCACCATAGCGGCTGCTGTTGGGGTCGCGCTCCAGTTCGTCCAGGAAATATTCGCTCAGCACGTCGAATCGCTCGCTCTCCACGGTGTTGAAGGCGCTGGCGGTGAATTTCAGCCGGGTCTGCTTGCTGGCTTGTACGTTCACGTTGAGCGCACCGAACAGGGTCTGGAACCGGGTCACCTCCTGGCCTTCGAAGTAGGAGGTGAAGCGGAGTGCTTGGTTGAAGCTTCCATATTCCGTTTCCCGATTCTCCGGGACCACGCCGTACTTGTTGCTCGAATACAGCCCCAGGAAACCCAGCTCCACCTTGTCCGTGAGGTCGTAGGTCCAATAGGACTGGATGTCGGTATATGCCGGACGATATTGGCCTTTGGTATCCAGCCCATTGAGCACCAGGGTATTGGTCCGGTAGCGCACGCCGGTGACCTGGCGCAACCGGTTCCCGTGCATGGTGTTCTCCAGATGGAATGCACCACCGAGCAGGCTGGCCATGGCGCTTCCGGCGAACTGCTTGGGGCGTTTGTAGGTGATGTCGAGCACGCTGCTCATCTTATCACCATAACGCGCCTCGAATCCGCCGGGGCTGAACTGGATCCGTTCGATCATGTCCGGGTTCGGGAAGCTGAGGCCTTCTTGTTGCCCGGCACGCGCGAGGAACGGCCGGTACACCTCGATGTCGTTCACATACACGAGGTTCTCATCGAAGTTGCCGCCACGCACATTGTAGCCCGCGCTCAGTTCGTTCCGCGTGGAGAAACCGAGCTGCCCTTGCAACAGGGCTTCCACGCCACCCTGTACACTGGGGTTGAACCGCGTTACGCGCGGGTCCAGCGATTCCAGCCCCTCCTCGCGGTCGCGCTGGGTGCCGCGCACCACGGCGCCGGTCAAGGTGGTCACACGCAGCCGCACGTCGTAGTTCACCACGTTGTCCGCATCCACCACCACCTGCTGCTCGAAGGGCTGCATGCCGCTGTAGCTCCAGCGCAACGGTACCGGCGTGCCCGCAGGTAGGGCAATGGTGTAGCGGCCTTGATCATCGCATGCGACCCCGGTGGTGGTGCCCACGATCACCACATTGGCACGGGGCAGGGCGTTCCCGTATTCATCGCGCACCGTTCCGGTCAAGGTGCCGGTGCTCTGGGCCAACGTCCATGCGCTGTGCAGAAGGAGTAAGGTCAGCAGGACGTGCCGCATGCGGAAGACTTGACTGCCAATGGTAGGTCGGCGAAGATAACGGGAGGTTCTTCGGTGAAGTATGTCAGTCTTCGTTCGGGGAGTTGTACCATTTGGATATCCCAATACCGGTCGATCGGCTTGCTTTTTCCCCATGCCTACTCCAAGAGACCTATCCGGTAGGCCCCGCTACGGAAAAGGTCCCGCGTATCGGCCGGTGAAATAATACCCGCGCATCTTCGGCCGCTATGGAATGTCCAAATGGTATCACGTGTTGGGCTGCTCGCTACGCGCTTGGGCAGCGATGCAACGGGCAATACCCCGACACGCAACAACTCCGGTGGCTACCTTTCGGCCCATGGATCCACGTGCCATCGCATTCCTCCGCCTGCTCGACATCATGGATACCCTCCGGGCTGAATGCCCCTGGGACCGGAAGCAGACCATGGAGACCCTGCGGCCCCTTACCATCGAGGAGACCTACGAGCTGGGTGACGCCATCTTGAAGGAGGACCTTCCCGAGGTGAAGAAGGAGCTTGGCGACCTGCTGTTGCACATGGTGTTCTATGCCAGGATCGGCCAGGAGAAGGGCGCTTTCGACATCACCGACGTGCTCAACGGGATCTGCGAGAAGCTGATCCGGAGGCATCCGCATATCTATGGTGACGTGAAGGTGCAGGACGAACAGGAGGTGAAGGCCAACTGGGAGCGGATCAAGCTGGCCGAACGCAGTGCCTCCGGGGCCGGGGATCAAGCCGGGCCGCAGGCCCCCCCCAGCGTGCTCGATGGCGTGCCACGTGGCCTGCCGAGCTTGGTGAAGGCCATTCGGATCCAGGACAAGGCCCGCGGCGTGGGCTTCGACTGGGAGCACCCCGAGCAGGTGTGGGCCAAGGTGAACGAGGAGCTGGGCGAACTGAAGGCCGAGGTGGAGGCGGGAAGCCCCCGCATGGCCGAAGAACTCGGCGATGTGCTCTTCAGCCTGGTGAACTACGCACGTTTCCTGGGGATCGACCCCGACGAGGCCTTGGAACGGACCAACCGGAAGTTCATCCGACGCTTCCAGTTCCTCGAGCGGGAGAGCCACGCGGATGGCAAGGTGATGGGGGAGATGACCCTGGCGGAGATGGATGCCTACTGGGAGCGGGCCAAGGCCCAGTGAACCGACCGATCGACCGGCAACCCCGGTGCCGTAACGATCTTTTCATCTTCCCTACCGCGGATCGAGCGACCTTTGCGGCCCTTGATCCGTCCTATTGACCGATGAGCATGATGATCCGGATGCGCGACCTATCGACCCTGCTCGCGTTGAGCGTTGTTGGAATGGCCACCGCGCAGGTCCCCACCAAGTGTTTGGAGATCGAAAGCATCCTGGTGGATGCCTGCAACCCTTCTTCGACCTGCCCGGGCAGCAGTGAAGGCCAGAACGAGATGGTCCGCTTCCGCGTTGGACCCGCGCCCATCGCCCTCTCCGACCTCGAAGCCGATTGGCCGAATGGAAGTTGGCGTGGCCTGGTGCAGAACGCCACCACCGCCTCCATCACCGCACAGCTCAACGCCACCATCGTCAGCTGTGGTCTGCTGGTGGAGCCGCCCCAAGGCATCATGCCGGCCGGAGCACAGGTCCTGATGGTGACCAGCACCGAGATGTGCGTGGTGGGGAATTCCTTCGCCGCACTGGCGGATACCCTGCACATCATCTTCCAGGATGCGGGCAATACCGCTGGCCATTTCGCCAACAGCCCGGCGGCGGGCATGCCGGTGAGCCCCACACCGCCCTCCGGCTCGGGCCAGCGCACCCTGATCCTGTTCGACAATGGCACCAACTGCAGCGATTCCGCCACCTATGTGCGCGAGCTGCTGGTGAATACCTTGGGTACCTACGGTGGCCAAAGCGGCGAGAGCGATGGGGGCACGGCCGAGTTCTCCTGGCCCGGGGTGCCTCAGGCTTCGTACGTGAACTACGGCTGCCAGGCGCCGTTCACCCCGCTGCTGGTGGAGGCCGAGGCCGTAGGGACCTTGTGCGGCGGTACCGGCACGGTCAGCATCAGCGCCCAGGTGATCGGGGGGGCCTACACCAGCGTGCAGTGGACCGGAGGCACTGGCACCTTCGCCGACCCCAACGCGTTGGCGACCACCTATACCGCTGGTGCGGGCGACCTGGGCACGGTAACGCTTACGCTCTGCGCCCAGACGGATTGCGCCGCTCCCATCTGCGGTAGCGTGCAGGTGCCTTCCGGCAATGGCCCTTCCATCACCATCACCGCGAACGGCCCGCTGGCCCTGTGCCCCGGCGATCAGCTTGTGCTCACCGCCGCTGGCGCCGATAGCTATACCTGGGCGGGTGGGGGCAATGGGGCCACCCTCACGGTGACCACCCCGGGCACCTATACGGTCACGGGCACCAACCAGTGCGGTACCGGGCAGGGATCGGTGGAAGTGACCCAAGCCAGCGCCGTGGTGGTATCGATCTCCGGCGATACCGAGATCTGCCCGGGAGGTTCCACCACCCTCACCGCCAGCGGGGCCAGCAGCTACGTGTGGAGCACCGGCACCACGGGGCCCAGCATCACGGTATCGGCCACGGGAACCTATTCGGTCACCGCCAGCAGCAATTGCGGTACCGTTACCCAATCCGTCACGGTTTCGATGGGTACCGCGCCAGCGGTCTCCATTTCCGGTGCGGATATGATCTGTTCCGGTGCCTCCGTCACCCTCACGGCCAATAGCAACGCACCCCTGGTGTGGAGCACCGGCGACACGGGATCGTCCATCACGGTGAGCACACCGGGCACTTTTTCCGTCACGGCCACCAATGGTTGTGGGTCTTCCACCGCCTCCTCCACGGTGGTCGAAGGGGTTCAGCCCACGGTCGAAGTCGCCGGTGCGGACATCTTGTGCCCCGGCGGGAGCATGGTGCTCACGGCCACGGCCAACGCACCGGTCACCTGGAACAATGGTCTCTCCGGCAGCTCCATCACGGTGAACAGCCCTGGGTTGTACGTGGCCACGGCCACCAACGCTTGTGGAACGGATACCGATGGCCACCAGGTCAATGCCTCGTTACTCACCTCCGCCTTCACGGCCACGCCTTCTTCGGGTGCCGCTCCACTTCAGGTGCAATTCAACAACACCAGCGCACAAGGGGCCACGAGCGCGTGGGACTTCGGTGGTGAAGGCAGCAGCACGGCGACCACACCCACGTTCACCTTCGTCGATCCCGGGGTGTACACGGTGACCTTGGTGACCGCCATGGACGGCTGTACCGCTACCTCCAGTGTGGTGGTCGTGGTCCATACGCCGGATCCCGGTGGAGCCAGCACCATCTATGTCCCGAACGTCTTCACTCCGAACGGGGACCGGATCAACGATGTGCTCGCCATCGCCGCCACCAACATCGCCTCACTGGAGGTGTTGATCTTTAACCGTTGGGGCGAGCAGGTGACCGAGTTGAAGCGTGTGGGCGAGGTGTGGGATGGCCGTTCCATCAGCGGCAATCCGGTGGCGGATGGCACCTACTTTTACACGTTGAAGGCCCGAGGTATCGATGGCGTGGACTATGACACGGCTGGGCACATCACCGTGCTGCGCTGATCGCCGGTCAGCGACCTGCGAATGAGGGAAGGTCGAAGGCATACCGCCTGGCTGGCCGGCCTTGTTCCGGTGCTGGCGCTCCTACAGGCGTGCTCGGCCAAGGCCCAGTGTACCACCACCATCACCACCTTCCCGTACACCGAAGGTTTCGAGGGCGGCGCGGCATGGACGTCAGGCGGTGCCAATGCCGATTGGGCCTGGGGTAGCCCCGTACATCCCACGATCGATCATGCGGCCAGTGGCACCAACGCATGGTGTGTGGGCGGTTTGTCGGGAAGCTTCTACAGCAACGGGCAACAGAGCTGGGTGGAGTCCCCGTGCTTCGATCTGTCGGGACTTGCCTACCCATGGCTCAGTTTCAGGATCTGGTGGGAGACCGAATACAACTACGATGGTGTGGGGCTGCAGTATTCGCCCAATGGAGGCACCACGTGGATCAACGTGGGGGCCTTCAACGACCCTGCGGACTGCCACACCACCAACTGGTTCAACAGCCAGAACATCACCGCGTTGAACCTCGCCAGCCCACGCAGTGGCTGGAGCGGAACCTCCACCACGGGCGGTTGTGCCAGCGGTGGCGGCAGCAACGGTTGGGTCACCGCCGCACACTGCCTCACCGACCTGCCCACGGCCACTCCGGTGAAGTTCCGGTTCATCTTCGGTGCGGGTACCGTGTGCAACACCTTCGATGGGGGGGCGATCGATGAGTTCCATATCGGCGAGGCCCCCCCGTTGGATCCGGCGTTCGTTCATACCTGTTCAGGGAATACCGTGAACTTCAATGCCACCGGCATGGCCGGATGCGTGGAGCAGGGCACATGGAGCTTCGGGGATCCCGCTTCGGGCGCGGCCAATACCGGCACCGGGGCCACGGCCGCCCATACCTACCCCGGGCCGGGCACCTACACCGTGTCGTTCACCATGACCAGCTCGTGCAGCGCTCCGGTCACCGTGCAACATGCCGTCACCATAGCAGAGCTGGACTTGGAGGTGACCGATGTGGGCTGTGTACCGAACACCGGCGCGATAACGGCGGCGGTCACGGGTGCACCGGTCGGCCTCACCTTCGACTGGAGCCCTGGTGGTGCCGATACGCAGACGATCACCGGCCTTGCTCCGGGATCGTACACGGTATTGGTGCAGGCCCCCGGTATGTGCCCGTTGCAGGCGTCGGCCACGGTGGGTGCCGATGCCGCCACCATCACCGCATCCGTAGCGCATACCGACATCAGTTGCCAAGGTGCTGCGGATGGTACGGCCTCCGTATCGGCCAGCGGAGGTTCCGGGGTATACACCTATGTGTGGTCGCCTTCGGGTGGAACGGCCGCCATCGCCTCGGGGCTCGCAGCAGGACCGTACACCTGTACCATCGCGGATGACGCGGGCTGCTCCACCGAGGTGAACGTAACGATCCTCGAGCCGACGGATGTGGTGGCCACGGCCGATCCGGGAGCGACGGTCTGCGCCGGACAGTCCACCACCTTGGTAGGTGCTGCGGTCGGCGGTACCGGGCCCTATACCTATGCCTGGTCGCCGGCCGGACCGGTGGTTTCGCCGGTCACCACCACCACCTACACCTTGATCGCCACCGACGCCAACGGATGCACCAGCGATCCGGTACAGACCACCGTTACGGTGACCGCGGCGTTCCAACCGGACCTGCTCTGGGACGTGAACGAAGGTTGCGCACCGCTGTGCGTGACCTTCACGGATGCCAGCCCGGTGGCCGGAACACGCAGTTGGACCTTCGGCGATGGCGGCACCGCCGGTGACGTGTCATCGCCCACGTATTGTTACCCCACCGCCGGTGCCTTCGACGTGACGTTGTCCATCGTCACGGCAGAGGGTTGTTCCGCCTCACGGACCGTGGACGACCTGATCACGGTGCACCCCACGCCGCATGCCGATCCCGGGGCCTCGCCGGTCGTGGCCATGATCGATGATCCCACCTTCCATTTCACGGACCGTGGTGCCGGAGCGACCGCATACACCTGGTCGTTCGGCGACCCAACAGGAGCCACCTCCACGTTGCCCGCTCCGGCGTTCTCCTACCCCGAGGTGGGCTGCTATACCGTAACGCTGACCACCTCCAACGATCACGGTTGTGTCGATACCGCCACGCTCAACGTGTGCGTGGAGGATGAGTTCGCTTTATTCGCCCCCAATGGATTCTCGCCGAACGGCGATGGGATCAACGATGTGTTCAACGTGCGTACCACGGTGAGCGATCCCAAGGCGTTCTCCTTGGTGATCCATGATCGTTGGGGCAGGGTGGTGTACACTACCCATGACCCGCACCAGGGTTGGGATGGTTCAGAGGTGCCCTTGGGGGTGTACATCTGGCAGGTGAGCATCGATGATCGGACCGGCGACCACCAGCAACGGACCGGCCATGTGACGCTTCTGCGTTGAACGTGGGGCTATACCGACCAGGAGTTCAGTACCGTCCGGTTCTGGCTCCCCGTGCCTGCTCCGAGGCCACGCCATGAGACCGCGATGTGGGCCATTCCTGGGGGCACATGCGCTTCCCCCATGCCGCATCTTCGGCCTCGCCTGTATTCCCGAACCGGGGCCTACGGCATAGCACTCCCGGAGCAGGTGTGGTGAAAAAGAGCGAGCGGATCGGCCTCTGCCTTAGTGCGAATTGGTACAAGAACGTGCGACCCCGGCCATCGACGGAAGGCCGGGGTCGCACGTTCGATCGGGATCAGCGAATGTCGTTCAGCTTACGCTGGAGTTGCTCCACGTCCTTCTGGACCTCTTCGCGGGTCTGGGTGCGTTCGGCTTCGGCTTTGGCTGCATCGGGCTTCGCACCTTCGATCTTGTTGAGGCTGCCTTGCGCCTTGGCCTCGCTGCTCATCAACTTGGCCAGTTCGGCTTCGCCCTTGGTGAGCTTGCCGCGCAATTTGGCCAGTTTCTCCAGGTCCTTCGGGTTGTTGGTGAGCTGGAATTTCTTTTCCAGCCCGGCGATCTCGCCGCTGAGCTTGGCGTTGTCGCCCTGCACCTTGCCTTGTTTCGCCTTGATCTTCTTCAGCTCGGCATTGGCTTTGGCGCTCTTCTTGTCCAGCTTAGCGGCATCGGCCTGGGCGCTTTCCTGCTTGCCGGTGGCTTTCTCCAGGCTCTTTTTCTTGGCATCGATCTGCGTCTGCACCACGGCCTTGTTGTACTTCACGGCCAGTTCCAGCATCAGGCGTGCAGCGGCCTCCTGTTCGTCCACGGCCACGCTATCGTTCTTGGCGAAGGCCACCGTGAGGCGAGCGGCCCCCGCTTTCTTTTCCGTGGTGCTGTTCGCCAGTACGACCATGGGGGCCGGCGTCACCGCCGTTTGCATGACGCCCACCGCCTTGGTGGGTTTGGATCCGCTGATGCCCTGGCTGATCGCCTTGTAGTCGGCTTTCCACAGGTCCAGCGCGGTGTTGGCGTTGCTTTCGAAGATGGTGATGGTATGTGCCGGCAGTTTATGCGTGCCATTCACCAGGCTATCGGGTACCACGGTGAGGGTGTTGCTCCAGTGCAATGCGTAGCCCTCCTTGGTGGTTTGGGCCTGTGCGGAGAGGGAGAGGAGCAGGGCGCAGGAGAGGGGGAGATGGTAACGCATGGTCTTTCGGTTTTCGTGCTCGTTGATGCTTGGGACGTCGGTGGGCCCGCCACGTCACTCCGCAGCGGGTGTTGCCAGTTGTTTCAAGGTAAGGTACACGCGGTGCAAAGGAAGGCCCATGACGGTGTAGAAGCTGCCGTTGATCCGTTCCACGGCCACGTAGCCGATCCAGTCCTGGACTCCATAGGAACCGGCCTTGTCGAAGGGGGAGTAGCGCTCCACATAGTAGGCGATCTCCTCTTCGGTGAGCGGTGCGAAGGTGACTTCGGCCACATCGGAGAAATGCACCCGACGATCGCACGTGCGCAGGCACACGCCGGTCACCACCTGGTGGGTACGCCCTGCGAGCATGCCCAGCATCGCACGGGCTTCGGCGGCGTCAGCGGGTTTGTTGAGCAGGTGATCGTCCACCAGCACGGTGGTGTCGGCGGTGACCAGCACCTGGTCCGGGTCCAAGGGCAAGTGGTAGGCTTCCGCCTTCTTCACCGCGAGGTGTTCGGCCACCAGGTGGTGCGGCATGCCCACGGGCGGTGTTTCATCCACCTCGGTGCTGGTCACGGACACCGGGAGGTCCAGGCCGGCAAGAAGCTGTCTGCGGCGCGGCGAGGCCGATGCGAGGATGAGGCGCCAGGGCAGGTTCATGGTATGTAGCGGATGAGGAGGGCGTAGCCGATGGCCGTGATCATGGCCACCTTCATGATGTTCCCAGCACGCACGAACTCCTGGCGGTGGTGCGCCTGATAGGTGAACCCTGCGGAAAGCAACAGTGGTCCGATGATGGCGATGCCGATGTACCAGTAGGATAGCGGGTCGCGCAGCAGTTGCGAACGCAGGAAGAGCAGCAGTGCGATGATGATCCCGATGTGCACCAGCACCAGGGTCCTCGCCCACTTCATCCCCCACACGATCGGTAGCGTGCGGCAGCCGTCGGCTTCATCGCCTTTCACGTCGGCCATGTCCTTCTGCAGCTCGCGTACCAGGGTGCTGAGGAAGGCGAACACGGCGAAGCCCAGGATCCAGTACCAGAGCTCGATATGGAAGGGCTGCATCTCGTACCGGTCGTGGTTCGGCAGCTCCACCACCCAGGTGGGGTCCATGGCGCGCTGGAGCAGCGGAAGCTCGTATAGGCCCACGGTGAGCGGTACCAGGCCCGTGAGGATGGCCACCAATCCGTTGCCAACGATCAGCCGCCGCTTGAAGGTGGTGCTGTACACCCACAGGGCGCCGATGGCGAAGGCCGGGATGGCGGCCCATTTCCACAGGCCGGTGCGCCACGCCACGAATGCGCCCAACAGCATGCCCACACCGCTGAGCACCCCATGGGCCGTCATGGCCACACGGCGTTTCACCGTGCGGCCCACGATGACCGCATCGGGCTTGTTGATCCTGTCGATCCGCGTATCGAAGTAGTCGTTGATGACGTTGCCCCCCGCAGCGATGAGCACCGTGCTCAACACCAAGGCGATGAACAGGGGCAGGGGCATCTGCGGGCCGAAGTGCGCCGGTAGGATCAGGTCGGCACGCTGCACATCGCCCACCTGGTCCACCAGTTGCCGCAAGCCACGCTCCAAGTGTCCGCCGATCACCCCGTAGCGCATCAATGCCATGGTGGCCGCGATGATCAGCAGGTTCAGCGGGCGGGTGAGCTTGAGCAGGTCCTTCATCACCAGGAGTGTGCGGCTTCCGTCAGCCATCGGCCTTGCACTTTCATGGCCTGTTCCAGCAGGTCGCGCACGCAACCGTCGCCGCCATTGCGGTGGCTCACGTACGCACTGATGGCTTTGATCTCCGGCGCCGCATCGGCGGGGCAACAGGGGAAGCCCACCCGTTGCATCACGCGCATGTCGGGGATGTCATCGCCCATGTACGCGGTGGTGGCGGGGTCGAGCCCTTCGGCCACCAACTGTTCGAAGAGGCGCTGTTTGTCCATGGTGCCCAGGTGGATCTCGGTGACCCCCAGGCGTTCGAGCACGGTGCGCACCCCCACCGAATGGCCACCGCTGATGATGATGATGCGCAGCCCTTCTTTGACGGCGTGCTGCACGGCATACCCGTCGCGGGTATGGAAGGTGCGCACGGGGTCCGTGTCGGGAAGCAGGAGGTTGCGCCCATCGGTGAATACGCCATCCACGTCGAAACAGAAGGTGCGGAGCCCGGCGAGGCGCTCTTTATAGGTGGGTGTCTCCATGGTCCTCATGCCCGTATGCCCGCAGGATCATGCTGCTCAGCAGGACGTAGGCGGTGCGAAGTTCGGGATCCTGGGCCAAGCGTTCGAGGTGGTCGTGGATGGTGCCCTTGTCGCCGCGCCGCGCGGGGCCGGTGAGCGCCTCCGCAGGGCCGATGGTTGCCGCACGTTGCGCCGTGGCCACGAAGGCGGGGAGCAGCAGTTGCGGGTCGATGCGCTCTTGTTCCAACAAGGCTTGGGCCCGGGCGAGCAGGTGTACCGGGAAGTTGAGGCTGATGGCGGCGGCGGTGTGCACCACCTGGCGCCGTGCATGGTCCAGGGCATGTACCCGGCGGCTCAGGCTCGTGGCCAAGGCGGAAACAGCGTCCTTGGCTGCGGCCGTGTCCGCATCGGTCACCAACGGCAATTCGCCGAAGTCCATGGGCGCGCCGGGGCTCAACGAGATCAAGGGCCAGAGCACCGCGCGGTGGGGGTGCGGACGCAAGCGGTCCAAGGTCGATGCGCCGCTGGTATGGATCACCACGGCATCGCTCACCGGGAGGCCTGCGGCGACCGCCGCGATGGCATCGTCGCTCACGGCGATCAGGATGGCATCGACGGTGGGTGGTGCGGCGTTCAGGGCATAGGCATCGGTACCCAGGTCGCGGGCCAGGGTCTCGGTGGCAATGGCGCGGCGTCCGGCGACCCCCACCACCGTGTGACCGGCCCGCTTCAGCGCATGTCCAAGGTGGTAGGCGACCCGGCCCGTGCCGATGATGAGGAGGTTCATGCGCGGGTCGCGGTCCGGTTCATCGTTTCACCCGTTGCCATACGGCCATCAGTGTACCAACGAACAGCAGCACACAGCCGATCCACAGGATGTTGATGCCCGGGAATACGATGGCTTGCATCACGAGGAATTCCGCTTCTGCCACATTGAGGCCCACCGCGATGCGGTCTCCGTCGTGTATCTCCGCACCATGGCTCGAATGGTCATGGCCCGGCGCGTGGTCATGTTCGGGGTTCACCGTGGCCAGGCTGTATCGGATCCGCAAGGCCCCCAGTTCGGCGGCTTTGCCCATCACCGGTTGTCCGTTGGCGTAGATCACCAGCGGGCGCGCCTCGAACCAGCGGTCGGGCTGGTACAGATCGCGTACCCGTAGCTGGGCGGCGTACACGGTGTACTGGTCGCCGAGCATCGCCTTGGTCACGCTGTCCTTCACCACGTACACGCTGTCGATGATCGCCATGGCCGTGGGGGTGATGATGGAGTCGCCCACGTGTTTCTCGTAGAGGCGGTCGGGCATCCAGGCATCATCGGCGGTGTCGCTGGCCACGGCCAGGTCGGCATAGCGCACGTGGGTGTAGAGGTCGCGGTGCAGCCAGTGTTTGGTGCTGGGTTCGGCCACGTTGCCGAAGCGGGGGTTCAGTTGCACGAAGGGGGCCAAGGCGAAGACCTGGGCACCGGGTTCGCTCGCGCTCCATTCGCGGGCATGCCAGAGGGTGCGCCGGGTGTGTTCCTCCAGGGCCTGCCAATGCGCGGGTTGGTCGTGCAGGAAGAAACGGCCTGCCGTGTGGTCGTCCTTCGCCACGAAGAGCATGTCGCCTACGCGCACGGTGTCGCCTGCCGCGTAGCGGCGGGGTTCCGCGGCGTAGTAGTCCATATCGTAGTACAGGTTACCGCCTTGCTGCCGCTTGCTGTGGTAGCGCACGTAGTGCTGGCCCATCAGTACGGTATCGCCCCGGTAGAGCAGGATGTCCTCGCTGTTGTTGAACGCCTCGTTCAGGAACCGCAGGTCCATGTTGCGGGTGTTGCGGCTCACCTCGTTCTGGCGGCTGGTACTGATCAGTGCGCCCAGGAGCAACAGGCCGAACCCCACGTGGGCCACGGAGGCACCGGCGTTCTTCAGACTTCCCTTGAGCACGGTGGGTACGTACCAGGCGTTGGCCACCACGGCGAAGGTGGTGGCGAAGAACAAGGCGATCAGGTTCAGCTCAGCCAGTTCGTAGCGCAGGAAGTACACGCCCAGTGCGGTGATGCCCACGGCGATGAAGAACGATGCCGCCAACTGCCGGCGGAACTTCTTCACATCGGTGTCCTTCCACCGCAGGTACTGCGTGAAGGCGATCAGCATGGACACGATGAAGGCGAAGGGGATCTGCCATTTGTTGTAGTGGGCGATGGCCTCGCCGGGAGGGGCCAGCTTGGCGCTCGCCAGGCCCTTGAAGAATTCGCTGCCGGTCTTCTCGCCCAGCCATCCGAAGGTCTTGTCGAACGGCTCCAGCAGCAGGTTGAAGACCGGAACGCTGGTGCTGAAGGTGATCTGCATGGCGCTCAGCAACAACACCAACGAGCCGATGAACAGCCAGAATTCCCGCGACCACAACGCTTCCTCCGGTTCCTTGCTGGCGAAACCCTTGCGGTAGGCGACCACCAGCATCCACAGGCTCACCGCACCGAACAACAGGATGGCGGGCACCTGTACCTGAAGGCCCACCCCGATGGCCAGGAGCGCCAGGGCGATGAGACCATAGAAACGCTGCTGGGCCTTGTCGTTGAGCAGGGCCATCACGCCAAGGCCAGTGAAGAACAGAAGGAAGAGCAGCAGGCCCGGAAGCATGCCGTCGCCGGTGAAGCTGTGCACGCTGGTATCGCCCAGTACGCCACTACGGGTGAGGAAGGTGGAGTAGAGGACCAGGATGAAGGTGAGGAGCGTGAGCAGGAACAGGCTGAAGAGCGCCGTGGGCTTGCGCTTGTTCACCAGCATGAGGTGGCCTGCGGCCACCAGCGTGAGCCAGGGTACCAAGGAGGCGTTCTCTACCGGGTCCCAAGCCCAAAAACCACCGAAGCTGAGCGCCTCGTACGCCCACGCGCCGCCCATGAGGATGCCCGTGCCCAGGACCATCACCCCGAAGAAGGTCCACGGCAGTGCCGGACCGATCCAGCCCTGGCGGTCGTTGCGCCAGAGCCCCGCGATGGCGTAGGCGAAGGGCACCAAGGTGGCCGCGAAGCCGAGGAACAGCGTGGGCGGGTGGATCACCATCCAGTAGTTCTGCAGGAGGGGGTTCAGGCCACGGCCATCGGCGAACTGCGGGATCGTGCTCAGGTAGTTGGCCATCGCGGTCCACGGCAGGCCGATGTTCTCGGGCAGTTCGCGGATCAGCAGGAAGGGGCTGCTGCCGATGCGCACATCGCCCACGTATACGCCCAGGATCATGGTGGCCAGGAACACCTGGACCGAAGCGAACACCGCCATCACCGGCGCTTCCCACTCCCGGGCACGCATGATCAGCAGGTTCCCCAGCACCACGTGCCAGAAGGTCCAGAGCAGGAACGAGCCCTCCTGGCCTTCCCAGAAGCAGCTGGCGATGAATTCCATCGGCATGGACCGGTTGCTGTGCTTCCACACATAGTCGTACTCGAACCAGTGGTTGAACAGCATCACGAACAGGGTGACCACGATGCCGATCACCGCCACCGAGTGCAGCCGGAAGCCGATGCGGCCCGTGCGCGTCCACGCTTCGCCGCCGGAGCGGGTGCCGAGGAGATAGCCGAGGGTGCTTAGCAGCGCGCCGACCAAGGAGATCACCGTGAGGGTGTGGCCCAACTGGCCCGCCCAGAGGTGTTCGCCGATGTGGTTCGTCATGGATGTTGGTCGTTCAATGCTCGGGTAACGGTCGTTCGGTCGTAGCAGCAGGCGGGTGCCGTACGGCCCAGGGCCCACGGCGAACCGCGCGATGCGTTCATCCGTTCACCTTGTTCTCCTCGTTGTACTTGCTGGGGCACTTCATCAGCATGTCGCGTGCTTCGAATTCCCCGTTCTCGTTGGCTTCGCCGATCAGCACCAGCCTTTCGCTGCGCTCGAAGTCCTGGGGTTTGGCCTTGGCCAGATGCACCGTGCAGGTACGGCCGTTGAGGTCGCGCATGGTGAAGGTGGTGAGGCTGGCGTTGAGGCTGGGTTCGTACACGATCTCCTGCGAGCGATCCAGGGTGCCCACCACATGGTACTCCTTGCCCGGATGCTTCATGGCCTGGTCGAGGTCGGCATAGGTGCTGCTGTCGTACAACGATCCCACCAAGGCGCCGATGGCCACGGCGATGATGACGATGGCGATGATGTGCGAACGTTTCATGCCCTTGGGGACCGCCGCGTTCGGATAGGAGGGCATGGTGTGATCGGGCGTGCTCATGGCTTGCGTTCGAGTTTCGTGATACGACGGTCCATGCGCCAGAGCCACAGGCCGATCCCGACGATGATGGTGCCGACCACCGCCACCACCACGTTGATCTTGCCCCCACCGTACAACGTGCTTTCCAGCCAGCTGGGCGCGGCGTTGGTCTGGGCGTTCGCGGCGAGGGTGGGAAGGAGCAGGAGGAGGGAGAGGAGCGTTCTCATCGGTCCATGGTGTTGGCGAGGCGTGCGGCGCGCACCCGCAGATCGTACATCCAGCAGCCCAGCAGGATCCAGCCCAACACGGCCGGGTAGAAGATCACGCGCAGGCGGCTGTCGAGGTCCAGGTCGTTGAAGCCGCTGTTGCCGCCGTTGCCGGGGTGCAGGCTGTCGATGGCGTTGAGCCGTGGTACCACGAAGAGGAAGAGCACCAGCAGCACGAAGGCGAAGATGTTGTAGATCGCCGAGAGCCGGGCGCGTTTGTGCGCATCCTGCACCGAGCCGCGCAGCACCAGGTAGGCCACGTAGATCAAGCCCGTGACCGCCGCACCGTTCAACTTCACGTCGTTGGTCCAGAAAGCGCCCCAGGTGGCCCGTGCCCACAGAGCGCCGGTGATCAACCCCAGCACGCAGAACACCAACCCCATGCGTGCGGCCATTTCGGCCGCCAGGTCCCGGTCCAGCGAATCGCTGCCCAGCACCTTGATGCTGTGGAACACCGAGATGCCCATCAGGACGATCATGGTGAACCACATGGGCACATGGAAGTGCAGGTTGCGGATGCTCTCGTACAGGATGCTGCGGTTGGGGAAGACGAAACGGCCCTTGGCCGGCAAGGTGTTCCGCTCGTCGATGCCGGATGGACATTCCTGTGCGCCGATCCCATCGCCCAAGCCGTCGGTGAAGAGCGCCCCTTGGTACACCAGGTCGTTCACCACCACATCGGTGAGGTTGGCCTTCATGCCGGCGGGTACGTCGAAGCTCGCCGTGAGGTGGGTGGCGTCCTTCACCACCACGCTGGTGGCACATACGGTCTGGCCGCTGTTGGAGAGCTTCACCACCGCGGGTTCAAGGAACCGCGTGTTGTACCCGGTGATCGCCAGTTCCACCGGCCCCGGTGCGATCCTGTCCGGCGTCACATGCACCAAGGTCGGTGCCAGGGGCACCCGCAACGCTGCGATCGATGCCACCAATAGCAGACCTATCCCGAGGAACTTCCACCAGTGTCTCATCAGTCGCGCCAAAGGTACGGGAAGAGGATCCAGGCCAGTGTCACGGTGATCACGTCCAGCAGCACCAGCCCACCGAAGTAGGTGCTCGTTACGCTCCAGGCCACGCCATCCAGCGCCAGCTTGCTCGCCCGCATCACGGTGAGCAGGAGCGGAAGCACCAGCGGGAAGCCCAGGATCGCCATCAACCCGATGCCGTTGCCCGCCCTGGCTGCGATGGCGGAGATCAAGGTGAGCACCGCCGCGAAGCCGATCCCGCCCAGCACCACCGCCAGCACGAATTGCCCGATATCGGCCCCGGCCAATACCTCGCCCCCCAGCAACAGGGTGTACACCAGCAGGCTCAGCAAACTGAGCATCACCATGGTGGCACCATTGTAGAGGGCCCGTGCCAGGATCACGCTGCGCGGATCCACCAGGGTGTACAGGTAGAGCTGGCGACCCGCATCCTCGCGCTGGAAGCTGCGTGCCAGGGCGTTGAAGGCGGCGAACAATAAGATGATCCAGAACAGCGCGTTCCACGTGGCCAGACCCAGGCCGCCTTTCACCGCGAGGTAGCAGACGTACACCGCGCTGACCACGTAGAGCAGCATGCCTGCCCAGGCCGCCCGTTGCCGTAGGTCCAGGGCCACCTCCATGCGCAGGAGCGCGGCGATCTCCGTGGGTTTCACGGGTGCGAAGGTACCAGCGGAGCGCCTTGCGGCCTTGCCGCACCACCATGGAGCAGGTAGCCCGGTGAAAGCACGAAGCCGCCCCGTTCCCACCGGAATGGCGCGGGAACAGGGCGTGATCCGGACAGACAACCCCTCGTCGCTCCGGATGCCGTTGGGGCGGCTCGTGCTTAGCGCAGGCGTTGGTACACCAGGTTGAACAGCGTGGGTACCAGGTTGGCTTTGGCCAGGACGAACGCGCGCTCCTGGGTCGGCGTTCCTGCGGTGCTGGAGGTGCGGCCGGTACCGTGCGCCGGTGCCGGACGTCGCTTGGCTGGCGCACGCCATACCACGGCGGCGATGGGACTTGCGGTCTTGCGTAGGCTGTCCGGCGGCAGGGGGGCGGGAGGCGCGTCCATCGGGGGCATCGGCGTGGTGCTCAGGTCCATCAAGCCTTTCTCCGTCATGGTCCAGGTGCGGCCCAGCATATCATCGTCGTAGGTGTTGTTCACGTTCTTGATGTCGTAGATGATGTCCGTGCTGCCCGGTCGCAGGAAGATCCGTTTCCCTACCGGGACCTCCAGGGTGAAGCGTACATCCTGTCCACGCAACCCGTCCGCAGCGGGGTACCTGATCACCGGTGATACGGAGAGCACATCGTCATGCTGCTGATGGTTGTAGCGGATGTTCATGGCACGGGCACGGGCGGCCTTCGGGGTCACGCCATTGGCCTCGCGTTCCACTTTCAGGTGGAAGAGGCTGTCGGTGCTGCGCTCCACACCCAGTGAGGCCCACCCGCCAAAGACCTGATCGCCGTCCAGGTGCAGCCCTTCGAGGTCCACGTCCAGTTCGCCATCATCGTAGCGAACGCTCCAGTCGCCGGTGCTGTCCGCAGGGGCCAGGGCATCGAGGTAGAGCAGGCCGTCCGTTGGCTGTTGCAGTTCGATCTCGGTGAGCACACTGTTCTCCCGTTTGAACTCGCTGGCCAGTCTTGCTGTGCCCCACATCGTTGGGATGAAGGCCGCGATCCATACCACCACGAGCGTGATCCCCAGCCACCGTGGCGAACGGGTGTTCAACAGGAGGCGGAAGCCCGAGAGGAACAAGCCGATGATGGGCACCACCAGCAGGAGGAATACGCCGATGCCGAACCAGATGGCCTGTGTGCGGCTCGCGAAGAGAAGCTCGCCCAGGTCCAGGATCCCCGTGTCCTGGCTGGTCCAGGTGCTGTGCCACAGCGAGATGGTGCCGCCCACCATGCCCGTTACCAGCCCCAGCAGAAGACTGAAGGCCAGTACCAGCAAGGCCATTCCCACGAGTTTGGCGATGATCCGGCCCACGTGGCCGCTTCCGCGCTGGACGCCAGTGCCCCACTGCCTGCCGAGGTCACGTGCTTCGTGGGCCATGCGCTGGCCGCCTTGTTTCATGCGCTCCGTACCTTCCTCCACCACGCGTTTGATGTTGTCCACGGTAACGGCCTCGCCGCGCATCTGGAGGCGCTCGGCCGCCGTTTCGGCCTTGGGCACCAGGATCCAGAGTAGGATGTAGATGGGGATGAGCGAACCTACGCTGGCCAGGAACAAGGCGATCATGCCGATGCGCAGCCACAGCGGGTCCATGCCGATGTAGGAACCCAGGCCACCCAGCACCCCCGCCACCCACTTGTCGTCCATGTCGCGGTACAGCCTGCGCCGTCCGGTGCCCATGTTCGGGGGCGGTAGGGGGCCTTCCGCTCCACCTTCGGTGAAGTCCTCGGGCTGGCCCATGATGGCGATCACCTGGTCCACGTCGGCCAGCTGCACCACCTGCCGACGCCCATCCAAGCGCTCGGTGAAGAGCTCGGCTATCCGTGCTTCGATGTCGGCCATGATGTCGTCGTGACCAGCGGTGCCGGTTACACGGCTCCGGATCCTGCTCAGGTAGCGTTGCAACGTGTCATAGGCATCCTCTTCGATGTGGAACACCGTGCCACTGATGTTGGCGGTGAGGGTCTTTTTCATGGGGTTCGGTTCTTGGGGGGTGGAGGTCAGCGGGTGGGACGTGTCGCTTGGTGTACGGCTTCTTTCAGTTCGCTCCAGGTCTGGTCCAGTTCGGGAATGAACCCGGCACCGGCTTCTGTGAGCCTGTAGTATTTGCGGGGCGGACCGGAGCGGGATTCCTCCCAGCGGTACGTGAGCAGCCCGGCATCCTTAAGCCGGGTAAGCAGGGGGTAGAGCGTGCCTTCCACCACGATCAACTTCGCCTCTTTCAGCTTGCCGATGATGTCCGATGGGTACAACTCCCCTTGGGCCAACAGACTGAGGATGCAGTATTCCAGCACGCCCTTCCGCATCTGGGCTTTGGTGTTCTCCACGTTCATGGTTCGGTCGTTCGGCACTGCCAGACGATGGGTTTTGTGGTCCTGGAGGTTCTTGACGACACAAAGATATATGCTTTGGTTGCTACTATGCAAGACAAGGTACTGAAAGTTGACGAATGGCCCATTGGCGGGATGAATGGCGGGGCAGGCCCACGGTAGCCGGGTAGGCTCTACCTTTCCACCGCTAAACATCCTTAGACATGCGCGCTCATCTCTGGAAGATCCTGTTGGTGCTGTTGCTGGTGCTCGGCATCGTTGGCTACTTCCGCTACTACTGGGTGTTCGGCACGGGGGCCAAGGCCGGGGAGCTGAACTACATGGTCCACAAGGGGGTATTGTTCAAGACCTACGAGGGGAAGATGATCCAGACCGGGATCCGGCACCCAGAGCGGCTCCTTCCAGAGCCTGGAGTTCCTGTTCTCGGTGGAGGATCCAGAGGTGGCCAGGGTGCTCATGGAGAACAGTGGCAACCAGTTCAACCTGCACTACAGGGAATTCGTTGGTGCGTTGCCTTGGCGCGGCATGAGCGTGTATGTGGTGGATAGCATCATCTCCATGGAAAAGGTGGATCGCTGATCCGCGCTGCGTACGATGGCTTCCAAACGATCCAAGAAGTATGTCTCGTTCGGTTTCATGGGCGACCTCCATGCCCTGTTGGACGAATACGCGCGCAAGACCTCTGCGCAGCACAAGGCGGCGGTGCTGCTCTTCCTGCTCCTGGGCATCGGTTTGCGTGCGGTCCTGCTTGGCAGACCCATTCAGACCGGCGAGGCCGAACTGTACATCGATTTCGCCAGGCTTCCGCTGAGCGAACTGCTGGTGGCCACCAATGCCAGTGGCAATTCGGTGTTCCATTCCTTGCTCACGAAGCTCAGCACGGGCCTTTTCGGTGTCGGGGTGGTGCAGCTGCGGTTGCCCAACTTCATCGCAGGGGTGCTCTGTCTGCCCCTGATCTACATCTTCACCCGGTCGATGTTCAACCGCTACATCGCGCTGACCACGTTGGCCTTGGTGGCGTGTTCCGGCCCCTTGATCGGCATCGGGTCCATCGCCGTTGGCTTCGGTATCTGTGGGGCCATCTTCACCCTCAGCCTGGTCCTGGGTCGCCATTTCATCAAGAGCAACGACCTCACCAGCGGCATCTTGATCGCCTTGGTGAACGCCATCGGGCTTTGGACCATGCCGGCACACAGCTATGCCGCGCTTGCCGTGTTCCTGTGGATCCTGATCTCACTGCTGATGGGCTATACCACCAGCATTCGCGAACGCATCATCCGCTTAGTGTTCGTGTTCCTGGTGTTCCTGGCGTTCGCTTTCCTGCTTTACGCGCCCATGATGCAGGCCCACGGCTTCGATCAGGTGATCGATCACCACAGCCGCCCACGCTTGGATTGGCGCACCTTCGACCAGAAACATACCGACATGGCCTTCGCCCTGTGGGCCTTGGTCGAGAATGGCACCTCCGGCACGATCATCTTCTTCGGTCTCATCGGGCTGGTGTACGCCGCCTTCGTCTCCTCCAAGCTGCGCACGCTGCTCTTCTCCCTGTTCGCCTCCGGGGTGATCCTCTGCCTGTTCATGCGCCGCATTGAACCGGTGGGGGTCTGGGGGTTCACCTTCTATATCTTCCACATCAGTTCCGGCCTGGGGCTGTTCTACTTCCTGAAGTTCTTGCAGGAAAAGGCGTTCCCCACTTGGGACAAGGGTCCCCGAACCTTCCTGGCCTCGCTGGTCCTCGGCCTGCTCCTGATCTGGACCGGTTTCGGCTACTGGTGGGGCTATACCGTTGGCCTCCCCCAGGCCGACAAGGTGGCCGCTTACGTGCGCGACAACCTGGCTCCAGGGGATAAGCTCTATGTGCAGCATCCGTGGGATGCATCCATCCACTTCGCGTTGTTGGCGGCCGATGTCGACGAGTCCGTGCTCTTCGGCGATCCGGACCGCGGGAAGGCGTACGTGCTCTGTGGCAGCCGTCCGGTGCAGACCGTGGAGGGTGTCCTAAGCACCCATGGACAGGATCCCGCTCAGGCATCGTCCATGCGTATGGTGCAAGAATGGCCCGAATTGAAGATCTTCGCGGCCCCGTAGTCGACGGATCCTCCGGATCCATACGCATCACTCCGCTCCGGGGAACGACCAAACCCATAAGGAAATGGCAGAAGAAGGACGTCAGATAATCTTCAATATGGTGAAGGTGGGGAAGACCCTGCCTTCCGGGAAGAAGATCCTTAACGATATCTACCTCGGGTTCTATTACGGCGCCAAGATCGGGATACTCGGTCTCAACGGTAGCGGTAAGTCCACCTTGATGCGCATCATCGCAGGCAAGGAGAAGAGCTTCGAGGGCGATGTGCACCTGAGCCCCGGGTACAGCATCGGCCACTTGGAACAGGAGCCCGAGCTGGACGAGACCAAGACCGTGATCGACATCGTGCGCGAAGGCGTGCAGCCCATCATGGACCTGTTGAAGGAGTACGAGGAGGTGAACAACAAGTTCGCCGACGAGGACGTGCTGAACGACCCCGACAAGATGGACAAGCTCATCGCGCGGCAAGGGGTGTTGCAGGACCAGATCGAAGCGGCCGATGCCTGGAACATCGACCAGAAACTGAACATCGCCATGGATGCCCTGCGCTGTCCGGAACCGGATCAGCCCATCAAGGTGCTGTCCGGTGGTGAGCGCCGCCGTGTGGCCCTGTGCCGCCTGTTGCTCCAGAGCCCCGACATCCTGCTGCTGGACGAACCCACCAACCACCTCGATGCCGAGAGCGTGGCCTGGTTGGAGCACCACCTGGCCGATTACAAGGGCACGGTGATCGCCATCACCCACGATCGTTACTTCCTGGACAATGTGGCCGGCTGGATCCTGGAGCTGGACCGTGGCGAGGGCATCCCATACAAGGGCAACTACACCAATTGGCTGGAGCAGAAGACCGCCCGCCTGGCCCAAGAAGAGAAGAACGAAAGCAAGCGCCAGCGCGTGCTGAAGCAGGAGCTCGAATGGGTGCGCAGCAATGCCAGCGCACGCCGCACCAAGAGCAAGGCCCGTCTCGCCAACTACGAGAAGATGCAGGGCGAGAGCGTGAAGGAGAAGGAGGCCAAGCTGGAGATCTTCATCCCCAACGGACCCCGCCTGGGTGACAAGGTGATCGAGTTCAAAGAGGTGAGCAAGGGC